>VGIF01000106.1 GCA_016868015.1 Betaproteobacteria bacterium
TCAAAGAAATCGTGTTCGACACCAGCATGATGGTGTGGCCATCGGGCGGCGACTTCAAAGTGATCTCGGTGCCGATGATGCCGCTGGCGCCGGGGCGGTTGTCGACGATGACGTTTTGGCCGATGGCCTCACTCAATTTCGGCGCGATGATGCGCGCGGTGGTGTCACTGGGGCCGCCGGCGGCGAGCGGCACGATCATGCGGATGGGCTTGCTGGGGTAGGGGGCTTGGGCGTGGGTGAGTAGCGGTATTGGCGCAACAAAGGCCGCGCACAGAACTACCAAGCTGCGTCCATGCGTAGTTGTATATCCGTTCGGGCTGAGCCTGTCGAAGCCCGAGCGCACTTCATCGCCCTTCGACAGGCTCAGGGCGAACGGTGGTTCAATCATACGAAGACAGGTCACGGAAAAGCCTCATAAAATACTCAATAAAATCAAATACTTAAGTTATTTGGATTTTCCAATCAATTTCAGCGGTGTCCTGCAAAAAATCTGTTCACGCTCGCGCGCGGTAAGTCCTTTCACTTTACCGATCATGCCAATCGGATCGTGTTCGCCCATATCGAACGGCGCATCGGTGCCGATCACCACGCGGTCCGCGCCGACCAGGTCGATCAAGTAACGCAGCGCGCGCGCATCGTGGGTTAACGCGTCGTAATAAAAACGCCGCAGCAGCGCGTTGGGCGTGGTCTTGGTGTTGGCGCGCGTTTCCTTGCGCACCTTGTGGCCGTGATTGAAGCGGCCGATTTGATACGGCACATAACCGCCGCCGTGGGCGAGACAGATACGCAGTTTTTTCAATTCATCCAGCACGCCGCTAAACATCAGGTGCGACACCATGATGGTCGATTGCAACGGGTTGCCGATGAGATTGGACAGATAATAATCGTCGAGATTGCATACCTCGGAGCCCGAATACGGGTGTGCGAAAATGAACACATCGAGTTCCTGCGCGCGCTTTAACACCGCGCGAAAGCGTTTGTCGGCGACTTGTTCCTCGCCCACCGAGGTGCCCAACTCCACCGCGCGAAAGCCGTGTTGCTCGACGATGCGCTCCAGCTCGGCCACTGCCGCATCCGGGTGCTGCATCGGCAGCGTGCCCATGCCCATCAGCCGCTCGGGAAACGCGCGCACCATGTTGGCGATGCCGTCGTTGACGAGTCGCGCGGCTTCGAGCCCGGCGTCGGCATCGAGCCAGTAAAAAAACACGATTGGCGCGGCGGAAATCATCGACACGTCGAGGCCCTTGCGGTCCATGCCTTTGACCTTGGCCGCGGCGTCGTAAAACTCGTCGAACACCGGTTGCCCGCCGCCGCCATCTTTGGCAAGCCGGCGGTGCGTGCCACCATCGACGTAGCGCATACCGAAACGTTTAGGCCGTGCGGCGAGCGCGTCTAGCATTTCCTTCGGTACCACGTGGCTGTGTACGTCGATGCGTTTGGATTGACGGGCTGCGCGCTTTTTTGCCGTCATGTTGGGCCTTTGAGCATATTGAATCGGGAAGTTTGAAATATACGGTATATTGCGCCGGCAAGCGCACAGGGGAACTCACCATATGAATTCAGCAAAAAATTTTGCCGGGCAGTTCGCGCTGGTCACCGGTGCGGCCACCGGCATTGGCGAAGCGAGTGCGCGTGAACTCGCGCGGCGCGGTGCACGCGTCGGTGTGATGGACATCAACGCAGAGGGCGCCGCGCGCGTCGCAAGTGCCATCGCGGCCGAGGGCGGCGATGCGATGCCGTGCGTGGTCGATTTAATGAGCTGGGAAGCGACGCAACACGCCGTAGCCGCCGCGCACGTCAGCGCGGGCCGGCTCGATGTGGTGGTGCACAGCGCCGGCGGCTTTCCGCAATACGTAAACTTGATTGACTGCCCGGTGGACGCTTGGGACGCGGTGGTGAATTCCAACCTGCGCTCGATGTTTTATCTGCTGAAGGCAGCCGCGCCGTTGATGATGGCGGCGAAGTACGGACGCTTTGTCACGCTCTCCAGCATGGCCGCGAGGAGCGGCGTCAACCCGAATCCGCCGCATTACACCGCGGCTAAAGGCGGCATACTCGCGCTGACGCGGCAGGCGGCGCTCGATCTGGGCAAACACGGCATCACGGTGAACGCGGTGGCGCCGGCGAATGTGTTGACGCCGCGCACCTTGAACATACGCTCGCCGGAACGCATCGTGCATATCGAAAAAACCACGCCCCTGGGGCGGCTTGCCAAGCCCGAGGAAATCGCAGCAGCAGTGGTGTTTCTCGCAAGCCCCGAAGCTTCGTACATCACCGGCGTAACCCTGGATGCGAATGGCGGCGCGACCATGGTGTAACGCCGCGTCATGAGCGAAGCATCCACGCACCGTTTCACCGGCATGCGCCTGGTCGCGCTGGTGTGCATTGCGCAAGTGTTTGTGCAGCTCGGCGCGTATTTCTGGCCGGCGCTGCTGCCGCAGATGATGCCGCTGTGGCAACTGACTAACAGCGAAGCGGGTTGGATCACCGCGATGTTTTACGGCACTTACTTGGTCGCGGTGCCGATCCTGGTGACGTTGACCGATCGCATCGATGCGCGGCTGGTTTATTTGTTCGGCGTCGCCTGCACCGTCACGGCGCATTTGTTGTTCGGTCTAATAGCAGACGGCTTTTGGTCGGCATTGCTGCTGCGCGGGTTAGCCGGCATCGGCTGGGCCGGCACCTATATGACCGGCTTGAAACTGCTGTCCGACCATGTTGATGAAAAACTGATGTCGCGCGCCACCGCGGGCCACGCCGCGGGTGTGGGCGTATCGGGGGCAATGTCTTTTGCATGCGCGGACTTGCTTACGCAAGGCTTCGGCTGGCAAGCGGCGTTTGTGGTTGCCGCGGGCACGGCGATTATCGCGTGGCTGCTGGTAGCGCTGCTGGTGCCGCCGCGTAAGGCATTCGCGCCGCGCGCTAAAGCGGGGCAAGCGTTATTCGATTTTCGCCCGGTGTTTCGCAACCGCTCGGCGATGGCGTACGCCAGCGCGTACTGCATCCACACGCTGGAGATGAACGCGTTGCGTGGCTGGGGCGTGGCGTTTCTCGCTTATGTCGCGGTGAGCACCGGCAGCGAGGCGCGCTTTTCGCCGAATTTCGTGCTGACCGCGTTGGGTTTGCTCGGCACCGCGGCGAGCGTGCTCGGCAACGAAGCGGCGATACGCTGGGGGCGGCGACGGCTGATCGCGGTGGCGATGATGGGTTCGATCACGATCGCCGCGTGCCTCGGCTTGGTCGGCACGTGGTCGTACTGGGTGGCGGTGGTATTGCTGCTGCTTTACGGGTTTGTGGTGTGGCTCGATTCGTCGTCGCTTACCGCGGGCGCCGCCGGCACCGCGGAACCGTCACGCCGCGGCGCGACGCTGGCGGTGCATTCGATGTTGGGGTATTCGGGAGGCTTCGTCGGCCCGATCATCATTGGCTATACGCTCGATCTCGCGGGTGGCATGTCGCGCTTGGCGTGGGGCGTGGCGTTTGGGCTGGTGGCGGTGTTGATGCTGGCGGCGCTCGCGATGTTTCAGTGGATGCGGCCGCGTGAGTTGGCGGGGGATCGTGGCGCGAAGTAGCGGCGCATTTCTGCGAGTGTTAAATTACCCGTTCACTCAATGCATTCACTCTCGGAGCCTTCATGAACGTCACTCACGACCGCGTACGCCAGCAAATCGTCAACATCCTGCGCGCCTGGGACATGGCGGAGGATTTGGTGCAAACCACCGCCGAGGCGATGGTGGAAACCGATTTGTTGGGCGTTGATTCGCATGGCATATCGATGCTGATGACGTACGAGGCGCGCAAGCGCGAAGGCAAGCTTAACGTGACCGCCAAGCCTAAGATCATCCGCGAAACGCCGGCGATGGCGCTGATCGACGGGCAAGCAGGGCTGGGCCATCCGGTGTCGGTGTTCGCGATGAATCTCGCGATCGATAAAGCGTTGAAAATCGGCGTCGCTGGCGTCGGCGTGCGCAACTCGCATCACTTCGGCGCCACTGGGGTGTACGCGCGCATCGCCAGCAAGCAGGGCGTGATCGGCATGGTCACCAGCGCCACGCGCGGCATCACCATGGTGCCCACGCGCGGCAAGATTCCGGTGCTGGGCACCAACCCAATTGCGTTTTCCGCACCGGCCAAACGCAACCGCCCGTTCACGCTCGACATGGCGACGACCACTTCCGCCGCCAACAAGGTGAAAGTCTACGATCTCAACAATAAAAAACTGCCCGAAGGCTGGGTGATCGACGGCGCGGGCAACACCGTGCTCGATCCCGCCCAGGCGCGGCAAATGATGAACGACGGTAGCAAATCCGGCGGCATCACGCCGCTGGGCGGCAGCGAGGTGATGGCGAGTTACAAGGGTTATGGCCTGGCGATGATGGCGCACATCCTCGGCGGCACGCTAAACGGCGGCAGCTTTTCGCCGATCCGCGAAAAAACCCAGGGCGATAAAGACCCGGACAACATCGGCCATTTTTTTCTAGCGATCGACCCGAAAGCGTTTCGAGGCGAGGGCGAGTTCGAAAACGATCTCGACGAGGTGATCGACATTTTGCACGCCACACCGCCGCTCGATCCATCCAAACCCGTGCTGGTGGCGGGCGACCCGGAGGCCGCAGAACGCGAGCGCCGGCTCAAAAGTGGCATTCCGATTCCGGAAAAACTCGACATGCAAATTCGCGAGATCTGCGAGCGTTCCGGTGCGCAATACTGCTTGACTTGAGCCGCGATTAGCGCGACGCTTTCGATAAAATTACTCATTACAAGGCGACGGGATATCTACCATGGAACTCAAAGCACGGCGGCATGATGCCAAGGATATTGGCGATGCAATCGATATGTGTTACGCCAACGGCTGGACCGATGGTCTGCCGGTAGTGCCGCCCACGGCGGATCGCGTGGAAAAAATGTTGGCGGCGGCCAAGCTCGATCCGACGCATCAACTGGCGTTTATCGAAAACCGCCAAGTCAAAGTGACGGCGGAAAAAGTCGCGATCAACGCGGTGATGGCGGGGTGTTTGCCCGAATACATGCCGGTGGTGGCCACGGCGGTTGAAGCCTTGGCCGACCCCAAATACGGTTATCACGGCCCGGCCACCAGCACCGGCGGCTCGGCGGTGTTTATGCTGGTGAACGGCCCGATCGCGAAAAAGCTTAATATGAATTCCGGCGACAATTTGTTTGGGCCCGGTTGGCGCGCGAATGCGACGATAGGCCGCGCGATCCGCTTGGTTATGCGCAATGTGATTGGCACCCTGCCCGGCGAACTCGATCGCAGCAGCATGGGCCACGGCGGCAAGTATTCGTTTTGCATCGCCGAGAACGAAACCGATTCGAGCCCGTGGCCGCCGTTTCACACCACACGCGGATTGAGCAGGGATCAAAACGCGGTGACCGTGTTTGCCGCGTTGGCGCCGCATCAGATTTCTAATCAATTGAGTGCTCATCCGGAAGGCATTTTGGAAACCATGTGCGCCAACATGCGCATTTCGGCCGGCACCAATCGCAAACCGCAATACGCGTTGATCTTCCCAGGAGAGCATCAGTTGACGATCAAGAAAGCCGGGTGGACGCGCGAGCAGGTGCAGAATTATTGCTACGAACATTCCAAAGGCTCGCTTGCCGAGTACAAGCACATCCACATCGCGGCGGGTGACATTACGCCGGATGACGAGAAAACCCTGGTGACGCTGGTGGAAACACCGCAAGATTTTCTGGTGATTGCGGCCGGCGGCATCGTCGGTGTGCAATCGAGCTTTATCCCAGGGTGGGGCGGTAAGAACGGCTCGCAAAGTGTTACGCGCGAAATCAAAACTGCGTGAGGCGGGAGGCGTGAGGCGTAAACCCGCGCGAGGTTAGTCTGTGTTCATCTGTGTTAATCTGTGGCAAGAGTTGTTGGTTTTTTAACGAAAGGAGCGCGCCTATGCCAGTGCAAATCTTAGATCCCACCACCGAGGTCATGGGGCGGCGCATTAATTACGCGCCGCGTCCGAAATCTCTCAACGGCCTGCGGGTCGGCCTCATCGACAATACCAAACACAACTCCGATCAGTTGCTGCTGCGTATTGCCGATATTCTCGCCAAGGAACACGGCACCGTATCGCATTTGATACGTCGCAAGACCAGTTCCGGCGCGGCGCCACATCAGGCGATCATCGACGACTATAAAGGCAACGTCGATGTGATTGTCGCCGGCGTCGGCGACTGAGGGTCATGCAGCTCGGGCAGTGTGCTCGACAGCATCGTGTTTGAACAGCAAGGCATTCCCTCGGCCTCGATCATTACTCACCTGTTCCGTGCTACCGGCAACGCCATGGCGCGCACTTGGGGATTGGAAGGCTTCCGTTATCTCGAAACGCAGCATCCGATCGCCAATCTGACGTCAGAGCAGCTTGACGAACGCGCGGCAAAACTCGCGCCGGAAGTCGCGCAGTTGTTGCTGGAAGGCCAGAAGGGCTAACGGGTTAACCGTTTATCGGTTGTATTATCTTCGCAGTCATCATAAGCGCTCTCCCACGGGAGAGACGCCGTGATCCAGAAGGCGCGGCGCATGCCGCGAATCTAGTGTGGCGTCTCATCCCTCACCCCTGCCCCTCCCATCGGGAGGAGCAGGGGTGAGCGAAAATACATTGCCACTAAAGGGCATAACGCGCTTTAGCGCGTACGCGGCAGCCGCGTTTTTCGCGGCGCGTCGTCTTTCCAGCGCTTGACCACGCCGGCGTCGATGCCGAGCAGATCGAGCGCGCGGCCCACGCTTTGCGTCACCAGGTCGTCCACTGATTTGGGCTTGCTGTAAAAGCCCGGCACCGGCGGCATGACGATGGCGCCGTTTAATGTGGCTTGTTCCATCAAACGGATGTGGCCCGCGTGCAGCGGTGTTTCACGAAAAATCAGCACCACGCGGCGGCGCTCTTTCAAGCACACGTCGGCGGCGCGCACCACCAGCCCTTCGTCAAAACAGTTGGCGATGCCGGACAAGGTTTTCACCGAGCAGGGCGCCACCAGCATGCCTTCGGTTTTAAACGAGCCGCTGGAGATTGCGGCACCGATGTCTTTGTGGTTGTAGATGACATTGGCGAGTTTTTTGACCGACTCGATGTCGCGATCGGTTTCCTCGGCGATGGTGCGCGCGGCGGCGGGCGACAAAATCACGTGCGATTCGATGTCCTTCACTGCACGCAAAATCTCCAGCGCGCGTATGCCGTAAATCACGCCGGATGCGCCGGTCAGCGCGACGATCAATCGCTTCATATAGTGAATGTCCGAATGCACGCACCGCGCGTGCGTGCTAAATTTGAGTGCATCGCATGATATTACAGATTGTCTTCGCTTCATCCTCGCATCATGCGTCTCGCCTGTTCATGCGAACCGCCGCAGGTATTATGTAAGTAATTGATTTAAAAGGATATTTTATGAGACCTTTTGAGGGCATCAAAATCATCGATGTGACGCACGTGTTGGCCGGGCCATTTGCCGCGTATCAACTCGCGCTGCTGGGTGCGGACGTGATCAAGGTGGAAGATCCGCACGAGTGCGATCAAAGTCGCGAGGGCGGTAGCGATCACGATTTGGGTGAAGCGAAAATGGGTTTGCAGTTCGCCACGCAAGCCTCGAACAAGCGCTCGATCACGGTGAATCTCAAAACCGCCAAGGGGCAGGAGATCATCAAAAAGCTGGTGAAGGACGCCGATGTATTCATCGAAAACTATCGCGCCGGCGCGTTTAAAAAACTGGGCTTGGGTTACGAGGACTTATCCAAGATCAACCCGAAGCTGATTTATGCCTCGATGACGGCCTTTGGCCAGGACGGCCCGCGCGGGCACATGACGGCGTACGATCACGCGATTCAATCGAGTTCCGGCATGATGCGCACCACCGGCACCAAGGAAGTGAACCCGATCAAGGTCGGCTCGCCGGTGATCGACTATGCCGTGGGCACCATGAACGCGTTTGCGTTATCGGCCGCGTTGTTCCAGCGCGAGCGTACCGGCGAGGGCCAATATATTGATAGTGCCATGCTCGACGTGGCGATGATGTTGATGGGCTCGCACTTGACCAATTATTTTTACACCGGCAAGGAGCCCAGCCCCAACGGCAATCGCATGGAGCACGCGAGCAGCCAAGGCTACATGGCCAAAGACGCGTACATGATGATCGCCGCCAGCAACAAGGGCCAGCACGAACGCTTTTTTAACGCCATCGGCCGCCCCGATATCGCCAAGCAATCGAGCTACAAAGAGCGCCGCGAAAATTACGCCGAGCACACGCGCGTGGTGGAGGAAATCATCAAAACCAAAACCGCGCAGGAGTGGGAAGATTATTTACAAAGCAAACATGTGCCCGCGACGCGCACGCGCAAAATTTCCGAGTCGGTGCACGACCCGCAATTCAAAACCCGCAATATTTTTCACACCCACAAAGCGCCGCCGGGCTACAAAGGCAAGGACCTCACCGTGCCGGTGATGGCGTTTAAGTTCGCGCACGGCGGGCCGCAAGTGACGAGCCCACCGCCGGGGTTTGGCGAGCACAATGAGGAAGTGCTAAAGAGCCTGGGGTATGGCGCGGCGGAGATTCAGGCGCTGAAGGCCGAGGGCGTGATCTAATTTCATGTGGGCTTGATGGGTTGCAGCCCTTCGACCAAGCTCAGGACAGGCTACGCGCAACCCACCGTTCGCGCGATGACAGTTCGCGCAAGGTAGGTTACGGCGCACGCGGCGCGCCTGCACCCTACGAAAATCGCGATAGCGGCTTAATTGATCTTGAGATTGAGCTTTTTCAATATTTTCTCGTTACGGCCCATCTAATTGAGGATGTAGGCGTCGAACTGCGCCGGCGACATATTGCCAATGGTGAAGCCTTGCTTGGCGAAGATATCGCGCACTTCGGGCAGTTGCAGCGCTTTGCCGATTTCATTGGAAAGCCTGTCCACTACCGTGCGCGGCGTGCCCGCGCGCACCACGGCGCCAAACCAGTTAAGCGCTTCAAAGCCGGGCCAGCCCGATTCGGCGATGGTCGCCACCTGCGGCAAAATATCCGCGCGCTTTAACGAGGTGACGGCAACGCCGCGCACGCGGCCATTACCGATATGCTGCGAGCAATCGAGCACGTTACCCACCAGCAAACTGGTGTGGCCGCCGAGCAGCGCCACGGTTGCCGGCGCACCGCCGCCGTAGGGCACGTTGATCATCTTGATGCCGGCGAGGTCGTGAAACAGCTCGCCCGCGATACGCCCGCCGCCGATGATGCTCGACACGCCCCAGGTGAGTTCGCCCGGGTGCTTTTTAGCAAGCGCTACCAAGTCCTTCATGTTTTTGACCGGCAGCGAGGGATGCGCACAGTAAATCAGCGGGTTGTACACCAGGCGCGTGACGCCGGTGAAATCCTTTAACGAGTCATACGGCAGCATGGTGTAGCCGTCGGCCGGCGCGCGCGCCACCTGCTCGGTGCCGATCACGGTGTTTGCGCCGGTGCGGTTTTCAATGACAACGTTCTGGCCGAGCGAGCGTTGCAGCGGCGTGGCCAGTGCGCGCGCCAGCGTATCCACCGCGCCGCCGGCGGGAAAGGGCACAACGATGCGAATCGGCTTGGCGGGGTAGTCTTGCGCGTGGGCGGCAAAGCCGACGGCGGCGGTCAACGCGCCGACGAAAGTTTCTAAGTGTTTGATTTTAAACAACTTTTTCTCCATGGGGGCGTGCGGCGCCTGTTTTCGTAAGTATTTGATTTAATTGGATTTTTAGGTGGGTGTTGCGCGCAGCGGCAAAGCAGGCAACGGCAGCGCCGGCCCCTCCGGCACCGACGTGCGCGCCACATTCATCACCAGCGCAAGCAAGCCGTAGTAACCCGCCACGCCGAGCAAATCGATAATGCCCGCTTCGCCAAACTGCTTGACCGCGCGCGCGTAGGTCACGTCGCACACGCCCTGGTTTTTTAACGCCTCGGTGAGAAAGTCATACAACACTTCTTCATCCTCGCGCATGCCGCTGGGGCGGCGGCCTTCTTCAACCGCTTGCGCGATCTCGGGCTTCAACCCCGCCTCGATCGCCTGGCGCTTGTGCGCCCACCACTCGAATTGCTGCGACCAATGGCGCGCCGCAATGATCGCGGCGAATTCCCCCAAGCGTTTTTCAATCGGGCAGTGAAAGCGTAAATACTCGCCGACCTTTTGCACGCGGTTCATCAACTCCGGGCTGCGCAGGAGCGCACTAAACGGCCCGCCCATGTGCCCGCGCGGGCCGGCGAGGACAGCCGCCTGCGCCTGCTTTTGTGCCGGCGACATATCTTTGTCTTGCATCGGGCCCAGGCGTTCGGGGGCCAGGGCGTAGCGGATTTCTTTGGGAGAGCTACTCATGACGATTGCCTACATAAAATCCCCTCTCCAGCGTGCGGGAGAGGGGTAGGGGAGAGGGAAACGAATCTCATGTGCCGCAGGATCGGCGACCGACTACGGATTCCCCATGAAATGCCGCTTGCCGATTTCCAGCCCGTTGGCGCGCAGCATGTCGTAGGCGGTGGTTGCGTGGAAATAAAAATTCGGTAACGCACGCTTCAACAACAAATCGATGCCGGTGAATTGCAACTCGCGATCGCCCGCTTTCACCGTGACGCTCTTGCCTTCGCTGCCATCCACCTGCGCGGGCTTGACGTTTTTTAGCCACGCCACTGTGTTATCCACACGCGCCACCAAATCGGCGATCGACTTTTCATTCATAGCCATTTGCGGCGCGTCCACGCCGGCCAACAGTGCCGTGCAATTGCGCGCATGATCGGTCGCCGCCTGCACCTGGCGCGCGAAGCTGAACATGTCGGGATACATGCGTTGCGAGAGCAGCGAGTTCTCATCCAACTTTTTTTCGCCGTAAACCGCTTGGGCCTTTTTCAGCACGATCGACAGGCCTTCGAGGTGGCGGATAAACACGGGCAGGCTGATTTCGGACATGGTGATGGCCATGGCATTTCTCCTTTTGATGGACGAAGGGAAAGGCTATTTTACTCGACTGCACGCGGCCGAGGTACGCCGGGAACTGCCGTTATCGCATTTTCGTATTCGCCGCGCCGGTACGGATCCATGCCGGTCCGGGGAGGCAGCGGTCAATGGCGCGGCGACGCAGCGCAATTGAAGCGGCACGTGGGTGGGATCGAAAGGTTTGCAAGATCGCTGAGCGAGCCGCGATCATGCGCGATTCGTCCCGTCCGGATCAGACGGCGGACACGCGGGAGAATGCTAGCTGGTGGTTGATGATCCCGCCGGTTACGCACAGTCCCTTGAGGCTTGCCAGAGGGGTCACGGAAGCGCCCAGGCGCTGCTTGACGTCCTTCGGCGTCCAGCTTGGATTGCGGGCGCGCAACAATGCTACCAACCCGGCAACGTAAGCGGTTGCCGCCGAACTGCCGCGATGAAACCGGTAGCCTAGCGGGATCGTGTTGCCGGCGGCCGGGCGGCCGTAGTAAGGGACGGTGCTCAAAATATCTACGCCAGGTGCGGCAATGTATACCGTGGTATTGCCATAGCTGGAAAATGAAGCGCGCTCATCGTGACGATCGCTCGCCATCACCGTAATCACATGGTCCAGGTTTCCATAATTGGCGGGCCAATTCGGATACAAATCGTTGTTCATCGCGTGGTTGCCGGCCGCAACTACCACCGTTGCGCCTCTTTTGCCTGCGTATTCGATGGCTTGACGTAAATTCGGTGTATCGAAACCGCAATCCCACGACAACACGATCACGCTTGCCGGGTAGTCGACGGCCATCCTGATGGCTTGGGCGCCGCGGTCGGCAGAAGGCGGCACTTGCTGACTGCAGAATTTGATCGGCAAGATTTTGAGTTCCGGGGCGCTGGCCGAAACATCGTTGGTTGCAAAACATATCGTGCCCGCCAGCAACGTGCCATGCTCGTCGTCGTCACGGGTGTCCCCATTCAATACCGACTGCGCGGGCAGTAGAAACGGCCGCAGGTCTTCATGCCCGCCGTCCACGCCCGAGTCGATGATAGCGACAACCGGGGGCGTTTTTGCGGGGCCTTGGTTGCGCTGCGAGGCCGGAATTTCCGCTTTGATCCGCCTCCAGGCCCATTGTTGGGATAGAAACCGGCTATCTGGCTTCATGGTGGCTATTCCTTCAAAAGGTTGCCTCGATCGGTTTGCCTGGGCGGAAAACCGCAACCCGTGGGTTTTACCTGTATTGCGGCAGTTCGTTGGCTACGGCGGATAACAGCTTCTTGTATTCGCTGTCTGTCGGGAGTAGGTCGAGTCGATCGTCAATGATTTTGGCCAAAACGAATCCGGCTTCGTTGTCCTTGTCGAAATGTAACCCGGCGATTTTGCGGTTATCCGCGATGCGCCGCGACAAGGCAAAGAGCCCTTTATGCGTATTAGCCGGCAACCAGGCCACAGGTCTGGTTGACTGCGGCACGTTGGGCAGCGCTCGGGCAAGCGCACACGAAATCAAATAGGCTTGCAGCGCGTGACCCGACGGATACGATGGTGTTCTGGGGTGATCCAGCATGGGCACAATCGCTGGGCACAATTGCGAAGGCCGCGCGGCGTTAAAATGATGCTTGAAAGTCATCACCGCCATCTCGCCGATTTTTCGGGCGACGCGAATTAGCAAAAATGTGTTGGGATGCCTGGCCGGGTCGATATCCAACATGCCGAGCCAGTAGTTGATGGCGCCTTCCCCATCATGCTGATCGATGATTTCAGCGAAACGATCTTCCCGTTCCCCGGCGAAATCGATCATGTCTTTGACTGCTTCGTTTAAGGCATCCCGGTTTTTCCATTTGGACCAAACCTTTTTCGCCGCAGGTTCCAATTGGGCCAACCAGCGCGGATTGTGCTTGACGTACTCGTTGACGTAGATCCAGGCCTTGTGCTCGGCATCCCAGCGGGCGGTGTAGGGGGCGTAGCCGGAACGGGGCCGCTTGGGCACGATGTAATTTTCGCTGTCCGCGACAAACGCTTCCTTGCCGATCTTGTGGGTGTTGCAGCGAATACTGCTGGCGGTGAGGCCCGCAAGACTTAGACCCGCATTGGCATTCGCATTGGCGTTGGCGTTGGCGTTGGCGTTGGCATTGGCATTGGCGGTACTCATTTTGCGATCCTCCGTGCAAGTGGGGTAATGAGGTCTAAGCCCGTAGTGCTTAGCTGGGTAAGCCTGCCGTGCGCAGATGCGCGGCGAAGCGTTCGCGCCGCTTCGCTTCTTTGTAAGCGTAATTTGCGCAAAAGCGTTCGACGCTAAAGCGGGGCTCGGCGCGAAGGAGTTGGGCCGCAACTTGACGCGCGGCTTCGATTTGACCCGCGGCCGCGTATGCTGCGCATAACAAGCGCAAATTAGCGGTGAAATTGGGATTTTCCGACTGTGCGCGGCAGCCCCAATGTATGGCGTCTTCATAGTCCGCACCGGTATAAGCGGCAAGACAAAGCACCGTATAGGTGAAGAAAACGTGGCGGTCAAGCGGCGACAAACGCAAGCCAAGTTCGCCGCGGCGGCGGCCTTCTTTCCAATCGCCGACGTAGCTGTAGGTTGGGCTCGATCTGGTCCAGGCCACGGCGGAATTGGGGCTCACCGCAATAGCGCGGTCAAAAAGCGCAAACGCGCCTTGGAAATCCTTGAACAATATAGAGCGCACGTGGCCGCACAGGGCGAGTGAGGATGCGTCGAGGCGATCGCGTTCGACCGCGGCGGCCGCAAGCTGCGTCACCGCGGCTTGGTCGGCGGATAAATCGTTAGACCAGCCTTGTCCGATCCGCACGGCATGCCACAACGCGCTGTAGGCATAAGGCGCGGCGTACTGCGGGTCCAGTTCGATCGCGCGGGCGAACATCGCCTGCGCGCTATCAAACCGCTCCCGGTCAAGTTGGTAGACCAAAGCCAGACCACGCAGAAAACAGTCGTACGCGGTCAGGCTCTCGGGCCGTTTGCGCGAAATGCGCAGGATCTCGGCTTCTCGCAAGTGAGGCGCGATGGTGGCGACGATTTGCTGTGACACGCGGTCTTGAAAGTCGAAAATATCGCCGAACTGTCCGTCGATCCGGTCCGACCACAACACGCTGAAGTTCTCGCAGTCACTAAGCTCGGTCGCGATGCGCATGCGGTCGTTGGCGCGGCGCACGCTGCCCGAGAGCACGTAGCGCACGCCCAAGTCTTGCCGAACTTTACGCAGATCGGTCGTGCCGCTACGAAACCCCAGTGTGGAACCACGCGACACGACAAACAGTTCCGGCACCGTTGCCAATGCGTTGACGATGTCTTCGACGATGCCGTCACCGAAATAACCGCCGTCGCGGCTGCTGTGCTCGGCGAAGGGCAACACGGCGATCGACGGGCCCCGAGCTTCATGGAGCCACGCCGGCAGCGCGAGCAGGCTAAAGGCGTGCACGCGCCGTTCGATGCCTTTTAAGCTCAATTCGCCGATATCCTCCATCGGCTCGTTCACACGGCCGCGCACCAGTGCTTCGATCGTCGAGGAAACCACGATACCGCCGGGCGCGGCAAATTCTTGCAGGCGTGCGGTGATATTGACGGCATTGCCTTGCAAGTCGCCGTGCCATACCGAAATTTCGCCGGCGTGGACGGCAGCACGCAGCTTGAACGCTGGCTGCTCGTGCGCTTGTGCCGCGAAGCTGCCTTGAATTTCGAGCACGCAGGCTAGCGCCTCGTGCGCGGCCGAGAACGCCACCAACATGCCGTCACCAAGCTTTCGAAACACCTTGCCCTCATGGCGCGCCATCGCCGGCTCGATACACGATTTCAGCAGGGCGCCCCAACGGCGCAACGTGGCAGGCTCATCGCGCTCGGTTAGGCTGGTGAATCCGACCACATCCATCATCACGATCGCCGCCCAGTGCGGCGCGGGCGATGCGGGCTGCGCGGTGTCCTGGTGAATGCCGGTGCGTGATGCGCTTGGCTTTACGCGGTAGGCGCTTATCGGCCTTTTCAACCGTGGCAGATGGCAAAGACCCAAGTCTTCGGTTTCGGCATCAAGCGTCGAGATAATCTGTGAACGGACTGCTTCGGTGACGACGATGTCGCCCGGCTCGGCCACCGACCCGACCAAGCGCGCCGCGGTGATCATCGCGGGGCCAGAGACTTTTCGCCCACTCAAGCGCACTTCGCCCACATCAATGCCGGCGCACGCGCAAAAATGGCGTTGGTCAGGCACATCGTGGTTGAGGGTGCGGCAAATACCCTGCAGGGCAAAAGCTGCGTGTACCGCCGCTTGTACCTGCTCAAACGCCAACACTAGCGAACCTTCCCGTGTTTCAAGTAGGCGGCTACCCTGCGCAGGCACAATCTCGTTTCGCGCTTGGCCCACCAGACGGTGCCATCGTTGCCTTGTGTCATTCGGGTGCCTTTCCATAAGTCGGACGAAATCCACCAACTCCAGTACCAGCACCGCAGGTACTTGTGGTGAAGGTAGGTTCGAGTTGGGCTCTTCGCTGGTAGGCATGCTAAAAAATACCAGTAGTGTCCGGACGTTGAGTGCCCGAAACGTGCTAATTGGTTGATTGTAAATAAATAACAGATGATTTTTTCTGGTCTCGATTTGAACAGCGTTTTCTCGATTTGCGATCCTGCGAGCAACTCACTCGCAGGAGATATCGATGAACCTGGGCAAACTCGTGTTCGCGCAACTCACGCAGCACATTCCGTTGACGACGTTTCGTCGTTGCGTGGCGCGCTA
>VGIF01000107.1 GCA_016868015.1 Betaproteobacteria bacterium
TCGCGCTCTTGCGCCTCGCGCGAAATCACCCGTTGATCGGCGGCGTAGCGCCGCCAGCGGCATTGCTGCGCGAGTTGCTCTACCGCGGGCGTGGGTATGCCTTCGAGTAGCTTCACGCGCTGCAAGCCGAGGATCGACGGCTCGACCGGTTTTAGGGACTTAACTGGGGCGGCGACAGGCATGCGTGGTAGTAAACCATCGGCGCGCACGCGCGTCCAGCGGTAAAATGCCGCCTGTTTAACAGCCGACTCGAAAAGGTGAAGGCATGGCGCACGGCATCGGATTCCCGGACAAAAAGGTGATGGCCGAACTCACGGCGAAAATGCTGATCGAGGTCAACGCCGTGCAATTCATGGCTGAGAAGCCCTACATCTATACCTCGGGGCTTGCGAGCCCGGTGTATACCGATTGCCGGCGGCTGATTTCGTTTCCGCGCGTGCGCCAGACGCTCACCGATTTCGGCGTGGCGACCATCCATCGCAACGCCGGCTTCGAGCAATTCGACGCGGTGGCGGGCGGCGAGACCGCGGGCATTCCGTACGCCGCGTGGTTTGCCGATCGGATGATGCTGCCCATGCAATACGTGCGCAAAAAGCCCAAGGGCTTCGGCCGCAACACGCAAATCGAGGGCGTGGTGCAAGAGGGCCAGCGCGTGCTGCTGGTGGAAGACCTCGCCACTGACGGCGGCAGCAAGGTAAATTTTTGCAAGGCGCTGCGCGCGGCGGGCTGCAAATGCGATCACGTGTTCGTGAATTTTTACTACAACATTTTTCCGCAAGGCGCGAAGCTCTTGGATGACATGGGGGTAAAAATGCACTGGCTCGCCACTTGGCAAGACGTGCTGGCGGTGGCCAAGGCGGCGAATACGTTCGATGCCAACATGCTCGCCGAGGTGGAGAAATTCATCCACGATCCGCGCGGCTGGTCCAAGGCGCATGGCGGTACGGCGGGCGCTGGCAGCGACTAGCGCCGAAAAAATAATCAATAAAATCAAATACTTACAAAAATGGACGGTTACCGCTGGGCGCGTCCGCTGTTGCACTTGCTCACTCCCGAGACGGCGCATCGCGCGGCGATCGGCGCACTCAAACTTGGGCTGGCCGCGCGCGCGGGGGATGACGACGACGCGATTTTGTCGACCACGGTGTGGGGGCTAAACTTTAAAAATCCGCTGGGGCTCGCCGCGGGTTTTGACAAGGATGCCGAGGTGACCGATGCCATGCTCGATTTGGGCTTTGGTTTTGTCGAGGCGGGCAGCGTCACGCCTGAGCCGCAGCCGGGCAACCCCAAGCCGCGCTTGTTTCGCCTGGATGAGGATCACGCGGTGATCAATCGCTTTGGCTTTAACAGCAAGGGGCTGGATTATTTCGCCAAGCGTTTACAAGCGCGCCAGCGCGCAGGCATCGTCGGCGCCAATGTCGGCAAGAATCGCGACACGGCGGATGCCGCCGCGGATTACGCCAAGGGCATCACGCGCGTGTGCGGCCTCGCCGATTATCTGGTGTGTAACGTGTCCTCGCCCAACACGCCGGGCCTGCGCAGCCTGCAGGCACGCGCGCAGATCGAGGATTTGTTGAATCGCTTGCTGCAGGCGCGGCGCGCGGCGGCGCCCGATCCTGGCAAACCGCCGCCGCTGCTCGCCAAGGTCGGGCCGGATCTGGACGATGCGCAGATTCAAGACATCGCCGAGGTCGCATTGGCCACCCGAATCGATGGTCTCATCGTCGGCAACACCACGGTGACGCGGCCCGAGGGTTTGCGCAGCCGTTACGCCAACGAAACCGGCGGCTTGTCGGGCCCGCCGCTGATGCCGCTCGCCACGCAATGCTTGTCGAAAATGTACCGGGCCACCGGCGGCAAAATTCCCATTATCGGCTGCGGCGGCGTGGCGAGCGGGGAGGACGCTTATCTGAAAATTCGCGCTGGCGCATCGCTGGTGCAACTGTATTCCTCGCTGGTATTCGGCGGGCCGGCGCTCGTGGCGCGGGTTAAGCGCAAGCTCGCGGCGTGTTTAGGGCGCGATGGCTTTAAATCGGTGGTGCAAGCGGTGGGCGCCGACCATCGCTGATGCCAAAACCCCGCTGTGGTAGAATCCGCGTCCTCGGTTTTTCGCCCCGCGGTTATCCCGCACGCCGTTGTAGCTCAGTTGGTAGAGCAGGCGCTTCGTAAGCGTCAGGTCGGGGGTTCAAATCCCTCCAACGGCACCAATCCGCGGTCGCCGCCTGCGCGGGCCTTTCTCCGCTTGCTCCCGCCCTGCTCAAACCGTGCCGGTTACGGGCTTGTAACGTGTGTCAGAGTGAGACTTTTGCGCCGTTCGCGGTGTGACGCAGTTCACACTTGCCCTCGAAAACGCGACGCGTTGGGCATCAACGCGGTGCATTCCTTACTAGAATGGCGTGCGTTGACCGCACTCTAACCGACTCCGAGATTGCCATGACCGACGCCCTTGCACATGCCGCGCTAACCCGCATGCCGCCCGACCTTGAGGCCGCGTGTGCTTTGACTTCGAACGGCCTGGTGCGCTCAAAAAGCGTGGTGCTGCGCGTGTTAAACACCATGATGACGCAGGGCTCGCCGCTGTCGATCCGGTTTTTGAACACACAATGCACGCTGGAGAGTTCGCTGATATTCGTCGGCGAGGCAAGCAACACGCTGCTGTTGGCGTGCCCGCCGGAGTGGCAGATGATCCTCAAGGCGCCGCCCGATACGGTGATGGTGGGCTGCGCTTTTGACGATTCCAAAATCGAGTTTCAAGCGGGCGCGTGCGCCAAGGTTGACCTTGACGGCATGCCGGTGGTCGGTATGCCGATCCCGGAGTTTTTCTGGCGCTTTCAGCGCCGGCGCGATCAGCGTCAGCGCCCGCACAGCTTAAAGATCGTGCTCAACATGGGCGTGCTCGAAGCGGAGGCGCAAATCGTTAATTTGAGTGTCGGTGGCGTGGGGCTGCTGCACGGCGAACGCGACCTCAAACTGGTGCCGGGCGAGTCGCTGCGCAACTGTGAAATCACGCTGCCCGGGGTGGGGCGCATTCCCGTTAACCTGGTGGTGCAGCACAGCCGCGAGGCCGTAGACGCTAACGGCAGACCGATCGCAAGCTTCGGCTGCAAGTTCGTCGGGCTCGCCGAGCAAACGCGCCAGTTGATCGCGCATTACTTGACGGGGCTCGCCGGCGCCTGACGCAGCGTTGTGCCGCAGCGTGACAGCGCGGCGTGAGTGCATCCGCGCGGCAAACAAAACGCCCATGGCGGCTTGCCATGGGCGTTTGGGAAAGTATAAAAAGTCGTTTAAAATCAAGTATTTACAAAAACACCCTGCTGCGCTTACAAGACGCCCGAAGTGCCGCCATCCAGATTCAAGCTGCTGCCGGTGACGTAGCTGCCCATCGAGGACATGAAAAACACGATCGCGTTGGCGGCTTCTTCAGCTTCGCCAAAGCGCGCCATCGGGATGTCCTTGGCGTTGTCGTTGTAATACTTCTCCGGGCTGATCTTGTTGTTTACCATGCGCCGGTCGTGCTGACCCGATTTGATTTTGCCGATGCACACCGTGTTCACCAGAATATTGTCCGGCGCGTATTCCTTTGATAGCGACTTGGTGATCACCAGCCCCGCCGCGCGCGACAATGACGTCGGCATCGAGCCCGCGCCCGGCTGCTTGGCGCTGGAAATGGTGATGTTGACGATGCGTCCGCCGCCGCGTTTTTTCATTTCAGGAATCGCGCGGCGCAGGCAGCGAATCGCGCCGTAGACCTTGATGTCGATGTCGATCTGCCACATCTTGTCGTCGATCTCCAAAAACTTGCCGCGTTGCGACAGGCCCGCGTTGTTGAGCAGCAAATCGACGCCGCCGTATTTTTTGATGGTTTCGTCGAACAGGCGATTGACATCCGCATCACTGGTGACGTCGGCTTGCACCGCCATCGCATCGCCGCCTTCCTTGCGGATTTGCGCCACGGTTTGTTTGAGTTTTTCCTGGCCGCGCGCGCAGATCACCACCTTGGCGCCTTCGCGCGCCAGTACGATCGCGGTGGCTTTGCCGATGCCGTCGCTGCCGCCGGTAATCACCGCGACCTTGCCTTTGAGTCCTAAATCCATGAGCTGTCTCCTTTAAACAATCGTTGCTGCTGAAATTGATACGTTGATGTGCGCTTTGGCGGTGCAAATCAGCGGGGCGAGCACCATTCTAGCGCGAATCCCGGTTGCGCTTACCAAAACCCGCATTTCGTCGTAGCATACAAAACATGCGCGCGGATCTGCCGTGCTTTGTTGCCGCCGCTCGGAGATGATCGTGGATACTGGGGTGCGTGGTGTGTGGGCGTTGGCAAGAGCGATAACCTTGGCATTGCTGCTGCTGTGCACGGGTGCCGTTCTCGCGCAGAAGGGGGGCGCGCCCGATGCGCCCGATGTGCCCCAGGCGCCAGAGGTACCGGCGGCACCTCTCGCCAAACCCAATGTCTCGGTCGATAGCCTGTCGGTGGTGCGTGTGCGCTCGCAGGCGATGGCGGGCGCGCGCAGCAGCCGCATGATGGGCCGCAACCGCGAAGGCACCGGGGTGGTGATCGATTCCAGCGGCCTGGTGCTTACCATCGGCTATCTCATCACCGAAGCGGAAAAAGTCGAGCTAAGCACCAGCGACGGCAAAGTGTATCCGGCGCTGGTGGTGGGCTTTGATACCGCTACCGGTTTCGGTTTGTTGCGCTCACTGGTGCCGTTGCCGGTCAAACCGATCGATCTGGGCGTTTCCGCCGAGGCCAAGGCACGCGACATGGTGTTGGTGGTCGGCCACGACGGCGTGGCGCCAGCGTACGTGGTGTCCAAGCGCCGCTTCGTCGGTTACTGGGAATACATTTTGGATGAGGCGATTTTCACCGCGCCCGCCACGGTCAATTGGCAAGGTGCCGCGTTGGTGAGCCGCGAGGGTAAGCTGCTTGGCATCGGCTCGTTGGCGGTGGGCAACGCGTTGGGCGCGGCGCAAAACGTGCCCGGCAATATGTTTGTGCCGATCGACGTGATCAAACCGGTGATTGGTGATTTCATCGCCAACGGCAAATCCACCGCCAGGCCGCGCCCATGGCTGGGGCTCAATTCGCAGGAAATCGGCGGCAATCTGCTGGTGGTGCGGGTGTCGCCGGAAAGCCCGGCGGATCGCGCAGGGATCAAGGCCGGCGACATTGTTGTCGGCATCGGTGGCGAAGGCTTGAAGGGGCAGGCCGATTTTTACACGCGGCTTTGGAAAACCGGCAACGCCGGCGTCGAAGTCCAAATCGATGTGTTGCGCGGTAACAAGGTCGATAACATGAAGATCAAAAGCATCAACCGCGACGAACACTTCCGCGCAAAAGCGGTTTATTAGCCGTGAACTAATACCTACGGTTGGTAGGGGCAAAGTGTTAGCATTTGCTCTCGTTCATCGAGCGGGGGAGCTAAGATGATGGGGTTTTCCAGACACCGTGCTGGGCCATGGCGCGTTTTGCGCGCCGTGTTGTTGTGTGCCGTCGGTGTCGCGGCCCTGGCCGGCATGGCGCGTGCGTAGACGCCGCCGCCGGTGTTTACCATCGGCGTGTTACCCAATGTCAGTGCGCGCGTGATCCTGGCGAATTATCAGCCGATGCGCGTTTATTTCGAGCAAGCGTTAAAACGCAAGGTAGAGATTGCCACGGCGGCGGATTTTCGCGCGTTTGCCGCGGCAACCATGCGCGGCGAGTATCAAATGGTGGTGACCGCGGCCAACGTCGGGCGCGTGAATCAATTCGACGGCAAGTGGGAGCCAATTGCGATCTACGAGCCGCCGATTCCTGGCGTGTTGGTGGCGGGTATCGAAAACAAAGACGCTGGCGTCGAGCAGATCAGGGGCAAGGCGCTCGCCATGTCCAATCCGCAATCGCTGGTCGCGTTGCGCGGGTTGCAGTGGCTGCGCGAACAGGGCTTGCAGCAAGAGCGTGACTTTAAGATCGTGCGCGGCGGCAATGACGACAGCCTCGGTGCAATGTTACGCTCGCGCGAAGCGCCCCTGGCCATCATGAGCATGGGCGAATTCCGCGCGATACACGAGGATACGCGCAAGGCGTTGAAGATCGTCACGGAATTCGCCAAGGTGCCGGGATTTTTGGTGTTGGCCAATCCGCAGTTGGCGGCGGCCGAGCGCCAGGAACTCAAGGCCTTGATTTTGCAGTTTCCCAAAACCGACGAAGGCAAGAAATTTTTTGCGTTGTCGGGCTTCGCCCAAATCCGCGAGGTGGCGGCCGCCGAACTCACGACGCTCGATGCGTTTGTTGACGCCACGCGCGCGGGATTGGGGCTAGCCAAGTAAACATGTGGCAAAAGCTTAGCTTTCGCAGCAAGCTGATTATCGCCGGAATCGCCGTCCAGATCGTTTCCATTGCACTGCTCACTTGGAATAGCGCGAATCTGATCGACAGCTATTTGCGTTCCGAACTGCAAAATCGGGCACAACAAGACGTGCCGTTGTTTAACGCGGCTTTCGCGGCGCCGATGGCGCAACGCGATTACGCCACCGTGCAAGCCATAGCGCGCGAAGCACGCGCCAAGCAGGGCGTGTCCTACATTATTATTTGCGATAGCGCCGGCCGTGCGGTGGGCCAGGACGGCTGGCCGGTGGGCGCGGAGAAGCCCGACACCACGCTGCCGCAACCGGTGCGCGCCAGCGACGGCGGCAAGCGTTTCGACTTCAAGGCGCCGCTGATGATGGAAGGCCAAAAGCTGGGCGTGCTGCATTTTGGTTTGTCCGGCGCGTTGATCGACGAGGTGCGTGGGCGCTTGCTCAAACGCACGATACTGGTCGGGCTGGCTGGCCTGGTGGGGTTTTCACTGTTGCTCGCCTTGTTGAGCCATTTGTTGACGCGCCCGCTCAAGCAGTTGACCGAGGCGAGCCGCCAGTTGCACGCGGGTAACTATGATGTGCAATTAGAGCCGCGCGGCAATGACGAAATCGGCGTGCTCACGCGCGATTTCCAGAAGCTCGCCGAGGAAATTAAACGCAAGGTTTCCGAGTTGGTCGAAAGCGAAGCGCGGCAGCGGCGCTTCGCGGCTGAATTGCAGCGCGAGCACGCCGCGCTGGAGGCGGCGCGCGCCGCGGCCGAAGCCGCCAACCAGGCCAAAACCGATTTCCTCGCGAAAATGAGCCACGAAGTTCGTACGCCCATGCATGGCATACTCGGCATGGTCGATTTGATGATGGAAAGTAAGCTCGATGCGCAGCAACGCCAACACATCGAAGTGGTGCAGCGATCGGGCGAGGCGCTGCTGAGCGTGGTCAACGATGTGCTCGATTTCTCCAAAATGCAGTCGGGCCAACTTGAATTGGATCTGGTGCCGTGCAGTCCCGGTGAAATCGCCCGCGACACCGTCAATTTGTTCGCGCCCCGCGCCGCGGCCAAGGGCGTGGACTTGCAGGTCTATGTGGCTGTTGATGTGCCGCCGCGTGTCAATAGCGACCCGGTGCGATTGCGGCAAGTGTTTGCCAATCTGATCAGTAATGCGGTGAAATTCACCGAGCAAGGGATCATTTACGTCGATCTATCGAAGGCGAGCACGGGGCACCTGCGCTTTGCCGTGCGCGATAGCGGCATCGGCATCGCTCCCGAGGCGATCCAGCGTATCTTCGAGCCCTTTCTACAAGCCGATGACTCCACCACGCGCCGTTACGGCGGCACCGGTCTGGGGCTCGCGATTGTCAATCAGATTGTTCGCTTAATGGACGGGGAACTGACGGTCGAATCCACGCCGGGCAAGGGCTCTACCTTTTGCGCGGTGTTCGCGGCGCCGGCAATCGAGGCGCCGGCGGCTGACGCGGTGGTGGATATGGCCCGGCCGTCAAGCTTTAATCTGCGAGTGCTATTGGCCGAAGACAATCAAGTCAATCAGTTGCTCGCGCAAACCCTATTGACCAAGTTAGGCTGCAGCACGCGCGTGGCGAACAACGGCGTCGAGGCGGTCAAGCTTTTTTCCGAAGGCGGCTTCGACCTCGTGCTGATGGATTGCCACATGCCGGAGATGGACGGTTATGGCGCCACCGCGGCGATCCGCGCGTTGGAAGCGAAATCCGCGCACGCCGCGCGCATCCCCATCGTCGCGGTTACCGCCAATGTCATGCAAGGCGAACGCGAGCGTTGCATTGCGGTGGGCATGGATGACTATGTCGCGAAGCCGTTTCGCATCACCGACATCGCTGCCGTGCTGAAAAAATGGGGCGGCGCTAAGAGCCTTTAGCGATGTGCCGTGCCGTGACTGGACGCGCGAGCTGTTGATATAGTGGTGCGAGGCTGGTTTGCCGATCGAGTTCAAGCACGTAGCGCGCGAAGTCTTGCGCTTGCTCCTCGCTCCAGCCCGCCAGTTTGACGTTGGACGTGAATTTGCCGGTCACCTCATCATCGGTGAACGGATTGTCCGGGTGGCCCTTGGCCGCGTTGACCGTGATCGTTTCAATGCCGAACGGTCCGCGCACGGTGAGCGTGGCGCCGCCGATGACACGCGTGTCGGCACTGGAAGATTTACCATAGGGCTTGCAAGTGATGCGTTCCAGCCACCGCCGCACCTCGGGCGTGGGCGGCACTTCGCTAAACACGTGCAGCGGACTTACTTCGCCATAGGCCCAAGCGACGGCTGCGACCCAGTATGCCGAAAACTGCGCGGTCACTTTGGCCGCAGGGAAAATGCGCGTGGGTTCCGGGCGGCCCACCACGTTCCAAGCTTGCGGGCCCATTTCGATGTCGAGCGCGGTGGCTTCATGCGCGCGTGGGCCGAGCCTGGCGTAAAGCGCCAGCGCGGCGCTGCCCACCGGGTGGGTAAAGCGGCACGACGGATAAGGTTTAAACGACAAGCGTTCGGTTTCAAACTCGGCGCCGAGTTGGCGCGTGGCGCGCGCGAGGTCGAACTTGCCGTGTAAGAACACGCGCGCGAGGCCATCTTCGCCGACAAACACTTGCCTGACGCTATCCAGCCCGCGCGCGGCCATCAGCGCGGCGTTGACGCCATTGTGCGCGGCAAAGCCCGGCTGTGCATGCTTGGTGGAAACGCCCTCACGGCTCGATTGATGCGTGCCGCTGGCAAGGCTGTAGGCGATACCGAAGGCGTGATGAAAGGTGTTGTCATCGACCTCAAGCAGCCGTGCGCTCGCCGCGGTGGCGCCGAAGTGGCCCAACAGCGGCGTGTAAATCCAGCCGCCGTCCACTAGGTTAAGATTCGTCGCCATGCCCAGGCGGCAAGTCACTTCGATGCCGAGCAGCACCGCTTCGAGCAGCTTTTTCGGGTCGTCGAGTTTGCGGTACTGCGCGGCGGCGAGCGCCGCTGGGATGGCCGCCGCGCCGGCGTGCAGCACCGCGTCGTCATGCGTGTCGTCGAGTTCGAGCACGTGGCCGTAGTAGCCGTTGGCGAGTGCCGCCACCGGTGCGGGCACTGCGGCGGCGCCGGCGATGTGGGCATCCGCACGGCCGCCGCGTTCGGTGAGTTCCGCCACCCAGCCGGGCAACCCCATCAGCGCGCGCCCACCGATCATGCAGCCCAGGTAATCCAGCAGTTCGTGCTTGACTGCCTTGTGCGTGGCGGCGCGCAGCTCGTCCCATTTGAGTGCGCGTGACCAATCGCAAAAGGCGCTGACAACCGGATCGTGCTTAAGCGCTGCGGCGGGGGTATCCATGATGGCCTCGTTCGATGACGTTGCTAATCGGGCCTTTGTAATTCTACGCTTCGCGGCGGCTTGCCGCGGTTTGACCTTGATAAGGCGCTGCCCTAGACTCACGGCTCCTTCGCAATTTCTTTCGGAATACTTCATGTCAGTCGCGATCAACGGCCAGGACCACTGGACCCAAAAAAACAACGTCAAACTGTTTCTCTACGAAAAATATACCGGTACGCCGGGGCAAAAGCCCGCGATTTTGTTCGTGCACGGTTCGTCGATGGCCGCGCAGCCGACCTTCGATCTGAAAGTGCCGGGGCGGGCGCATTCCTCGGCGATGGATTATTTTGTCGAGCAGGGCTTTGACACCTGGTGCGTGGATATGGAGGGCTACGGCCGCTCCGACAAATCGCGCAATATCAATTTTGATATTGCCAACGGCGTTGACGATTTGGTGGCCGCCACCGATTACATCGCCAAAACGCGCGGCATCAAATCATTTCTGGTCTATGGCATCTCCTCCGGCGCGCTGCGCGCGGCGTGTTTTGCCGAGCGCTGCCCGGAGCGCGTTTCACGGCTCGCACTCGATGCCTTCGTGTGGACCGGCAAGGGCAGCCCCACGCTTGCCGAGCGCGCCAAGAAGCTGCCGGAGTTCATCAAGGTCAACCGTCGCCCCATCGACCGCGCGTTCATTCAGTCGGTGTTCTCGCGCGATCATCCGGGCTGCGCTGAAGATAAGGTGATCGACGCCTTCGCCGAGCAAGTGGTGGCGCTGGATGACTCCGTGCCCACCGGCACTTATGTTGATATGTGCTCGAAGCTGCCGGTGTGCAATCCGGAAAAAATCACCGGGCCCACGCTCATCATGCGCGGGCAGTTCGACGGCATCGCGAGCTTTGACGATCTGATCGAGTTTTTCAAGCTGCTGCCGAATCCGGACAAGCAATTCGCGGTGATGTCGGGTATCTCGCACGCGAGTTTTCAGCAGATCAACTACATGATGGTGTATCACATCCTGCATGCGTTTTTTACGCAGCCGGTGCCGATTTACAAGGGCTAAGTTCAAAAACCTTCGACGCAAATTTACGCAGATGAACGCAGATAAAACCAAAGACTAATCTGCGAAAATCTGCGTTAATCTGCGTCAAAAGGGGTTTTGATTTAAGTATCTGATTTTATTGAATATTTTTATGCCGATGAAACCGCTCAACGAACTCACCGCCAGCGAAATCGTCACCGCCATCGCCGCCAAACAAACCACTGCGGAAGCGGTCGCGCGCGCTTGCCTCGATCACATCGATGCGCGCGAGCCGCACGTGGAGGCCTGGCATTTTCTCGATCCCGATCTCGTCATCAAACAGGCGCAAGCGCTCGATGCCAGCGGCAACGTCGGCCCGTTACAAGGCGTGCCGGTGGCGATCAAGGACATTATCGACACCTGTGACATGCCCACCGAATACGGCACGCCGATCCACAAAGGCCATCGGCCGCGCATCGATGCCGCGGTGGTGGCGTTAACGCGGCGCGCGGGTGGGCTGATCATGGGCAAAACGGTGACCACTGAATTCGCCAATCGCTTCCCCGGCAAAACTATGCACCCGCGTGACCCCGCGCGCACGCCTGGCGGTTCGTCGAGCGGCTCGTGCGCGGCGGTGGGGGATAACATGGTGCCGCTTGGCGTAGGCACGCAAACCACCGGCTCCACGATTCGTCCCGCGGCGTTTTGCGGCTGCGTCGGGTATCGGCCGACGTGGGGCGATATTCGTTGTCACGGCGTGATGGAGGCTGCCGGTTCGCTTGACACGGTCGGCTTGATCGCGCGCTCGGTAGAAGATATTGCGTTGTATCGCGATGTATTGCTTGGCGTGTCGCCACGGCCGTTGGCAGCAAAGGTGATCGATCCCCCGCGCATCGGCTTTTGCCGCACGCCATTCTGGGACCAATGCGAGTACTACGTGCAACGCGCGCTGGAAAACTGCGCGGCGGGGCTGGCGAAACAAGGCGCGAAAGTAAGCGACGTCACGCTGCCGGGCGACTTCAAAAAAATCGACGACGCGCACCGCTGGGTGTCGAGCTTCGAATTCGCGTGCAACCGCACCTGGGAGATCGAGCATCATTACGAAATGATCAGCCAAACGCTGCGCGACAATCGCTTGAAAGATGGCCTCGCGTGCAGCTTCGAACAATACCGCGATGCGCGCAGCTTCCTCGCGCGCATGCGACGCAAGCTGCACGACATCTTCAACGACTACGATGTGCTGCTCGCGCCGTCCGCGGCGGGCGAAGCGCCGATTGGGCTTAACCACACCGGCAACGCCTCGCACTGCGTGTTGTGGACCAGCACGCATGTGCCGTGCATGACGCTGCCGCTGTTTGCCGGGCCCAACGGTTTGCCGGTGGGCGCGCAACTCGTCGCGGCGCGCAACAACGATCGCTTGTTGTTTGAGGCGGCGCGTTGGGTGTTGGCGCAGTACGCCTAGTGTTTGCCTACTGGTTGCCTCACGCGCACCCATGAAAATCGGCTTGCACTACAGCCTACAAGTCGCGCCCGGCGAGCGCTCGGCCGACGTGATGCGCGATGCGCTGACGGATATCGCCTGGGCCGATCGCCACGGCTTTTCCTGTGCGCTGTTCTCCGAGCATCACTTCATGGCGGATTGCTGGATTCCGCAGCCGATGCAAATGGCGGCCGCGGCCGCCGCGATTACCACGCACCTGCGCGTGGGCACAGACATTTGCGTGCTGCCGCTGCACCATCCGGTCGCAGTCGCGGAACAGGCGGCGGTGCTCGACAATGTGTCGGGCGGGCGCGCGATACTCGGCGTCGGTTTGGGCTGGGCGCGCAACGAATACGACGGCTTCGGCGTGCCGTACACCGCGCGCGGCGCGCAGTACGAGCGCTCGATCATGCTGGTGAAACGCTTGCTCGCCGGCGAGCGCGTTGATAGCGACGACGGCCACTATCGTTTCAAGGGCGCGCAAATTCGCCCGCTGCCGGTGAACCCCGGCGGGATCCCCCTGTGGATCGCGGCGATTCGCGACGTGGCGCTGCCGCGCGTGGCGCGCCTGGGCGACAGTTGGATCATGTGGCCGGGCGCCACCATCGCCGAACTTGCTCGGCAGAAAAAGATTGTCAGCGATGCGCGCGCGGCAGCAGGCTTGCCGCCGATGCGGGAACAACCGTTGCGGCGCGAAACCTTTGTCGCCGACACCGATGCCAAGGCGTGGGAAATTTTTGCGGATGGCATCCGCCACGAATACGGCCAGGTTTATCGCGCGATGAACCCCGGCTATCCCGACAACGACTCGCTCGACAATCTGCGCCGATGGGGCGCCGAGACCTTCGCGATCGGTTCGCCGCAGACGGTGGCGGCGCAATTCAAGCGCTACCGCGACGAGTTGGGCGTGACGGAAATTCTCGCGCGCATTCAACTGCCGAACGTGCCGCGCGGCGCGGTGCGCGATTGTCTCGACGGCTTGCGCGAAGTGATGACGATTCTGGCGCGCGGTTAGAGCCAGCGAGGCCGTGGCCGTGGCGTCACTGCGATCGCAGGCGTTGGCCGTAATCAACGAAAATCGTAAGTAGCTGATTTTATTGAATATTTTTTATAAGTTGTTTTCGTGTGTGAGGTATCAACGCGCACCCACGATGGCACGCATATTGCTTGTGTTGGGGGGCATACTCATCATTCATTAGGCCTCAGCCATGCCGAACTACAGTCTTGGTTTCGCCGCGTTGCGCGACGCATATGCGCGCGGTACGTTAACGCCCGCGCAAGTGGTGCACGATGTCCACGCCGAAATTCCGCGTCACGCCGCCAATCCGATTTGGATCCATGTGTTGCCGCGGGAAGCCGCGCTCGCGCAAGCGCAAGCCGTCGAAACGCGTCGCGCGGCGGGCGCAAATTTGCCGCTTTACGGCGTGCCGTTCGCGGTTAAAGACAACATCGATGTCGCCGATGTGCCGACCACCGCGGCATGCCCCGCTTATGCCTACACGCCGGCGGCGAGTGCGCACGCGGTGCAGCGCTTGCTCGAAGCCGGCGCGATCCTCATCGGCAAAACCAATCTCGATCAATTCGCCACCGGCTTGGTCGGCGCGCGTTCGCCCTACGGCGCGTGCCGCAACGCGGTTAACGCGGAGTACATTTCCGGCGGGTCGAGTTCCGGTTCGGCGGTTGCGGTGGCATTAGGCTTGGTAAGTTTTGCGCTGGGCACCGATACCGCGGGCTCTGGCCGCGTGCCGGCGGGGTTTAACAACGTGGTGGGGCTGAAACCCACGCCGGGCATCGTCAGCACGCGCGGCGTGGTACCGGCGTGCCGCTCGCTCGATTGCGTGTCGGTGTTTGCGTTGACGTGCGAGGATGCGAGCGCGGTGTTGGCGAGTGTGCGCGGTTTCGATGCTGGTGATATTTATGCGCGCAGCGATAGCGCGCCTACAGTGCCGCTAGGGCGGACGTTTCGCTGCGGCGTGCCGCGCTCTGCGCAGCGCGAATTTTTCGGCGATGCGCTAGCGCGCGAAGCCTTCGAATTGGCATTGGAAAAGCTCAAGCTTGCGGGCGCAACGCTAATCGACATCGATTTTGCGCCGTTTATCGAGGTGGCCCGGCTGCTTTACAACGGGCCGTGGGTGGCCGAACGTTACGCCGCGATACGCGAGTTTTTCGAAGCTCACCCGACGGATATCCATCCCGTCACGCGGCAAGTGATCGCCAATGCGCAAAAGTGGAACGCGGCCGATACCTTCGATGCGTTTTACCGGCTGCGTGAACTCAAGCGCCGCTGCGATGATATCTGGCGCGACATCGATGTACTCGCCGTGCCCACCAGCGGCACGATTTACACGCTGGCGCAAGTGGAAGCCGCGCCGCTGCAGACCAACACCAATCTGGGTTACTACACTAATTTCGTCAATCTGCTCGACTATTGTGCGCTGGCCGTGCCCAGCGTGTTTCGCGCCGATGGTTTGCCCGCGGGCGTGACGTTGATCGCACGCGCCCATCAAGACACCGCGATGGCTGAGTTGGGCGCGCGTTTGCATCGCGCTGCCGCGATGCCTCTGGGCGCAACGGGCTTCGCGCTGCCCGCGGCCGCGCCGTCCGCTACGCCTACAGCAAGCGATGAAATTTTACTCGCGGTGGTCGGCGCGCATTTGAGTGGCCTGCCGTTGAACCATCAACTCACGTCGCGCGGCGCGCGGCTCGTCGAAGCGACGCAAACTGCGGCGGACTACAAGCTTTATGCCTTGCCCTATGCCGAACCGCCCAAACCTGGGCTGGTGCGCGTAGCCATGGGCGGCGCGCCGATTGTGGTGGAGGTGTGGGCACTGACCCTCGCAGCCTTGGGCGCGTTCATGGCGGAAATACCCCCGCCGCTGGGCATCGGCACGCTGACGCTCGCTGACGGTCGCAAGGTGAAAGGCTTTTTGTGCGAAGCTTATGCGGTGGCCGGCGCGCGCGATATCACCGCGTTGGGCGGTTGGCGCGCGTACTTAGCTCAGCAAAATAGAGCGTGAGGTTGCGATGACGCTCTACCGCGGCATGGACCGCGCGGCGCTCGACGCCGCGTACGACAACACCAACGCGGTGGCGAATAGTGCCGTGCTGCTCGCCGATTTTGAAGCGCGCAGCGCTCGGTTGCGGGCAGCGATGCCGCAACATCTCGATCTGCGCTACGGGAGCGCCGAGCGCAATCGCATTGATTATTTCGCCGCCGATAAACCGGGGCCGATTCTGGTGTTTATCCACGGCGGCTATTGGCAAATGTGCGCCAAGGAAACCTTTGGCTTTCTTGCCGCCGGGCCGCTGGCGCACGGCATACACGTTGCGATGCCGGGCTACACACTGGCGCCGGCGATCACGCTCGATGGCATCGTCGCCGAGGTGCGCGCGG
>VGIF01000108.1 GCA_016868015.1 Betaproteobacteria bacterium
ATCATTGGCACCGAGCTTGAGCGGTATCAACGCGTGGTGCGGTTTGATGACAAAATCGTTCAAGGCGTGCCGCGGCTAGAGGCGGGGGATGCCTTGATCGGCGTGGATCTCGCCAACGATCTGGGCGCGCTGCTGGGGGATCGATTTCGCGTGCAATCGGCCGAGGGCGCATCCGAGGTGTTTCAAATTCGCGCGCTGCTCGATCTGGGCAGCCGCGAATTGAATCGCCGCTACATTTACATCAACCTGCGCCCCGCGCAAAGCCTGCTCAACATCACCGGGCGCATCACCAACATCGACCTGTCGGTGAACGACATCATGCAAGCCGACCGCGTGGCGGTGCGGCTGCGCGCGCAGACCGGGCAGGACATCGAGTCGTGGATACAGGTGAACCGGCAGGTGTTTACCGCCATCAACAATCAAAACGTCATGACCCTGCTGATCCGCAGCTTTGTCACCGTGGTGGTGGTATTGGGCATCGCCAGCGTGCTGGTGGTGTCGGTGGTGCAAAAACGCAGGGAGATCGGCATCCTGCGCGCGGTGGGCGCCACCCGCGGGCAGATGCAGCGGGTATTTTTGTGGCAAGGCGGCATCGTCGGCTTTAGCGGCGCGTTATTGGGTTCGGGGCTGGGATTGATTCTGGTGGCGATTTTCAGTCGCGTGTTGCGCACCACCGCCGGCACGCCGCTGTTTACGCTGCAATTCGATTACCGGTTGATGGGGTTCGTACTGCTGGTGTCCACGCTGCTCGGCGTGGTGGCGGCGGTGCTGCCCGCGCGCAATGCGGCCGATCTCGATCCGGCGCAGGCGATACGCGCATGAGCGCCGGCGCACTGCTTACGCTGCAGGGTTTGCGCAAAACCTATAACGAGGGTTTGCCCAACGCCGAGGAGGTGTTGCACGGCATCGACATGGACATCGCGGCGGGGGAGTTTACCGCGCTGATCGGGCCCTCGGGTTCGGGCAAAAGCACGCTGCTCAACATTATCGGGCTACTGGAGCGCGCGTCGAGCGGGCTTTACCGTTTGGCGGGTGACGATGTCACGCAGTTAAGCGACGATGCGCGCACGCACGCGCGGCATGCCACGCTGGGGTTTATTTTTCAGTTTCATCACCTGCTGCCGGCGTTTACCGCGCTGGAAAACGTGATGTTACCGGCGTTGATCAACGGCGATCACGCCACGGTTGAATCACGCGCGCGCGCGGCGGGGCTGCTCGACGCCGTGGGGTTAAAGGATGCTCACCGCAAAAAACCCGGCGAGCTCTCCGGCGGCATGCAGCAGCGCGTGGCGATCGCGCGCGCTGGTGCGTTCCCCGCGTTTGGTGCTCGCCGATGAGCCCACTGGCAATCTCGACACGCACACCAGCGACAGCATTTTCGAATTGATGCGCGAATTTAACCGCGAGCAGGGCACGGCTTTTTTAGTGGTGACGCACGACCCGCGATTGGCCGCGCGCTGCGATCGCATTATCGAGTTGGTGGATGGGCGCATTGCGGGGGATCGGCCAAATCCCGCGGAAAATACGTAAGCATTTGATTTTATTGCACTTTTTAATCTGCGCGAATTTTCGCCGCGCGCGCCACCGCGCCCCATTTTTGCAGCTCGGCGCGGATCAACTCGACAAACGCTTCGGGCGTGGCGGGCATGGGTATCGTGCCGCCGGCGAGCAAGCGCTCGGCGACGTCCCTGGTTTTTAACACTTCATTGATTTCGCGGTTCAGTCTTTGCACCAACTCGGCGGGCATTTTCGCCGGGCCGATGACGCCGCCCCACGAGTACGCTTCATAGCCCGGCAGGCCGCCTTCGGCGATAGTCGGAAAGTCCGGTTGCGACGGTATGCGCTGCGCGTTGCCGATGCCCAGCGCACGCAACTTGCCCGCGCGCACGTGCTGCAGGGTAGGTGGAATGCTGGCGAACATCAGTTGCACTTCGCCGGAGAGCAACGCCACGGTCGACGGCCCCGCGCCTTTGTACGGCACGTGAATGAAGTCAAGCTTGGCCATCGACTTGAACAATTCCAGCGCCAGGTGATCGGAGTTACCTGAGCCGGAGGACGCCGCCGCCAACTCCCCCGGCCGGGAGCGGGCGAGCGCGATCAGCTCCTTGAGGTTTTTCGCGGGTAGCGACGGGTGGGTCAACAGCAGCAGCGGAAAATCCACGCCGCGCGCGATAATGCTGAAATCGCGCAGCGTGTCGTACGGCAGCTTGCTGTAAACATGCGGGTTCACCGCCAGCGGCCCGGCCGAGGCGCTGGCGATGGTGTAGCCATCCGGCGCCGCGGCCATCAGCGCCTGCAGGCCAATGATGCCGTTGGAGCCGGCGCGGTTGTCGATGATGATTTGCTGGCTCAGCCGCTCGCCAAGTTTTTGGCCGATATTGCGCCCCATGAAATCGACGCCGCCGCCGGGCGGAAAGGGCACGATCATGCGTATCGGCTTCGCGGGATAGGCTTGCGCACCGGCGAGCGTGGGTAGTGCCGCCGCGGCCAGCAGCGCGGCGAGTTTAGTGAGATTATTTTTCATGGCTCCTCCCTGGAAAGGCGCGCACTGTCGCCGAAGCGCCGCGTCTTGTCAATGCGCAATGATCGAAGGGAGGCTGCGCTTACACGCCGAGGGGGCCGGCCACCGCGTCGTAGGCGTACTGCCCCTCGGGGTTGTCGCCCTTCAGACTGTCGGCGGTGGGCTCGCCGAGATAACGTTCGCCGCGCTTGGCGGCTTCATCGGTTGCCTTGCGCGTGCGCGGGCCGCGGCTCGCTTGATACAGTGCGAAGGCTTGTTGCGGCGTGGCTTGCGAGGCGAGACAACGCGCGAGGATCATCGCGTCTTCGATCGCGTTGGCGCCGCCCTGGCCGAGAAACGGCAGCATTGGATGCGCCGCGTCACCGAGCAGCACAACACGTCCGCTGTGCCATTGTTCGAGCCATGGGCGGCCAAACAATCCCCACTTGAACACCTGGCCCTGAGCCGCCCGCGACAGTATGGTGCGCGTGCCTTCGTCGAAGCTTGAAAATTCGTCGAGAAATTCATCGCGCGGCGCGGGGATGGCCCAGCCTTCTTCGGCCCATTGCGTGCGCTGCGCCACCGCGACGAAATTGAGCAGCTCGCCGCGCCGCACCAGATAACGATTGATGTGCCGCCCCTGGCCGAAGGCCACCGCCGATTCGCGCAACTGCGGCGGCAAGGTCGCGGTATCGACCAGCCCACGCCATGCGACGTAACCGCTAAATACCGGCGGCGCCGGGCTGAACAATTTCTCGCGCAGGGCGGAGCGGATGCCATCGGCGGCGATCACGATATCGGCGGTTTCCACGCGGCCATCACCAAAGGTGATCTTCACCTCGCTGCCGCGCGATTCCAGTTGCTCGACGCGCGCGTTGAGCTTCAACGCCCCCGGTGCGATTTCGGCCAGGTGGTTGATCATCGCCTCCTGCAAATCCCAGCGGTGCATGCGTAAATAAGGGACGCCAAAAAGTTGGCGATAATCCTTCGGCACCATGCGCATGATAACCGCGCCGGTGCGGTAGTGGCGATACTCGCTGACCGGTGGCGTCACCGCGGTTTGTTCCAGCGCCGGCCCTAGCCCCAAGTGGTAGAGCACGCGCGTGGCGTTAGGCGCGAGAGTGATACCGGCGCCCAGATCGACGAGTTGCGATGAGCGTTCGTATACCGTGACGGCGATGCCAGCTTGGGTTAGCGCTAAAGCGGTGGTGAGGCCGCCGATGCCGCCGCCGGCGATGGCGATTTTCATGGGAGTCGAAAAATTGCTTTCGGTGGCACTGTTTAGTCTCGTTTACCGATTTCGTCACGCTCGCCTGATGTGTCGTTCCCGCCTCCTGCGCGGGAACGACACGTGGGCGTTATCACGACTTGAGGTAAACGAAGCGGAATAGTCAGCGCTGAGTTTAGCGGGTGAAAAATCAATAGTAACGTAATCCGCCGTTCGCGTGACTCGCACCCGCGCCTCCGCTAAACTGCGCGCCTTCGTTCCACAAAGCTCAACGCCATGCGCATCACCGCCATCCATTCCGCCGCCGCGCCCATCGCTTCGGCCATTCGCAACTCGTACATCGACTTTTCCAAGATGGATGCCAGCGTGGTGGCCGTGGTCACCGATGTCATGCGCGAGGGCAAGCCGGTGATCGGTTACGGCTTTAATTCCAACGGCCGTTACGCGCAGCGCGGGTTGCTGGCCGAGCGTTTTATTCCGCGCATCATGCAGGCCGATGCGAAGTCGTTGCTGAACGACGCGGGCGACAATCTCGATCCGCAGCGCATCTGGGCGGCGATGTTCGCCAACGAAAAGCCCGGCGGGCACGGCGAGCGTTCGGTGGCGATCGGCACCGTCGATATGGCGGTGTGGGACGCGGTGGCGAAAATCGCGGGCAAGCCGCTTTATCGGCTGCTCGCCGAGCGTTACAACGGCGGCCAAGTCGACGATAAAGTGTTCGTTTACGCAGCAGGCGGCTACTACTACCCCGGCAAAAATATTACCGCGCTGCAGGACGAGATGAAAAAATATCTCGATCTGGGCTACTCGGTGGTCAAGCTGAAAATCGGCGGCGAGTCGCTCGCCGACGATATCAAACGTATCGAAGCGGTGATCAAGGTAGTGGGCGCGGGCAAAAATCTCGCGGTCGATGCCAACGGCCGCTTCGATCTCAAAACCGCGATCGAATACGCCAGGGCGCTTGCGCCGTATGGGTTGTTTTGGTACGAGGAAGCGGGCGACCCGCTTGATTACGCGCTGCAAGCCGAGTTGGCGAATCACTATCAGCATCCGATGGCCACCGGCGAGAATCTGTTTTCGATGCAAGACGCGCGCAACCTGATTCGCCATGGCGGCATGAGGAGCGACCGCGATTGGCTGCAATTCGATTGCGCGCTCTCGTATGGTCTGGTCGAATACCTGCGCACGATCGACATGCTCAAACAAAACGGCTGGTCGCCGCGGCGTTGTTGTCCGCACGGCGGGCACCAGATGTCGTTGAATATCGCGGCGGGCTTGGGGTTGGGCGGCAACGAATCCTACCCCGATGTGTTTCAACCCTTCGGCGGCTTTGCCGATAACACGCCGATCGCGAATAGCTACGTCACCATGCCCGAACTGCCGGGCGTGGGGTTTGAAGCCAAAGGAAAATTGATCGATCTCATGCGGCGTATAACCAGGTAGCGATGATTTAACGTAAGTATTTGATTTAATTAATATTTTTATGGGGCCTTATTTGCCTTTTAAGCCGCTGATGACCGCGTTGATTTCGGCGCTCGCCACCGGCGGCGCACATGCCGCGGAGAATTTTCCGCTGAAACCGGTGCGCATGGTGGTGCCGTTTCCGGTGTCGGGCGCAACCGACATTCTGGCGCGCGTGGTGAGTCAAAAATTGTCCGAGCAATGGCGCCATCAAGTGATCGTCGACAACCGTCCCGGCGCCGGCGGCACGCTCGGTTCGCGCATCCTCGCCAGCGGCGTGCCCGATGGCTACACGCTGCTACTGGGCACCACCAGCACGCATGCCATCGGCCCTTATTTGTATAGCCAACGGCCGTACGATCCGCTGACGGATTTTTCGGGCATCACGCAGGTGGCGACCTCGCCGATGGTGATGATGGTGGCCTCGCAAGTGCCGGCGCAGTCGTTGCAGGAATTCATCGCGCTCGCCAAGGCGCGGCCGGGTAAATTGAATTTCGGCTCATCCGGCATCGGCACGCAGTTTCATCTGTCGGGCGAATTGTTAAAGCTGATCGCGGGCATCAACATCGTGCACGTGCCGTACAAGGGCACGGCGCTGGTGTATCCCGAAATGTTCGCAGGGCAGATACAAATGCTGTTCGACTTGCCGATCGTGGCGCTGCCGTTTATCAAGCAAGGCCGCGTGCGGCCCTTGGGCGTCGGTAGCGCAAAACGCGCCGCGGTGCTGCCCGATGTCCCGACGATGGCCGAGGCGGGCATTCCCGGTTTCGATGCCGATTTGTGGTTTGGCCTGTTCGCGCCGGCGAAAATGGCGAAGGAGCGGCTCGCGCGCATACACGGCGAGACGGTGAGGGCGCTCAACGCGGCGGACGTGAAAGAACGCCTAGCCACGCTGGGCGCCGATCCGGTGGGCAACACGCCCGAGGCATTCAGCGTTTTTTTGCGTGCCGAGAATGCCAAGTGGGAGAAGGTGGTTAAGGCCTCGGGGGCGCGGGCGGATTAGGGAGCACATAAAGATCAATTAACCACGAATGAACACGGATAAGTGCATCAAGTTGGGTTTCATCCGTGTTCACCTTGGTTAATCGTTTTTTTTGACGGGGAGCAAAGCATGAACGGTGCAGAAAGCCTGGTGCGCACGCTGGTCAACGGCGAGGTCAATGTGTGCTTTGCCAACCCCGGCACCTCGGAAATGCATTTTGTGTCCGCGCTCGACCGCGTCGAGGGCGTGCGCTGCATCCTGGGTTTGTTCGAAGGCGTGGTGACCGGCGCGGCCGATGGTTACTACCGCATGACCGGTAAACCGGCGGCGACGTTGTTGCATTTGGGGCCGGGGTTGGGCAATGGGTTGTCGAACTTGCACAACGCCAAAAAAGCGCGCTCCGGCATGGTCAACATTGTCGGCGAGCACGCGACCTATCACGTCAAACATGACGCGCCACTGACCGCGGACATCGAAGGGGTGGCGCGGCCGATGTCGGATTGGGTGAAAACCTCGCGCGCGTCCAAAGCTATCGCCGCCGATGGCGCGCTCGCCATTGAAGCCGCACGCGTGGCGCCAGGGCAAATCGCCACGCTGATTTTGCCCGCCGATACCGCGTGGGGCGAGGCTGACGGCCCGGCGCAAGTGGCAAAACCCGCGCCGCCCGCGGGTGCGAGCGCCGATGCCATCAAAGCCGGCGCGCGCGCGCTGCAAAACGGCGCGGCGGCGACGCTGTTACTGGGCAACGCCGCACTGAAAGGCAAAGCGCTCGACTGGGCCGGGCGTATCGCGGCGAAAACCGGTTGTGGGCTGTGGTCGGAGGCGGCCAACGCGCGTGTCGAGCGCGGCGCCGGGCGCCCGCCGGTTGCGCAACTGCCGTTTTTGGTCGATCCGGCGGTGGCAGCGTTGAAAAACACCCGGCAACTGGTGTTGGTGGGCGCGAAAATTCCGGTGGCTTTTTTTGCTTACCCGAACAAGCCCAGCGTGCTGATTGCGCCAGGCTGCGAGGTGATCCACGTCGCGGCAGCGGAAAACGATCTCGAAGCCGCGCTGGAAGCGCTTGCCGGCGAACTCAACGCGCGCGATACACCGCCGCTCGCCCATGGTTCGACGTTTAACGTCGCGCCGCCGGCGGGCCCGATCACGCTGGAAGGCCTGGGCGATATTTTGAATGCGTTGATCCCGGCGAACGCCATCGTGCTTGACGAGGCCATCACCAGCGGCCGCACGTTTACCGAAAAAACCATGGGTGCACGGCCGCACGATTGGCTGTCGATCGTGGGCGGCTCCATCGGCTGGGGCATGGCCGCGGCGGTGGGCGCGGCGCTGGGCGCGCCGGATCGCAAGGTGGTGGCGTTGTTGGGTGACGGCAGCGCGCTTTACACGCAGCAGGCGTTATGGACCATGGCGCGCGAGCAGCTTGACGTCACTGTGGTGATATTCGCCAACCGCGCCTACAAGGTGTTGTTCAACGAGCTCGCCAACGTCGGCGCGCAAGCGCCGGGTAAAAATGCGATTAGCATGTTAAGCCTCGCTGCACCGGCGATCGATTGGCTGGCGATCGCGAAGGGCTTTGGCGCCGCGGCTAGCCGCGCCACCAACCTTGAAGAACTCGCGCTGGAGTTTAAACGCGCGCTGGCGCACCGCGGGCCGTATTTGGTGGAGGTGGTGTTTTAAGCCAGAAACGGCAGTTGGACGGGCTGGAGCGTGCGGTAATTCGCGGCGTACGCCCGGCAAGCACGACTTGGGTTACGCCACCTGCGTGGTGCGCAGCGGCGTGCTGGTGTTGCGCGGCGCTTCGTCGTCCACTTCGATGCGATTGCGCCCCTTGGCCTTGGCTTTGTACATTGCCTTGTCGGCGCGTAACTGAATTTGTTCGATGGATTCGCCGCGGCGGTATTCAGCGATACCGATCGACACCGTTTGTACGTGTGCCGCATCGACTTCCGCGAAGCGCGTGTTTTCCAGATCTCGCCGCAGGCGCTCGGTGGTAACGCGCGCGCCCACCAGGTCGGTGTCGGACATGATCAGCGTGAATTCCTCGCCGCCGTAGCGCCCGAAATAGTCGATTTTGCGCAGCCCTACTTGCGCGACCTGGGCGAACGTTTTCAGTATTTTGTCGCCAGCCGGATGGCCGTAGGTGTCGTTCACCATTTTGAAGTGGTCAAGATCCAGCATGGCCACACAAAACGTGCCGCCGCTGCGCTCGGCGCGGCTTTTTTCCTGCTCCAGCATATGCGTGAGAAAACGCCTGTTGCCGACACCGGTCAAATCATCGCGCTCGAGCAGCGCTTCGATCGCGTCCTTGCGCAGCGCCAACTCGCGCCGCAGCCGCGTGACGTGGCCGCCCACGGTGCCGAACCACAAGGTCACCACCGCCAGGATGAGTAGATTGAGCAGATCCAGCGGCAGCATCAAACTGTGCGGGCGCAGCCCATACAGCATGGCAAGCATCGCGCCGTAAAAGCCGATGGCGACCAGCGCCATGTGCGTCATCGCGCGCGTATCCAGCCGGTAAATGCCGAAATAAAAAACCATCAACAAAATAGGCAAAACGATGTCGCGCACCTCGCTCTTGATAAAAAAAGCGGTGGCGCAGATGACCGCGGACGCGCTCACCATTTGCGCGCGCGTCAAGCTGGGGTCTTGAAAGCGAAGATTAAAGCCGGTGCGTACCGCGACGTAGTAGGCGAGGATGCGGCTCAGGGTGCCCACTGTTGCCACCACCACGCCCAGGGGCTCCAGGTAGCCGACGAGGTAGAGCAGGCCGAAGAACGCCAGCACCGACAACGATGCGCCCACCGCGAGAAAATAGCGCCGCATGCGCAGCGCCTGGCGCGGGTCGTCGTGAGGAACAAGGGAAGGGCGGGCCATGGCGATCGGTGGGTGCGATGGTGGCGTGATGTTGGCGTGATGTTAGCGCGATGACATGCGCATCGCAGTACGTAAGCCACATTACCGCACCAACTTCATTGGTACTGGTGCTTAGTAAAAATTATAAGTATTTGATTTTATTGATATATTTTACCGGCTGCGCAAGTTGGCATGAGCAAGATTAAAACGCCTGCTGAGTAATGTTTGCGCGCCTGGCGGCGATGCTCGACATTTTTGATTCGAAGTGGTTTGGTCGAGACGCTGATGCCTATTTTACCGGCGCAGCGAGCGCCAAAACCGCCATAGGCCATTTGGCCTATGGCGCTGTTAGAGCCTTGCGCTGCGCATCGCGCGTGCTCGATCCCGCCGCGCAGCTACCGCGCTTACCCGGGCCGCGCGGCGCCGCACTGCCAGCAATCGGTGAATTGGCCTTCGAGCGTTTCGCCGCAAGCGGCACAGCGCCACTGATTTGCCGCGAGCCGGCGTGCCGTGTCGCCGCGAAAAAATTCCCGCAACAATCGATCGGCGCGTTCGAAGTTCGCATCATCCGCCACCCATACCTTGCACATGCCGGCGGGCAATTCGCCGATGCCGCCGGCGAGGAATTCGCCGCGCACCAGGGTTTCGATGCCGTGGGATTGCAAGTAACCGCGAATCAAATGCGCGTCGGTCACGGTGCGGGGGCTGTAGAGCGCTTTCATGTCCTTATGGTTACACAGGTTGAGCGGGGCCGGCATGATAAAATGCGGCTCTTTTCGAGGCGCCTACGGTGAGAGCGTTACGTATCGGTATATTGGAGGGCGACGACATCGGGCTCGAAGTCGTGCCGCAAACCGTCGAGGTCATGCTCGCGGCGGCGGCGAAGGCCAATCTCGCCATCGATTGGCACCCGGTGCCGATCGGTAAAAAAGCATTCGACGAACTGGGCAACACGCTGCCGCCGGGCACGCTGGACAAACTCGACACGCTCGATGGCTGGGTGCTGGGGCCGATCGGGCACCAAGCGTATCCCCGGAACAATCCCAACTCGATCAACCCGCATCCGATTTTGCGGCGGCATTACGATTTGTTCGCCAACATACGACCGTCGAAATCCTATCCCGGCGTGCCGTGCATTTACCCTGATGTCGATTTGGTCATCGTGCGCGAAAACAACGAGGGCTTTCCGCCGGACCGCAATGTGCATCTGGGCTACGGCGAATTTCGCCCGACGCCAGATATGACTATTGGCATCCGCGTGATCACGCGCCAGGGTTCGCAAAAAGTGGCGCGTGCGGCGTTCGATCTCGCGCGCACGCGCCGACGTAAAATCGTCACCGCCGTGCACAAAGATACCGTGTTCAAAATGGCCTGCGGCATGTTTGCCGAGGAATGCCGCAAGGTCGCCGCCGAATACCCCGACGTGACGTTTAACGAAGTGCTGGTCGACACCATGGCGGCCAAGCTCATCATGAAGCCGCAACAGTTTGACGTGATCGTCACCACCAACACCTTCGGCGATATTTTGTCGGACGCGGCTTCCGCCCTGGTCGGCGGCTTGGGGCTTGCGCCGGGGCTTTCGGCCGGGCCCGAACGCGCGATGGCGCAGGCCACGCACGGCTCTGCGCCCGACATCGCGGGCAAGGGCATCGCCAACCCCTATGCCATGATCATGTCGGGGCAAATGCTGCTGGCGTGGTTGGGCCACAAGCACAAGGTGCCGGCGGCGTTGAGTGCGGCGGATTTGATGGAGCGCGCCACCGAAGCGGTGGTCAAAGCGCGCAAGGTGTTGACACGCGATATGGGCGGCAGCGCCTCGACGCAGCAGATGGGCGCTGCCATTGCCGCCGCGATATGAATATAATAGTATGATTTTATTGAATATTTTAAGTGCGGGTGCGGCGCAGGCCGTGGTGCAGCAAGTCATGCGCGAATTTGAGCGCGACACCGCTAACGAGGTGCGGGCCGAATTTGGTGCGGTGGGTGCGATGAAAGCCAGGGCGCTCACCGGTACGCCAGCGGATGTGATGGTGCTAACCGATGTGATGATCGATGAATTGATCGCCGGCGGTTTTCTCGCGCCGCGCCGCTACGACCTGGGCAAGGTCGGCACCGGAGTGGCGGTGCGCGCGGGAGTGGCCAAGCCCGATATCGCAAGCGCCGAGAGTCTGCGCGCGAGCTTGCGCGCGGCGAGTGTGATCACGTTTCCCGATCCGGCGATCGCCACCGCCGGCAAAATCGTCATGCAGTGTTTTGAAAAATTGGGCATCGCCGCCGAAGTGGCGAGCAAGGTGAAGCTGTTTCCCAACGGCAACGCGGCGATGAACTGGCTCGCCGCGAACGGCGACGCACACGCCATCGGCATCACGCAAAAGACCGAGATCCTGCCGATCGAGGGCGTCACCTACGCTGGCGCGCTGCCGCACGAGTTTCAACAAAAAGCGACCTATGCCGCGGGCTGCGTCGCGACAAGCGCGCATGCCGCGGCGGCGCGGGATTTTATCTTGCGTTTGACCGCCCCCGCCGCCAAGCCCATGCTTGCCGCGGCGGGTTACGAGTTTTGATTTCATCGGGAGATAGTCATGGATAACCGCATTGTTCACCTCGCGCTAAAGGTCGAAAACCTCGAACAGACCACCGCGTTTTATCAAAAGGTGTTCGGCTTCTGGGAGGTGGAAACGCGCAAAACACGCGATCATTTGTCGCGGCACCTGACCGACGGCGCGATGGATTTCACGCTGATCAAATACGACGAGGGCACCGACTCCGCGGAATCCAGGGCTTCCGGCGAAGGCCCGTGCATTCATCATTTCGCCATCGAAGTCGAGGACATCGAGGCCTATACCGAAAAGATCAAGCAACAAGGCTGCACCATCATCAGCGATCCGGGGGTGATCCCGGTGAAGTTCAAGGCGCCGGGCGGCACGACGGCGGAACTGGTGCCGATTGGACGCTACAAAAAAACGCAGCGGCCGGCGGCGTAAGCGGTGTCAGTGTTGAGTGCCAGGGGTGGTGAGATGAGCGTTGAGTTATTCGAAGGTTGGGCGGCCAGGCGCGCACCCGCGTTGCGAGGTGCGGGTGGCAGCCGGGCTTGGCATTGTACGTGGCGCGGCTTCGCCGCGGTTTCGGCGCTGATGGTCTCGGCAACGCTCGCCGCGCAACCATACCCGAATCGCCCGGTGCGTCTGATCGTGGGCTTTCCTCCGGGCGGCGCGGCGGACATTCTTGGCCGCATCGCCGCGCAACAGTTGACCGAGCGTCTCGGCCAACAAGTGGTGGTCGATAATCGCGGCGGCGCCGGCGGCTTGCTGGCCACCGAAATCGCCGCGCGTGCGGGCGCAGACGGCCACACGCTGCTGTTCACCTCGATCCCGCATGTGATCAACCCGCACCTCTACAAAAAGGTGCAGTACGATGCGATCAAGGATTTCACGCCAGTGGTGCAGTTCGTAACAGTGCCGCTGATGATGGCGGCGAACCCGTCGTTGCCGGCGAAAACCGTCAAGGCGTTGATTGCGCTCGCCAAGTCGCAGCCGGGCAAGCTCAATTACGCGTCGGGCGGCAGTGGCGCGTCGAGCCATTTGGCGATGGAGTTGTTTAAATCGATGGCCGGTGTCGATCTGAATCACATTCCGTACAAAGGCACCGGGCCGCTGATTACCGATTTGATTGCGGGTCAGGTGGGGCTCACCATCGCGAGCGCGGTGCCGTTGTCGCCGCAGGTAAAGGCGGGTCGATTGCGCGGCATGGCGGTCACCGGCCCCAAGCGTTCGCCGTCGTTTCCGGACTTGCCGGCGATCGCGGAAACCGTGCCCGGTTATGAGGTGGTGAATTGGTTCGGCGTGCTCGCGCCCGCGGGAACGCCGGCGGCGATTGTCGCGCGCGTTAACACCGAGCTTAACCAGGCGCTGGGCGCGTCGGCGATGCGCGATATGCTGCGGTTGCAGGGTGCGGATGCCGCGGGCGGCGGCGCGGACGAGTTCGCGCAAATCATCCGCGCGGACTTTCCCAAGTGGGGCAAAGTGGTGCGTGAATCGGGCGCGCGCGTGGACTGATGAGCCGTCCGGTGTGTCGGGCGGTGGAGCCCTTCGCCAAGCCACAAGACGGGCTGCGCGCGGCAAACCGCGAAAGCGCAAGTGATGCTGCCTGATCCGCGGCGCTGGGCTGCGCCGGGCGCGTCATCGCCGCTTGCCGCGCTGACGGCAAAAAGCCTCGAGGGCGACGCTGCGGCGCGCGCGGCCCTGCGCTTGGAACTCGATCAACTGATGGAGGCCGGCGACGACGCGGCGCTGCAAACGCTGTTGCGCGAGGCGCCCTCGGCGTCAGGTTATCGTCATTTGCAGCAGATGCTCGCCAAGCTGGTCAACAAGCCGGATCGCGGCGAAACTGTGATCGCGCGCTTGTTCGCGCTGCCGCTGGTGATCGTCGCAGGGGCTCGAAAAAATCTGCGGCTGCCCGAAGCGTTGCCCGACATCAACGCGGTGGCCGCCTTGCTTAACGAGCACGGTGTGCTCGGCGCCGCGCGCAATTTCGGTTTGGGCAACGCGCTGGTGTCGCTCGACACCCTGGCGTGTTTGCCGCTGAGTTTGCTGCGCGCGTGGGCGGCGCAATTGCGCACCGGCGCCGCGCCGCTGGCGCTCGCCGGCAGTGCCATCGACATTGCGCCGGGGCGCGAGCAAGTCGAGTTGCGGTTTGTGGTGGGCGCGAGTGTGACGCCCGCGCATGTGCCCTCGGTGATGGAAACCGGATCCAACGTCGGCGCCTGGGGCATGCCGCTCACCATACTGCTTGCGCAACAACTTGCGCAACCCGCGCTCGATGTGCTGCCGATCGCGCGCGCGCCGGCGGCGTTGTATCTGGCCGCGGACGCGGGCCGCGCGGCGCAAATCGAACTTGCGTTTAATTTGTTCTTGAGCAATACCGTGCGCCGATTTCGCATGGCGGTGGGCGACCCCGCGGTGGTGCTGTCCGCCCATCGCGACCAGACGGGCGCGGCGGAGTTTCGCGTCAGTCTGAGTTCGGCGTTTGACGAGTCGCTATTGGAGGGCTTTCGCTGGCCCTTGTACCCCGCCGATGATCATTTAGAAATAATCAATAAAATCAAATACTTACTTGACGAATGCCGGTTAAGCGATATGCAACTGCTGGCGCAGGTGGCGGGTGACGTCAATGCACGTGGCGGGCGTTTTTTTGCGCTGCGCGATGTGACGCAAGCGTTGCGCGCGCATTAGGCTAAAGCCTCAGTTATCGAGATAGTAAGTCACCGAGGTCACCACGCGCACGGTATTCATCAGGCTTGCATCCGCGCCGCCGTGCCCATCAAAGCCCTCGCTGCTATCGGCCGCCAGAATGGAAAATACGCCCTGATTGGCGTTGCGAATGGCGCCGACCTTGGCGCCGGAGTCCGCGGCGAAGCGGTCGGCGGCCTCGCGCGCGTTGCGCGTTGCTTCAGTGATCATGTCGGGTTTGATGGTGTTGAGCGCGGTGTATTTGTAGATCGGGTCGCGCCGGTGACCACCACCGAGCGCGATGCCCTTGCGCAGAAGTTCGATCGTTTTTTGCGCAGCCTCTGCCACTGGGTCAACACGCGGCGTGCGCACCGTCACCACCTGTTCCACCACATAACGGTACGGCGCGCGGCTGCCGCCGCCATGTTCCTGGGCCAGGGTGTCGACGACACGGATGGCGCCGATTTCGATCTCGTTGGGCTGCAGGCCGTGTTCGGTCAGGAACTGGAGTATCGCCTTTTTGTCCGCCTCGGTCCTGCCGTGCAGCGCGGCGAGTTCGTCACCCGCGACCTTGAAGGTTAGCGGCCAGATCGCCAAATCGGATTTGACGTTGCGCTCGACCAGCCCTTTCACCGACACATAACGGTCGCTCATCCGTGTCGCCTTGATCTGCGTGCCGAGCATCCATCCGCCGAGCGTAAGCCCCACGGCGATAAAAAGTCCCAGTAGGGCTTTGTTATTAAAAAACGAGTGCTGGACAGGATTCATGGAATATCACGTCTGCTGAAGAGTCGATTATCGGTCGATTTTGAAACAACGCCAACTGCCCGTCGTTGTCCGCTTAAATGTTCCATTAGGGAAGCGCTGAATAAGTCCCCGATTGCTCTGTAAACGCGAATTCCAGTGGTACGTTCTGATTGGGAGGACGTATTCGCGAGCCACGAGGCAAGACATGAAACAAATGACGCTGGCAGCAGTGAGCGGATTTGAAAAGCACAGCCGCGCCACGCGCAAGGCGTCGTTCCTGGCACGCATGGAAACGCTGGTGCCGTGGAGCGAGTTCTGCGCGTTGATCGAACCGCATTACCCGAAGACAGGCGCGGGCCGCCCGCCGATCGGCATCGAACGCATGCTGCGCATGTATCT
>VGIF01000109.1 GCA_016868015.1 Betaproteobacteria bacterium
GGATCGCAAATCGAGAAAGCGCTGTTCAAATCGAGACCAGAAAAAATCATCTGTTATTTATTTACAATCAACCAATTAGCACGTTTCGGGCACTCAACGTCCGGACACTACTGAGCTTATGTTTAATCACATAGGCACGCCAAGCGTGATAGCATTCCGCCGCTGTTCCCACCTTGAAAATTCGTTGGAGGAGTTCATGAAAGCATTTCCGCGTTTAGTGGCCGGCGCGCTCATCGCCGGCTTATTCAGCGTCGCCGCACACGCTGACAACTTTAAGTTGCGTATCGCTTCGGGCCACCCGGCGGCGAACACCTACGTGAATCTGATGCAGAACTTTTTTGTGCCCGAGGTCACCAAGCGTGTCGCCGCGCGCACCAAACACACGGTCGAGTTCATCGAAGGCTACGGCGGCTCGATGGTGAAAGTGGCGGACACGCTGGAAGGCGTGCAATCGGGCATCATCGACATCGGCGGTTTTTGTTTTTGCTTCGAGCCCTCCAACCTGCCGCTGCACGCATTCCAGGTGATGTTGCCCTTTGGCACCATGGATCCGGAGATGAGCGTCAAACTCGCGCGCGCGGTGTACGACAAAGTGCCGTACATGAGCAAGGTGTTCGAGGACAAGTTCCGCCAAAAGCTGCTGGCGTTGATCGCGGATAACGGCTACAACCTGGGCACCTCGTTCGAGTGGAAAACCGTCGCCGATTTGAAAGGCAGAAAACTCGCCGGCGCGGGCTTGAATCTGAAGTGGCTGGAATACGCCGGCGCAACGCCGGTGCAATCGTCGCTGCCCGAGGCCTATACCTCGATGCAAACCGGCGTCTACAACGGATGGATCATGTTCCCCTCGGGCTGGGTCAACTTCAAACTGTATGAAGTGGGCAAGTTCTACACCGAAGTCGGTTTCGGTTCGATCACCTGGCATGGCTTGACCATCAACCAGGCGCGCTTTAACAAACTGCCCAAGGAAGTGCAGCAAATCTTGGTCGAAGTGGCGCGCGAGTTCGAAGTTAAGACCGGCACGGTGAACAAGGAAAACTATCCCAAGCAACTCGAGCAACTGCGCAAATTCGGCACCACCGTGAACGCCGTGCCCGACTCGGTCAGACTCGATTGGGCGAATTCGCTCAGAAACTGGCCGCTGGAAAAAGCGCGGGAGCTGGATAAACAAGGCTTGCCGGCGAGCCAAGTGTTGCAAATCACACTGCAGGAAGCGGAGCGGCTGGGGCACAAGTGGCCGGTGCGCTATACCCTGAAGTAATCCACCCGGGCAAGCGCCGCGCCCAGTCGTGCGTGTGGTTGAGGCACCCGCTCAAATCCGGTTGCTTTAACCCGGCGCAGCATCCGAACAGGGATGCTGCGCCGGGGCATGCCGGCCGGCTTGCGGCCCTGGCTGGAATAACGCCCGGAATTTGCACATGATCACCCGCCTCAACACCTGGATCACCCACGCCCTGCTCGCCGTTGCGGCGGTATTGGCGTTTTTGATCGCCTTTCTGGTTTGCGCCGATGTCATCGGCCGCGATGCATTCAATGCTCCGGTGCGCGGCACGCCGGAGATCGTCTCGTTCTCCATCGTTATCATTTGTTTTTTGCAGGCGCCTTTTGCCATCCGCTCCGGCGGCATGATCCGCGTCGATGCGCTCATCATGAATGTGCCGCGGCTGGTCAGGCGCATACTCGAAATCTTCGGCTATGCGTTGGGCGCCGTGTTTTTCGCGCTGGTGTGCTGGGGCAGCATCGATCCGGCGATTCACGCCTGGACCTCCAATGAATTCGAAGGCGAAGGCGCGTTGCGCGTGCCGGTGTGGCCGGCGCGCTTTGTAATCATCTTCGGCACCGCGCTGGCGGCATTCAATTACCTGTTGCTGTTCGCCGAGCGCATGCGCGCGCCGCTTGACGCGCCCGCCGTGGGCAGCATGCCGCATTAGGCCAAAAATCTTCAGTATTTAATTTTAAAAGAAAATGTTTGGCTCAACTGAAGTTGCGATTTTGCTCGGCGCGTTGCTGCTGATGGTTTTCGCGGGCGTGCATATCGCCATTTCGTTGGGCATGGCGGCCGCGCTCGGCATCTATTTGATGCAAGGCGACATCGACGTGGTGCATACCTTCATCGCCAACACCGCCTACGAAGCGCTGCGCGATTATGTGTTCGCGGTGATCCCGCTGTTCATGCTGATGGGCGAGTTTCTCGCCAAGTGTGGCGCGGCGCGCGATTTATTTGCGTTGACCAATCGCCTGGCTAAAAAAATTCCCGGCCGGCTGGCGGTCGCCACCGTCATGGCCAACGCGGTGTTCGCCTTTGTCACCGGAGTGTCGATCGCCGCGGCCGCCGCCTTTTCACGCATCGCCTATCCCGAAATGAAGCGCTACGGCTACGATAAACGCTTCGGGCTGGGGTGCATCGCCGGCAGCGCGTGCCTGGGCATGTTGATACCGCCAAGCGTGCTGATGATCGTGTGGGGCGTGTTGACCGAACAGGCCATCGGCAAAATTTTCATGGCCGGCATCATCCCCGGCTTTATCCTGGTGGTGTTTTATTGCGCTTACATCATCGGCGCGGCCTATCTGAAGCCCGAATGGGTGGGGGGCGGCGCCAGGCATGCGCAAGTGCAAAGCGAAGTCGAAATTTCCGACGCCGAGTTTCGCGCGTTGTTGATCAGCACCGGCCTGGTGCTGTTGCTGGTGGGCTTGACGCTGGGCGGCATTTGGTTGGGCTTTTTCACCCCCACCGAGGGTGCCGGCGTGGGCGCGGCGCTGGCGTTGCTGCTCGCGCTGTGCAAAGGCATGCGCGGCAAGGAAATCTACCAGGTGATTTTGTCGGTGGGCCGCACCTCCGCGCCGCTGCTGATTTTGCTGTTTTGCGCGCAACTGTATTCGCGCGTGCTGTCGATGACTGGCATCACCGGCATGGTCAACGACTTTTTCGTGGGCTCAGGCCTGGGCCTATTCGGCGTGTTGGCGGTGATGGTGCTGATATGGTTCATCCTCGGCATGCTGATCGATTCGATTTCGATCATCTTGTTGACGGTGCCGGTGTTCGCGCCAGTGGCCGGCGCGCTGGGCATGGACCCGCTCGCGTTCACCATCCTGGGCATACTCGCCATCGAAGCGGGCTTACTCACCCCGCCCTTTGGCATCCTCGCCTTCACGGTGAAAGCCGCCTTGCCGCAAGAGGCGACGCTGGCCGACATCTTCAGGGGCTCGATGCCCTACTGGATTTGCCTGCTGATCGTGATCGTGGTGATCGCGCTCTTTCCGCAATCGGCGACGTGGTTGCCCAATCTGGGTGTCACCATCGCCAAGTAGCCGGGCGAGCCGTTGCCCGGCTTATCACCGCAGGCAAGGCAGCGTGAGCGCCGCGTTGGATACCCCGAATCGTCGCCGTGACAGCTTCCAGCGCAATCGCAGGCGCGGCACACAACGGTGTATCATTGCCATAGCTGTGTTAGCATTTTATGTTTTTAAAATCTTGTTTAAAATCAAATACTTACGTTTATGGCTACCTACCCCGAATTAAAAGGCCGCGTGGCCGTGATCAGCGGTGCGGCGCAAGGCATCGGTGCCTCCACCGCGCGTGAATTTGCCAAACAGCACGCGCATCTGGCTCTGATCGACATCGATGAAGCCGCCGCGCAAAAAGTCGCCGCCGAAATCCAGGGCAGCGGCGCGCGCGCGATGGTGGTGCGCACCGATGTCACCGACGACGCATCGGTGAGCAACGCGCTGGCGAAAGTCGCCGCCGAATACGGCGGCATCGACATTGTGGTGAACAGCGCCGGCGGCTACGGCAAGTTGACCAGTGTCGAAGAGCTGCCGCTTGACGATTGGGATAAAACCGTCGCGCTCAATATGCGCGGCACGTTTTTGATGTGCAAGCGCGCGATACCGTACCTTAAAAAATCCAAGGCCGGACGCATCATCAACGTGTCGTCGATTTCCGGGCGCACGCTGTTCGGCTCCACTTCGCCCGCTTATGCGGCCTCGAAGGCCGGCGTGATTCAGTTGACCCGATTTCTCGCGATCGAACTCGGCCCCTGCGGCATCACCGCCAATTCGATCGCGCCGATCACCACCTTGACGCCGCGCGTGCGCGCGTTGCGCAGTGAAGCGAACATCGAACAAATCGCCTCGCAAATTCCGCTGCGGCGCCTGCCCGATCCTGAAGACCACGCCAACGCGATGGTGTTTCTCGCCTCCGACAGCGCGGCGTACCTAAACGGTGTGGCACTCGACATCAACGGCGGGCGCATCCTGATGTAGCGCAAACACCCGCGCACCGAACGCGGCTATCGCGCCCGACGAAATTATTTAAGTAACTGATTTAATTACATTTTTTTCCTTGCATTTGAAGCATTGGATTTGCCATAATCGGCCTCCATATCCGTTTTATGAGCATCCCTATGCCGCCGGCCCTCGCCAGCGCCCCACGTGACCGTTTGCACCGCCCGCTGCGCGACTTGCGCATTTCGGTCACCGACCGCTGCAACTTCCGCTGCACGTATTGCATGCCAAAGGAAGTGTTCACCAAGGATTACCCGTACCTCGACCGCGCGGCGCTGCTTAACTTCGAGGAAGTCACGCGCCTGGCGCGCGTGTTCAAGCGGTTGGGCATCGAAAAAATCCGCCTGACCGGCGGCGAGCCGCTGATGCGCAAGAACATCGAAAAGCTGATCGGCATGTTGTCCGGCATCGGCGGGCTCGATCTCACGCTCACCACCAACGGCGCGTTGCTCGCGCGCAAGGCGGCGGCGCTGCGCGCGGCGGGGCTCAATCGCGTCACGGTCAGCCTCGATTCGCTCGACGATGCGGTGTTCAAGGCGATGAACGACGTCGATTTTCCCGTGGCCAAAGTGCTCGAGGCCATCGACGCCGCCGCTGCCGCGGGCCTTGCCCCGATAAAAATCAACATGATGGTAAAACGCGGCGTGAACGATCACAGCATCGTGCCGATGGCGCGCTTTTTCCGCGAGCAGGGGCATATCCTGCGCTTTATCGAATACATGGATGTCGGCCACACCAACGGCTGGCGCATGGATGATGTGGTGAGCGCGAAGGAAATTGTCGCGATGATCAGCCGGGAAATGCCGCTCGAAGCGACCGACCCCAACTACACCGGCGAAGTCGCCGAGCGCTGGCACTACCGGGATGGGCGCGGCGAAATCGGCGTCATCGCCTCGGTCACGCAGGCGTTTTGCCGCGACTGCACGCGCGCACGCATCTCCACCGAAGGCAAGCTCTACACCTGTCTGTTCGCCACCGCCGGCCACGACCTACGCGCGCTGATGCGTAACGGCGCGAACGACGACGAGCTCTACACCTTCGTCAACCAGGTGTGGCGCCGCCGCGGCGACCGTTACTCGGAGATACGCTCCGAGCAGACGGTGAAGCTGCCGAAGATCGAAATGTCGTATATCGGCGGCTAGCGCCGCCGAGTGAATCGTGAGCAGTAAACAGCGAGCGATCGCGGCGTTTACTGTTCACCATTAACGGTTTACCGTTCACTTGCATGCTCAACCGTATCATCCCCAACATCACGCACGCCTCGCGGCCACTCACAACAGAGGTCGAGGCCACCAACGAACACGGCGAGCGCGTGCCCACGCCCATTGCCGGCGAACACCCGCTGACGCTCTACATCGACAAGCGCGAAATCGTCACGCTGATGACGCTGGGCCAGGCGCCTGAAGCGCTGGCGCTGGGTTATTTGCGCAACCAGCGCCTGGTCCGTTCCCTCGAAGAAATCGAAGCGGTGCAGGTCGACTGGGACACCAATGCGGTGGCAATCACCACGCGCAACGCGTTACCAAACCTCGACGACAAAATGAAAAAGCGCACCGTCACCACCGGCTGCGGCCAGGGCACGGTGTTCGGCGATTTGATGGACGAAATCGACGCCATCCGCCTGCGCGAAGACGTGCGCTTGAGTCAGGCGACGTTGTATGCGCTGCTCGACAGCGTGCGCCGCCACGAGACCATTTACAAAAGCGCCGGCGCGGTGCACGGCTGCGCGCTGGCCAGCGGCGGCGGCGACATCCTGATGTTTGTCGAAGACGTCGGGCGCCACAACGCGGTGGACGCCATCGCCGGTAACATGTGGCTGGAGAACATCGACGGCAGCGACAAGATTTTTTACACCACCGGGCGGCTTACTTCCGAAATGGTGATCAAGGCCGCGCAGATGCAGATTCCATTTTTGGTTTCTCGTTCAGGGCTAACGCAAATGGGGCATGACATCGCGATGAAGACCGGCATTACCATGATTGGGCGGGCGGTGAATAAGCACTATCTGTTGTTCACAGGAAAGCAACGGTTCGTAAAAGCGTGACCATGTTGCAAAGCCCGCAAAACCCTCCTCGTCGTTCCAGCGCAAGCTGGAACCCAGGTTGTAACCCACGCGCAGCGCAAATTTGCGGCGCTATGCGCCGTCGCATAACAACCTGGATTCCAGCTTGCGCTGGAATGACGTATCACAAATGAGCGCCCCACTCCTCACCCCTCATCCCTCACTCATAACAGGCATCATCCTCGCCGGCGGCCAAGGCCGCCGCATGGGCAATGTCGACAAGGGCTTGCAACACTTACGCGGCAAATCCATGGTGCAGCACGTGCTCGAACGTTTTGCGCCGCAAGTCGACGAAGTACTGATCAACGCCAACCAAAACCTCGATACCTACGCCACATTCGGCCATCACGTCGTGCCGGACGACATCGGCGGTTTTGCCGGCCCGCTCGCCGGCCTGCACCGCGGGCTCTCGTCGGCGACGCACGAGCTCGTCGCCACCGTGCCCTGCGACTCACCATTTCTACCACTGGATTTGGTCGCACGCCTTTACGCCGCGTTGCACGAAAAACAAGCCGACCTCGCCGTGGCGCGCACCGGCGAACAAGCGCATCCGGTATTTTGTTTGACGCGCCAATCGGTACTGCCGGGGTTAACCGCGTTTCTCGCCGGCGGCGGCCGCAAAATTGATGCCTGGTATGCGGCGTTGAAAGTTATCGAGGTGCGGTTTGATGATGAGGCTGACGCCTTCAGCAACATCAATACGGCGGATGAACTCCGAACACACGAAAAACGCTAACCGTAGGATGGGTGGAGCGTAGCGAAACCCATCACGCCGTCGCCCGTACGCACGATGGGTTTCGCTACGCTCCACCCATCCTACGAAATCAGGCGCCGCGCCGGATCCTGCCGGTAAAACCGCACCAACTGCGCATACACCGCGGGGTATTCGCGCTTCACCACTTCCGGCGTTTCGATAAACGCTTCGCTCACCACTGCAAAAAATTCGCCGGGGTTTTCAGCCGCGTATTCATCGATCGCGGTGTCCTCCCAATCATCGACGCGTTTGCAAAAGTGCTCGTAGGCTTCGCCGAACGCTTTCGCCCACGCTTCGCGTTTCATATCCGCGTGCAGCGGCGGAAAACCGTTGGCGTCACCATTCGACATGTCGATCTGATGCGCGAATTCGTGGATCACCACGTTGTAGCCATCTTCCTTACCTGCCTGGCTCACATCCGCCCACGACAGCACCACGGTGCCGTGATCCCACGATTCGCCGCTCATGGTTTTTTCGACCACGTGCACCACGCCGGCTTCGTCGACTTCCTCGTGGCGCGCGACGAACTCACCGGGGTAGACAATCACTTCCGTCCAGCTTTTATACCAATCGAGATCGAGATTCAGGATCAGCATGCACGCCTGTATCGCAATCGCCAACCGCGCGCCGTTGTCGATATGCAAATCGCCCGCGGCGTTGATCGGTTTTTCGGCTAAAAAAAGGATCACGAGTTGCTTCAAGCGCGCGCGTTCGTCGGCGTTTAACACGCGGGTGAAACTGTAGTCGTTAAGCGCTTTCGCCCACTCGGCGTCGTCGATGCGGGTTTCACGCAGAATGCGTTCGCGCCGGCGCTTTTTAAAAAAATTAAACAAAATCAAATACTTATGAAATACATAGACGCAGATGAACGCAGATTTACGCAGATTGTTTCGTAGTTAATCTGCGTTCATCTGCGTAAATCTGCGTCAAAGGTTTTTACCGCCATCCCCGCCATCCACCACCTTCAACACCGGCCCCTGCGCCTCATCCAACTCCACCCCCTCGATCTGGGCAAAGCGCTGTGAAATTTTGCTGCTGGTGATTTGCACTTTCTCCACGTCGTCATGCGCTTGCTTGATGTGCCGCGCGAGATCGCGCATGCGTTCATCGAAGCGGCCAAACTCGACCGACAGCCGCGCCAGCGCATCCTTGATCACATGCACTTGCTGGCGCGTTTCGACATCTTTTAACACCGCGCGCGCGGTATTGAGCACCGCCATCAGCGTGGTGGGCGAGACGATCCACACGCGCCTGGCGATGGCGTATTCGACCACCTCGGCGTGATGCGCGTGGATTTCCGCGAACACCGCTTCGGCCGGCACGAACATCACCGCGCCGTCGGAGGTTTCACCGGCGATGATGTATTTGCCGCTGATCGCGTCGATATGGCGCCGCACGTCCGCCTTGAACTGTTTTTGCGCCAACGCGTAATCGACCTCGCTCGACTCCGGCGCGAACATGCGGTGATAATTTTCCAGCGGAAACTTCGAATCCACCGCCACCAGCCCGGTCGGCGGCGGCAGCCGCAGCACGCAATCGGCACGCGTGCCGTTCGATAACGTCGCCTGCATTTCAAACGCGCTGGTCGGCAGCACATTGCGCACCAGCGCTTCGAGTTGCACTTCGCCGAAAGCGCCGCGCGCACGTTTGTCGCCCAGCAGCTCCTGCAAACTCACCACGCTGCCGGTCAGCCCTTCGATTTTTTTCTGCGCTTCGTCGATGGTCGCCAGGCGCGTCATCACATTGACGAAGGTCTCGTTGGTTTTTTTGAAGCCTTCGTCCAGCCGTTGATTGACCTTGCCGGAAATCTGATCCAGGCGCTCGTCGATTTTGGCGTTGAGCGAGCGTGTGGTTTCCGTCAGACGTTCGTTCAACGCCGCGCTCTGCTGCGCGAAGTTTTGCGTGAGCGTCAGTTGCAGCGCGTGCAGCGCGTCGCGCGTTTGCTTCAACTCCGTGCCCACCGCGCCGCGCAGCCGCTCACTGGTATCGGAGAGATGGCCGCCGAGACGGTCGCCCTGCTGGGTGAGCCCGCTGTGCAAATCGAGCAGCATGGCGCGGTGCTTGGCTTCGAGATTGCCGTCTAGCTGCCCTGACAAGGTGTCTAGCGCACGCGCTTGAGTTTGCATGCGCGAATACATCAACACCAGCGCAATCAGCACCAGCACGATGCCGATTATCAAAATCACCGAGGTCCAATCGATCATCGACGCAGTATATACCGCCGTTCACCCTTCGACAGGCTCAGGGCGAACGCCTCCTTTGTTAACCGTTCGTCCTGAGCCTGTCGAAGGATGAACGTTCATTCTGCCGTTCAACCCAACTCGCGCAGCACTCGCAGCGGCGGTGTCGCCAGCACGCGCCGCGTGCCCAGATAACCGGCGATGGCAATGCCCACGGCGCCGAACACGATGCCGGCGAACCACGCCAGCGGACTTAAGTTGTACGGCACGTTGAGCACCTTGGCCGCCAGCACATAACCCAGCCCGCTCGCCCCCGCCGCGGCGATCAACCCCGCCAGCGCGCCGATCACCGCGAACTCGGTGAGATGCGCGCGATTCAATTGCGCGCGGCTCGCGCCCAGGGTGCGCATCACCGCGGCCTGTTGAATGCGATCGTCCTGGGTGCTCGCCATCGCGGCGTAAAACACCACCAGGCCAGCCGCCAGTGTGAACAAAAACACAAACTGCACCGCCTTAGACACCTGGGTGATCATTTTTTGCACCTGCACCATCACCTGCGCCACGTCGATCACCAAAAAATTGGGGAACTGCTGCACCAGCGCATTCAACAGCGCGCCGTTGCGCGGCGGCAGATGAAAACTGGTGACGTAGCTCACCGGCTGGCCGTCGAGCAGGCCCGGCGGCGCGATCAAAAAAAAGTTGACGTTAAAGCTGTCCCAATTCACCCGGCGCAAACTGGTCACGGTGGCGGCGACCGGCGTGCCGGCAATGTCGAAGGTGAGCGTGTCGCCCAGTTTCACTCCCAGGCGCTGCGCAATGCCGTCTTCCATCGAATATTGTTGGCGAGCGGCGTTTTGTGCGGGCCACCACTGCCCCGCCGTGATCAGATTGTCCCTGGGCACATTCACCGCCCAGGATAAATTGAATTCGCGCTCGACCAGGCGCCGCGCGCGCTCATCGGCGTAACTCGCGCCGCTCACTTCGCGCTCGTTGATCTTGACTAGACGCCCGCGCACCATCGGATATAACGTCGGCTGCGACGCGTTGCGCTCGGCGAAAAAGCGTTTTAGCGGCGCCACTTGATCGTCCTGGATATTCACCAAAAAACGATTGGGCGCATCCGGCGGCAGGCTCGCCTGCCATGCGCCGAGCAAATCATTGCGAATCAGCGTCAACGTCAACAGCGCCATCAAACCCAGCCCCAGCGCAACCACCTGCACAATGGTGCCCAGCGGCCGGCGCCGCAGATTGGCGATACCAAAGCGCCAACTGATGCCGCCGCGACGTGAGCCCGGCACGCCTGCGACGGCTTTCAATAGCAGCCACGCCAGCAGCGCGGCAAGCAGCATTGCACCGGTGAACCCCACCACAATGTAAGTACCGAGCTTCAGATCGTTCGCCTTCCAAAAAATCATGCCCGCGATCGCCGCGTAACCCAGGGCATAGCCCGCGATGCCCAGCGTCGTCGGCGGGCCGAAATCCCGGCGCAGCACGCGCAGGGTCGGCACGCGCGCGAGCGCCATGATCGGCGGCAGCGCAAAGCCCAACAGCAACGCCAAACCCGTCGCCACGCCCTGCACGAATGGCATCGCGCTCGCGCGCGGCAAATCCACCGCCACCACGCTGCCCAGCCAATGCGCCAGTGCCTGCTGCGCCAGCACGCCGATGATGCAGCCGATGACACTCGCCAGCACACCCAGCACGATGAAATGCGCGAGATACATGCGCATCAACTGCCCCTGGCTCGCGCCCACGCAGCGCATCATGGCACAGGCATCGAGGTGGCGCTGCAAAAAACGCCGCGTGGCGAGCGCAATCGCCATCGCCGCCAATACCACGCTCACCAGCGCCGCGATGTCCAAGAATTTCTCCGCGCGCTCCAGCGCCGAGCGGATTTCCGGCCGCGCATCGCGGATGCCCTCGATGCGTTGCCCCGGCGCCAGGCGCGGCGTGATCCACGCGCGATAGGCATCGACCGCTTGCGCCGCGCCGGCGATTTGCAAACGGTAGCGAATGCGGCTGCCGGTTTGCACCAGGCCCGTGGCGTCAAGATCGGCCGCATTCAACATCAGCCGCGGGCCGGCGTTGATAAAACCGATCGCCGCATCGGGCTCTTGCGTGAGCACCGCGGCAATGGTGAGCGCGCTGTTGCCCAGGGTGATCTTGTCGCCGGGCGCGAGGTTAAGCTGCGACAAAATGCGCTCGTCCGCCCACAGCGTGCCCGGCGCGGGCAAGTCTTGCACCCGGCGATCCTCGCCGTGGCGCTGATCGGCAATGCGCACTTCGCCGCGCAGCGGGTAGCCTTGCTCGATCACCTTGATATCGGCCAGCACGTTTTTGTCGCCGTGCACCGCCATGCTGGGAAAACGCAGCATGTGGATGGCTTGCAGGCCGCGGTTTTGGGCCGCCTCCACCATGTCGGCGGGCAAGCGCCTATCGTGCGACACCACCAGATCGGCGCCGAGCAATTGATTGGCCTGGCGGTTTAACGCGAGATTGACGCGGTCGGTGAAAAAACCCACCGTCGCCACGCCGGCCACCGCGATGATCACCGCGATGCCGATCAGCGTGAGTTCACCCGCGCGAAAATCGCGCAACAACAAGCGCAGCGCCATGCGCCATTCGGTCAGCCATTTCATGCCTGCAACATCCCGCCGGAAAGCCGTATCACCCGCCCGCAACGCGCCGACAACGATTCATCGTGCGTCACCATCACCAGCGTGGTGTTGCGCTCGCGGTTCAGTTCGAATAACAAGTCGATGATTTGCGCGCCGGTGGCGGCATCGAGATTACCGGTGGGCTCGTCCGCCAGCAAAATCGAAGGTGAGGTCACGAACGCGCGCGCGATCGCCACGCGCTGCTGCTCGCCGCCGGAGAGCTGCTTGGGGTAATGCCGCAAACGCTCGCCCAGGCCCACGCGTTGCACCAGCGCGGCGGCTTTTTCCGCCCCGTCATTTAAACCCGCCAATTCCAGCGGCACCAGCACGTTTTCCAGTGCCGTCATCGACGCTAGCAACTGAAACGACTGGAACACAAAGCCCATGCTGCGCCCACGCAGCGCCGCGCGGCCATCTTCGTCCAGTGCGAACAAATCCTCGCCGGCGATGCGCACGCGGCCCGAGCTGGGGGTATCGAGCCCCGCCATCAACGCCAGCAGCGTCGATTTGCCCGAGCCCGACATGCCCACCACCGCTACCGCCTCGCCCGCCGCGACGCGGAAACTCACGTCACGCAAAATGGTCAATGGCGTGCTGCCGGTGGTAACCTGTTTAGTCAGTTCGCTGACTTCAATCGCGGAGATGGTGTCGGACATGATGCGTCGTTTGATGTTGTTGTGGACGTTGGTATTCGCCCTGTGTGTGCCGCTGGCCTTCACAGCCAACGCGCGCACGCTCCTCGTTTATGGCGATAGTCTGTCCGCCGGTTACGGGCTGCCTCGCGACCAGGCCTGGGCCAACTTGCTCGCCGAGCGCCTGAAGCAGCAGCAAATTGATTATACGGTAGCGAACGCCAGCATCTCCGGTGAAACCACGCTGGGGGGCTTACGCCGCATCAATAACACGCTGGCGCAGCACAAACCTGCGATTGTGCTGCTCGCCTTGGGCGCGAATGATGGCTTACGCGGGCAAAGTATCGAAACCATGCAAAAAAATCTGGAAGCCATCATCAATGCGTGTCTCAAAGCCAAATCGCAAGTGGTGTTGATTGGCATGCGTATACCGCCCAACTACGGCAGCACGTACACCCACAAGTTCCACGCCATGTATGGCGAGCTCGCGCAGCGTTACAAACTGCCGCTGGTGCCGTTCTTGCTGGACGGCTTTGCGCAAAACCCGGAATGGTTTCAGGCCGACGGTATACACCCCGCCATCCGCGCGCAGCCGGCCATGCTCGAGACGGTGTGGAAAACGCTTGCACCGCTGCTTGCAGCGAAAAATAAAAAGATGAATTAAATCAAATACTTACGTAAAACCACCTTCAGGGCTTGCCGCTCGTGGCTAGCGGCGCGCCGCACAACTTCAAATTAAAACGCGTCGCCCGCGCCAAGCGCAGCATTTCTTCGGCATCGGAAGGCGGAAAACCATCTTTAATGTCGGCATCGCTTTGGCGCGCAAGATCGACCCAACGCAGCAGCGTGTCGCGGCACGCGGCGTTGTTACCCACGCGATGATGAGTGATCGCCAAATCGTTGCGCACCCAGCCGTCGTCGTAGTCGTGCAGTAGCGAGCCGCATTGATCGAGCACAGGCTTTAGTAAAGCCAACGCTTCGGTGTAACGCTTTTGATCGTATGCCGCTTTGAATTGATTGCGCGCGTGGCGCACGCGGCTCGGCTCGCAATTTGGCGGCGGCAGCGTGTAAAAGCCGTCGAAATGCGCCCGCACGCCGCAGTAGGTCGAACACGCGCGTTCGTGCTTGGATGCCACCGCAATGCCATTTTTTTTTGCGCTGAAAGTCACAATGCACGGCAGCTTGTCGTGCGCGCTTTCCGCCATGCGCGCCTCACCGTTGCGTATGACACCTTCAAGCGTGCAGATGTGAAAATTGCCGCCGACGGTGTTGATATGAAACTTGTGTGCACCGCCACTGCCCGGCGCAATCTTGAGCACGCCGCGGCCGCGCTCGAACACGTATTCGCCGGGTTTGAGTTGCGCGTGCGCGCTAAAGGTCGCGAACAACGCGGCACCCAACAATCTTGGTACGCTGCGCCTCAGCATTACAAAATAATTAATAAATTCAGATACTTATTTTACAACAATGCCGCTGGCCCCGGCTTTGAACACACCGATCTCGCGCGCATCCTTAAAGCCCTCTTGCGCGAACACTTCGAGCACCTTGGGCGCGCTTGCGGCATCACACGCGACCAATAAACCGCCGGCGGTCTGCGGATCGGTGAGTAGCTTGCGTTGCCAATCGGGTGCGCCCGCGGGCAAGCTGACCTCGGCGGCGTAGCTGTTCCAGTTACGGTCAGAGGCGCCGGTGACAAAACCCTGCTGCACCAAATGACGCGCGGCGGACAAAATCGGCAGCTGATCGAACTCAAGCACCGCTTGCAGCCTGGCGCCGCGGCAAATCTCCAGCAGATGGCCGAGTAAGCCAAAGCCGGTGACATCGGTCAACGCGTGCACGCCCGGCATATCGGCAAGTGCGAGGCCCGGCGTGTTCAGCTTGGTGCACGCGTCGATCATTTGCTCATAGGCTTTTTCGCGCAGCTCGCCTTTTTTGAGCGCGGCGCTCATGATCCCCACACCCAGGCCCTTGCCGAGGATCAACACATCGCCGGCTTGCGCGCGATCGTTGCGTTTGACTTTATCCGGATGCACCAAGCCCAGCGCCACCAAGCCGTAAATCGGCTCCGGCGAATCGATAGAGTGGCCGCCGGCAATGGGAATGCCGGCGGTATCGCACACCGATTTACCGCCGGCGCAAATTTGCGCAATCATCTCCACCGGCACCTTGCCCACCGGCATGCCGAGCAACGCCAGCGCCATGAACGGCTTGCCGCCCATGGCGTAAATATCCGAGATGGCATTGGTGGCGGCGATGCGCCCGAAGTCGTACGGATCATCGACGATGGGCATGAAAAAATCGGTGGTGGCGACGATCGCCTGCGTGTCGTTGATTTTGTAGACGGCGGCGTCATCCGCCGATTCATTGCCGACCAGCAGATTGGGGAAGCTGCCGGTCAACGGCGACTTCGACAGAATTTCGCTCAGCAACGCTGGCGTGAGTTTGCAGCCTCACCCCCCGCCGTGCGACAAGTGCGTGAGCTTGATGGCCGCGGTTGCGTTTATATCGGGATTATTCATGATGCCCCAGATGTGGATGCAAACGAAACGCAAAAACACAAACTAAACTGGTAGGGCGTGTAGGGGTCGAACCTACGACCAACGGATTAAGAGTACGCCCGCACTTTCCTGAGTGTAGCAGGAACCTAGTATCCATGCGCTTTTCCAGACACCATTGCCTAAAAGTATAAAAGTATGTATAAAAGTCAGACCACGCCTTGACGTGACCTGCGCTTAAAAACTGATCCAGTATGAGTGAGAGAAACTGAGTGTTTTTATCATTCGAAAGGATTAA
>VGIF01000110.1 GCA_016868015.1 Betaproteobacteria bacterium
TGCTGCCAGCGTCATTTGTTTCATGTCTTGCCTCGTGGCTCGCGAATACGTCCTCCCAATCAGAACGTACCACTGGAATTCGCGTTTACAGAGCAATCGGGGACTTATTCAGCGCTTCCTTAAGTTAAAAGACCCGAAGACCTGGAAAATCGCCGGCAAGCCGGTAAAGCGCCTGGACACCGTCGAAAAAGTTACCGGCAAACAAGTCTACGGCTTCGATCTGAAACTGCCCGGCATGTTGAATGCCTCGATCATCGAGTGCCCGGTGTTCGGTGGCAAGGTGAAAAGTTTCGACGCGGCCAAAGTGACGGGCCGCAAGGGCGTGAAAAAAGTGGTACGCGTGGGCGACACCGCGGTAGCGGTGATTGCCGACACCTGGTGGCAAGCCAAGACCGCGCTCGATGCGCTGCCCATCGTGTGGGACGAAGGCCCCAACGCCAAGGTGTCGAGCGACACCATCGCGGCCTCACTGCGCGAAGGGCTCGATGCGCAGCAAGCCTTTGTCGGCAACGACGCGGGCGACGCGCGTGGCGCGCTCGCCAAGGCGGCGAAAAAAGTGGAAGCGGTGTACGCCTACCCGTATCAAAACCACGCGCCGATGGAGCCGATGAACGCCACGGCCAAATATACCGCCGACAAATGCGAAGTGTGGGTGCCCACGCAAAACGGCGAAGCCGCGTTTGCCGCGACGCTCGCCGCATCGGGCTTGCCCGCCGACAAGTGCGAGGTTTACAAAATCCACTTGGGCGGCGGCTTCGGCCGGCGCGGCGCGTTTCACGATTACGTCACGCAAGCGGTGCGCATCGCGAAAGAAATGCCCGGCGTGCCGGTGAAGCTGTGCTGGACGCGCGAGGAAGACATGCGCCAAGGCCGCTTTCACCCGGTGACGCAATGCAAACTGGTGGGCGGGTTGGATGCCAACAACAACTTGACCGGCTTGCACATGCGCATTTCCGGGCAATCGATTTTGACCGCAGTGCGCCCCGAAGCGCTGGTGAAGGGCATGGACCCGGCGACGTTCCAAGGCCTTGCGCGCGCCGGCGAATTCGAGTTCGGCTACAACGCCATCCCCAACTTTTTGATCGATCACGCCATGCGCAACCCACATGTGCCGCCGGGCTTCTGGCGCGGCGTGAACATCAACCAAAACGCGATTTACATCGAGTGCTTCATCGATGAGCTCGCGGCCGCGACAGGGCAAGACCCGCTGGAGTTTCGCCGCAAGTTGATGGGCAAAGCGCCCAAACATCTCGCGGTGCTGGACGCGGTGGCACAGCGCGTGGGCTGGGGCAAACCCGCGCCCGCCGGCGTGTTCCGCGGCCTTGCGCAGATGAAAGCGTTTAACAGCTTCGTCGCCGCGTGCGCGGAAGTGTCGGTCAAAGGCAATGCGGTGAAGGTACATCGCATCGTCGCCGCCACCGACTGCGGCTACGCGGTGAACCCCGCGCAAATCGAGCGCCAGATCGCGGGCTCGTTTGTGTATGGCCTCTCGGCGTTGTTCGAGCAAGAGTGCACGGTCAAGGGCGGGCGCATGGTCGAAGAAAACTTTCACACCTACCCGTGCATGAAACTTGCGCAAATGCCCAAAGTCGAATCGATCATCATGCCCTCCGGCGGTTTCTGGGGCGGCATCGGCGAGCCGACGATTTGCGTGGCGGCGCCGGCGGTGTTAAACGCCATGGCGGCGGCAATGGGCGGCAAACGTTTGCGCAGCTTCCCGCTGCGCAAGCACGGCATCACGCTGGTTTAACTGAGCGTGGTTGGGCGTTTAACGTAAGTATTTGATTTAATTGAATATTTTGTGAAGATGCCCAACCCGCAAAAAACCCGGCGCAGCTTCTTGGCAACGGCGGGCACGCTCGCCGTCGCCACACTCACAGGCGTGAAACCGGCGCACGCGCAAATGGCGCGCACGCCGTTAAACAACATGCCCGAGGCCATCCGCACGTTGACCCGCGGCGCGCCGGTGAACACCGGCAAGGTCAAGCTTGATTTGCCGCCGCTGGTCGAAAACGGCCACCTGGTGCCGTTGAACGTCAGCGTGCAAAGCCCGATGAGCGAAACCGATTACGTCAAGGCCATCCACATTTTTACCGAGCGCAATCCGTTGCCCGAAATGGCGACGTTTCACCTGGGCCCGCGCGCCGGGCGCGCGCAAGTGGCCACGCGCGTGCGCCTGGCCGACACCCAAAACGTGGTGGCCATCGCCGAGCTTAGCGACGGCTCGTTCTGGTCCGACAGCGCGCATTTGATTGTCACGCTGGCCGCGTGCCTGGAGGAGCTGCCGGCATGAACGCGCGCGTGAACGTGCCCAAAACCGCCAAGCGCGGCGAAGTGATCGAAATCAAAACCCTGGTCGCGCACACCATGGAAACCGGCTTTCGCCGCACCCATCTGGGCGCCCCGATCCCGCGCAACATCGTCACCACGCTTACGTGCAACTACAACGGTGTTGAAGTGTTCCGCGCCGAGTTGCACCCCTCGATTTCCGCCAACCCGTATTTGCAATTCACCACGGTGGCCACCGAATCCGGCACGCTGGAATTTCGCTGGAGCGGGGACAACGGGTTTAGTGTTAGCGAGGCAGCGCGCATTAGCGTGACGTAGGACTGCGGCGGTGCGGGATAGGGGTGCTCACGACCCTAAGCTGCCTGTCGGACCACCAGAGGGTCAATTTCGGCTATCAGAGTAATGCGGCTGCCCATTGGCACTGCCCGCCGATGGGCGAAAGAGATCAGAAGCGGCCATTCGATAACTTAATTGCGAACGACTGCACTGGCCGACCTGCTGGAATTGGCCCAAGGGCAGGTTACGAAGTGCTGCGGTCGCTCGGGCGGCCGGTTGTCGGAGACCCCGTGCGGCAGCTAGTGGCCGGATCCCGACCCACCACCCGCTTGTTGTCAATGAGGCCGGTATTGCGCCGGTCATTTGTCGACACCACCGCTGCTAAATCCCATGCGCCGCGCCCCCATCCACATGCCACGCCGCGCCGGACACAAAACTTGCGCGCGCCGAGGCGAGAAACGTTACCACGTCGGCCACTTCTTGCGGACGGCCCATGCGGCCGAGCGGTAGTTCGTCGAGGCGTTTTTTGCGAATCTCCGCTTCGGGCTTGCCGCTGATCGCGGCGAGTTTGGCCATGGTTTCGTCCTGGCGGTCGGTGTCGATGATGTGCGGCACCACCGCGTTGACCAGAATGCCGTCGCGGGCGAGCGCGCGCGCGAGCGATTTGGTGAGGTTCAATACCGCTGAATTGTTGACGCCGACGGGGATGGTGATGGCGCCGCCTTCGCGCCCGGCAACGCCGGCGAGGTTGATGATTCTGCCCGCCTTGCGCGCTTGCATGTGCGGCACCACGTAACGCAGGCAGCGCACGTAAAGATTTAATTTTTCCTCGAACACGGCTGCCCAGCGTGCTTCGGTGAGCGAGGCGAAATCCGCCGGGTTCACGGTGCCGGCGCAGTTCACGTGGATGTCGATGTGGCCGAACGTTTGAATGGTGTTTTCCACCATGGCGCGCGCATCGGCGTCGCGTTCGAGATCGGCGGCGAAGCAGTACACGTCGCCGCCGGTTTCTTGCGCCAGCACCGCGCGCGCGGCCGCGAGCCGCGCCCGGTCGCGCGCCACCAGCATCACACGCGCGCCTTCGCGCAACAGTGTAGCGGCGATGGCACGCCCGATGCTGCGGCTTCCGCCGGTAACGATGGCCGATTGGCCGCTTAATCCCAAATCCATAAAGGCGTTTATCCGGCTAGATCGTGCATTTAAAAATAACCAATAAAATCAAATACTTACGATATTATCGAGTTTTTCGCCTTGCAGCAGGCGATCAATGTTCGCGCGCACCATCAGCGACATGCGGTCGATGGCTTCGCGCGTTTCAGCGCCGATGTGGGGGGTGACGTAAACGCGCGGGTGTTTGAGCAGTGGGTCTTGCGGGTCGGCGGGCTCCGTCCACCACACGTCGCTGCCGTAGCCGCCGAGTTTGCCCGACGCGAGCGCTTGTTCGAGTGCAACGCGTTTGACGTTGTTGCCGCGCGAGACGTTCACCAGCAGCGCGCCCGGTTTCATCGCGGCGAACTCGGCATCGCTCACCAGGTTGTAGGTGGCGTCGTTTAACGGCAGCGCCAGCACGATCACATCGGATTGCGCGATGGCTTGCTTGAAATCGGCGATGGCGAACACTGCGCTGATACCCGATGCGCGCGCATCGGCATCGAGCAGCGCGCTGCGCCGCACGCCGATCACGCGCATGTCGAAGGCGCGCGCCATGCGAGCCACCGCCTGCCCGATGCGGCCGATGCCGGCGATGCATATCGTTTTGCCGGCGAGCTCGGTGCACAGCACGTGGCCCATCTTGCCCTCGGCAATCGACTGCTGCATGGGCGCCAGTTTTTTCGCCACGCACAGCACGATGTGCCAGGTGATTTCCGCCACCGAGGCGTGGTTCGAGCCGCTGGTCACCGCCAGCGGTATGCCGCGCGCCTTTGCCGCCTGCGCGTCGGTGGCGTCGTACATCACGCCGTGATGCTGGATGAGCTTCAATCGCTTCGCGCGCGACAACAAATCCGCGTCGATGATGCGAAAGCCGAAACCCTTGTTTTGCACCACCAGAATGTCGGTGTCGGCGATTTCCTTTTCCAGCGCTTCGCGGCTGGCGCAGGCGGTGATCGGCAAATACGGTGTCAACGCGCGCTCCAGCGAGTCGACGCTCACCGGCGCCTTGGTCAACGCGGTAATCTTCATGGTGCGGCCCCTCCGGGCGCGCAGTCTAGCATGACGCCGCGATAAAACAGCCGCGGCAAAACCACCGGGGTCTTGCACATGAAAATCATCGACTTTCGCCTGCGGCGGCCGCCGCCCGGCTTTCTGGGCATCGTGATGTACACCAAGCCGCGGCAGCGCAATCGTTTCACGCGCCAGTTCGGCCTGGACGTGGCGATCAGAACAATTCGACGCTGTTAAAGCGCGTCACCGCCGGCGGCGGCGCGGCGGCGGTTTCATTTTTGAGCGCTTCGTCCAGGCGCGCGGCCATCGCATCCAGGGTTTTCTCCAGCGCCTGGCATTGGGCGAGCGTGTCGTGGGCCGCCGCCGGATTTTCGCGCGCCAACTGCTGCAGGGCTTCGCGCTGCATTTTAAGGCGCGCGCCGACATCGCGCGACACCGCGCTGTAATCCTTTAGTAGCGCGAACAAGCGCTCGCCGCGCGCGTGAGCGCCGTTGATCACCTCCAGCGAGCGCATGTGGATGTCGAGCGCTTCGGCCATTTTGACGATGGTGTCCTTCATGCGGCCGTAAAGTTCCGGGTCGTCCACCGGCATGTCGTAGACGATGATCGTTGCGCGCTCGTAGTTAAATGCGGTGCGCTTACCGATGTCGACGATGCGGTTTTCACCCGCCATTTTGGCCAGCACGGCCTCCTCCACCGGCGTGCAGGCGCCGGTGCTGCTGCGCGACAGATGGTTCGCGCCGTCGCGCAATTGCACCGCGCCCCCGGAGTGAAAGCGTTGCAAGGTGTGCAGCGTGGTTTCGGCGATTTGTTCGCGCTCGGTTTGGCGCACGATGTCGCTCAAGAAGCCAAGCGCCGCGCCGGCGCTCGCCGCTTCGCGCAGCGAGGTCATCGCCATGCTGGTGGTGTAGCGTCCTTTCTCCGCCAGTTCGTTGCGTTTGCGCTGACTGGCGAGCGCCAGCGCGATTTTGTGTTTGAGTTCTTCCGGATTAAAGGGCTTGGCGACATAATCGTCGCCGCCGGATTTGTAGGCCTTCAGGCGGTCTTGCGCGGCGCTGTGCGCCGAGACGAAAAACACCGGGATATGCGCCGTCGCGGGATCATCCTTGATCGCGCGGCAGGCGTCGTAGCCGTTCATGCCCGGCATTTCCACATCCATCAAAATCACGTCGGGGCGGCCGGCGGCTGCCGCGCTTATCGCCGAGGCGCCGTCGCTGGCGTGATCGAACGCGTATTGGTTGCCCAGCACTCGCTGCAGGAAATCCTGCGACAGCTCTTCGTCGTCTACGATCAAAACCTTGGGTTTCACGCGGAGGGTCTTTCCAATGGCCTTAGGATAGTTGCGGGCGGATGCTGCATGTTGCACGATGGTGCGTGGGTTGCTAGATTCAGGCTGGCGCCAAGCGGTAATTCGTCACACTGCGCGGCATGAAAACATCATCGTAGCGCGAACCGAACACCCCGGCAAACCACTATGTCACACGCAAAGCGCGTATGCCTGCCCGGCGGCGAAACCGTGCCCGCGCTGGGCCAGGGCGCCTGGAATATCGGCGATGCCGGTGGCACACGGGCGGCGGAAATCGCCACCCTGCGGCGCGGCCTGGATTTGGGGCTGACGCTGATCGACACCGCCGAGATGTACGGCGGCGGCCGTTCGGAACAACTGATCGCCGAGGCGCTCGCGGGGCGGCGTGACGAGGCGTTTATCGTAAGCAAGGTGCTCCCCGGCAACGCCTCCAGGCGTGGCACGATCGCGGCGTGCGAACGCAGCCTCAAACATCTGAACACCGACCGCATCGATCTTTATTTGCTGCACTGGCGCGGCAACGTGCCGTTCGTGGAAACGCTGGAGGCGTTCGCGCAACTGCAGCGCGCCGGCAAAATCCGCCATTACGGCGTGAGCAATCTCGATCGCGCCGAGATGCTGGAATGGTGGCAAGCGGGCGGCGGCGCCACCGCCACCAATCAAGTGCTCTACAACTTGACGCGCCGCGGCATCGAGTGGGATTTGCTGCCGTGGCTGCGCGAAAAGCGCGTACCGGTGATGGCCTATTCACCGCTGGAGCAAGCGCGGCTTTGCCTAGACGCCCGGTTTGCCGCGCTCGCCAACAACTGGGGCATGACCAGCGCACAGTTGGCGCTGGCGTGGCTGTTGAGGCAAGAGGGCGTCATCGTCATACCCAAATGTTCCAGCCCCGCACGCGTCGAGGAAAATGCCGCCGCGCGCGACATTGAACTCAGTGCGGCACAGTTGGCGCAACTGGACAAACTATTCCCGCCGCCCACGGCGGCGAGTGCGTTGGCGATGCTGTAGCGGCTAGGGAAAAACTGAATCCGTTGATTGCGTTCGTGGTTTGACAGGCTCACCACGAACGGAATCAACAACTCAGCGTTCGTCCGGAGCTCGTCGAAGGACTTGTTCAGTGTTTCCCCTAAGCGTTACGCGGGGCGAGCGTCTGCCGTTTCACCAGATCCGGAAACCAGCGCAGCCACAAGCCCGCCACCGCCAGCGTGCCGATGCCGCCCACCACCACCGCGGGCACGGTTCCCCACCATTGCGCGGTGATGCCCGATTCGAACTGCCCCAGGTGATTCGCGGTGCCGGTGAACAACGAATGCACGGCCAAGACCCAGCCGCGCATCTCATCGGGTGTTTCGAGCTGCACGAGGGAGGTGCGGATCACCACGCTCACCATGTCCGCCATGCCCATGACGGCCAACGCCAGCAGCGACAGCGGCAGCCATGTCGACAAGCCGAACACCACGGTGCTCACGCCGAACACCGCCACCGCGATAAACAGCGTCTTGCCGACGTTGCGCGTAAGCGGCGCATACACCAAAAAGATCGATGCCAGCACCGCACCCACCGCCGGCGCGCTGCGCAGCAGGCCCAGTCCGACGGGCCCCGCATTCAAAATATCGCGGGCGTAGATCGGCAGCAGGGCAACCGCGCCGCCCAGCAGCGTAGCGAATAAATCGAGCGAAATTGCGCCCAGCAACACCGGTTTGCCAAAGATGTAGTGCAAGCCGCCCAGCATGTAACGCAGCGTCGCCGGCTCGAGGGCGCGCGGCGCGGCGCGCCGGGGTATCGACAACATGATGATGCCGGCCAGGGCAAACATCAACGCCGCGCCGAAATACACCGTATTCGCGCCCCACCAATACACCACGCCGCCCAGCGCGGGGCCGATGATGATCGCGGCCTTCTTCGCCGCGCCGTGAAACGCGACACAGCGCGGCAGCAAGGCGAGCCCCACCAGCGAAGGCAACAGCGAACGCAGCGCCGGGTTCTGAAACGTTTGCGCCATGCCGGTCAACGCCGCGCAGGCATAGATGACATTGGCGTTGATCCAGCCCGCCCAATTGCCGGCGGCAAGCAGGAGCGCCACCGCGCACTGCAGCCATTGGCATAACGTTGCGATGTTGCGCCGATCATATCGATCCGCCACGTGGCCCGCGGGCAGCGTGCACAACAACTGCGCGCCAAAGTGCGCCAGCCCCACCAGCCCCAAACTGAGCGCGCTGTTGGTGATGTCGTAAATCTGCCAGCCCACCGCGAGCACCAGCATTTGGTTGGCGAGTGTGGACGCGATGTCGCCCACCCAAAAGCGTGTGAATGTGGCGTGTCGCCACAACGAGGTTTGCATGGAGCGGACTGAGCTGCGCTGGCGCAAGCGCAAGCGTTGTGCCCAGCAGGGTATTTTTGTAAGTATTTGATTTTATTGATTATTTTATTTGCTGTCAAATCGCGCCAGAGCGACACCCGCAACACTTCGACTGCGCCCGGCCAAACTGGATTGCGCTTGGTTCCCTGTTCCCGGCCGCTACTTGCATGCTATCGCGGCGTTGCCGGCTCACGCATCGGATGCACTTTGCGCCGCGACGTTGCGCCCGCTTTGTTGCAATAGCGCGCAGCGCCGCGCGCCTGATCGTGCAACAACGCATGGCGCCTGTGCAAAAAAAGTGGTCCACGGCGAGGGCGATCCGGATCGGTTTGGAACCGGTTTCAAAGCAAGCCAAATGCGGTAAGCTTTGCGCTCTGACATTTTTCGGCACATCATGAGTGAATCGCCCAAGCAACCGAATCCCGCGCCGCAACAGTTGCCGTGGAACGTCGCGGTAACGTTTAACCCCGCGCTGGGCTGGCCGATTTTGCGTACGCAGACGCAGACGCAGAAGATGTCGCCCACCGGCGCGGTGATCTGCAGCGACTACGGCGATCTTAACGGCGCCAAAATTACGCTGATACTGGAATCGCCGCCGGACAGCGATGGGCAAACCATCGTACTCAGAGTGCGTGCGCGCGTGACCTCCAGCGAAGCCACGCAGCAGCGCGGCCAATACCGCCATGACGTGGTGTTTGCGCGCGCGCCCGGCGACCGCTATGGCGCCCTGGACCAGTACTTTGGTGTTAAGCCCCAGGCGCCGGCGCCCGAACCGAGCCATCTGGACAAGCTAAAGGCGCTGGCGCAACAAAAATTGATCGAGGAACAGGCGCGGCAGCAACAGGCGCGGCAGCAACAGGCGCGGCAAGCGGCGCAGGGCCAAACGGGCGCGGCCACGGCACAGCAGCCGGCCAAGCAAGCCGAAGCACAAATCGAAAAAGCCTTGCAACAAACCTACGATTATTTCAAGGAACTGGTCGAACAGTTAAACGTGCTAAAGCCGGAATTCCCCCGGCAGTATGCCGTCCCCGGTGTGCCGGAATTTCGCAGCTTGCGCTGGGACGGCGGGCGCGCCCACGGATTTCGCGGCACGCAGGTTGGCGCGCAGCTTGCACGTCTGGAACGGGTGGCGCTTAACTATGTGTTGTCCGGCGGCGGCCCGATTCGACTGGAGCGCGAGTACCCGGCGAGCGACCGGCTGAAGACGCTGTTGAACGACTACAAAATCGCGTTCACAGCCAAGGAACAATATAACGCGCGCGGCTCGCTCGAACGCGTCAATTTCGAGGTGCCGTTGACGGTGGATGCCGGCCTGCAACTCACCGCAAAACTCGATGAAGGCAAGATTCAGATCAACGCCACCCACATCGGCGGGTTCGGGGTAATGCGGCGGCTGTTGGCGCCCGAAGCGATCACTCAGGCAGCGTTACACGAGTTGTCGGGCTTTATCCTTGGCGAGACCAGCGGGCGGCTGCCGCGATTGCTACAAGGCGGCGAATGAACGCCGGGTGACTCGATCCGGCCGCGGCCGGGGGTGGGCAGCCCCCGGCGCTGGAAGTTAAACGAGTGATTACTTCTCCGGCTCGGCGCGCAGCCCCGCTGCCTTGATCAATGGGAACCATTTGTCGATCTCGGCCTTGTGGTGCTTCGCCAACGCTTGCTGGGTCATGCCCTCCTTGGTGGGGATTTCCTGCCCCAGATCAACGAAACGCTTGATCACAACCGGGTCACTCATCGCCTCTACCAGCGCGGCGTTAAGTTTCATGTTCACGTCGCGCGGCGTGCCCCTGGGCACCCACAGCGCGTGCCACACGGAAGTGTGCAGCCCCGGCATGCCCGCTTCGTCGGCGGTCGGAATGTCCGGCGCGGCGGCCTGGCGGTTTTTGGCGGTGACCATATAGGCGCGGATTTTCCCGGCGCGCAACTGCGGCACCGCGCTCGCCACTTGCGTCACGTAAACGTTGACTTCGCCGGAGAGCAGCGCAGCCATTGCCGGCGCGCCGCCGCGATAGGCGATGTATTCGGTTTTGGCGCCGACGCGGTTCATGAAATAAATGCCCGCCATGTGCGACGCGCCGCCGATGCCGCCGGTACCAAACTTTAATTTATCCGGGTTGCCCTTGATCCAAGCCACCAGTTCCTTCAAGTCTTTCGCGGGCACATTCGCGTTCGACACCACCACCTGCGGGTTGTCGGCGAACATGCCCACCGGGTCGAGGTCTTTCAATAAGTCATAGTCGAGCTTGTAGTAGGCGCCGTTCACCACATGCGTGCCCCAGTGACCGACACTCACCATGTAGCCGTTGGGCGCGGAACGCACCACGCGCCCGACGCCGATGGTGCCGCCTGCGCCGGTGATGTTATCCACCACCACGGTTTGCCCGAGAAAGCGCCGCATCGGCTCGCTGATGATGCGCGAGAGCGTATCGGTCGGGCCGCCCGCGGAAAACGGTACAACCAACGATATCGACTTGGACGGCCACGGCTGCGCTATCGCCACGCTGCCCACGCTCAAACCTGAACTTAACCCTACTGCAAATACACACGCCAAACGCCTTGCTCTCATAACAGCCTCTTCGGTTATTACCGCAAGTTCACGTACGGGAAATGTTCTGTCTGTTTTTTCGGGTTGCGGCAAGTGCGCGCACTCGCCATGGCTCCTGGGTTACGCCCGCGCATCGCGGTTGTCCACAAACGCCGCCGCGGGCGCGGCGGTTGACTATTTCACCTCTATTTTGCGCTCCTTCACCACGCGGCGCCACTTGGCGATTTCTTCGCTGAAGTGACGCGTGGTGGCCTGCGGGCTTTGCGGCGCCATGTCGCCGCCGGCTTCGGTAAACGCCTTGGTGACTTCGGCTGTGGCCATGATCGCATGCAACTCGCGATTTAATTTGTCAATCACCGGCTTGGGGGTACGCGCGGGCGCACCCATGCCCGCGAACGATGTCACATCAAAACCCGGCAGCACTTGCGACACCGGCGGCAACTCCGGCATTTGCGGCGAACGCTCCCTGGAGCAAATCGCAATGCCGCGAATGCGGTTGGCGCGGATATGCGCCGAAGCGCCGGTTAACGTCATGAACATATAGTCGATGCGCCCGCCGAACATATCGGTCAACGCTTCGCCGCCGCCTTTATAGGGCACGTGCAGCGAATCGGTGCCGGCCATCGAATTGAACAGCTCCGCGGCCAGGTGAAACACCGAACCCAGGCCCACCGAACCGTAGTTCAATTTGCCCGGCTGCTTTTTCTTGAGCGCGATCAGCTCCGCCACGGTTTTCGCCGGCAGATCGTTGCGCGTGGTGAGCACGAACGGGTAGGTGACGATGGTGGTGATCCACTCGAAATCCTTCATCGGGTCGTAGGGCGTTTTCACTGCCGCCGCGTTCGCGGTGAACGCGCCACTCATCGACAGCAGCGTGTAGCCGTCGGGGGTGGCTTTCGCCACCAGATGGGCGCCGATCGTCCCGCCCGCGCCGGGGCGATGCTCGATGATGAACGGGTGGCCGAGACGCTCGGTTAACTTCGGCGCCAACACGCGCATCAAAAAATCGGTGCTGCCGCCGGCCGCAAACCCCGACACGATGCGCACCGGACGCTGCGGATAATCTTTGGCAGCATCGGCGCTTTGCGCGCGCGCCGGCAGCGTCAACGCACCTACCATCGTCAGCAACAACACAGCGCTTGCTGGATTACGCATACGGCCTCCGGTGTATTTTGGTTTATTCTACACACCGCACCGCCAAATAAAAATATAAATTAAATCAAATACTTACCTATTTTAATGGACGCGCGGGCCGGACGCGGCGAAGGCTGCTAGTCTTTCAGCGAGAACCCAAGTCCGACTGTATCGGGCACGTGAAGCTGGCCTTGCTTGAACAGCGGATGCGTTGCAAAGCGTTCGCGCAATGCGGCGTGCGCGCCATGCACTTCAAGCATGCCGCCGTGCGGGTGGCCGGCCATCGCCGGCAGATTCGCCGCCTCGAAGCCACCCGCGCCAGTGACCGGCACGCCATGCGCTTCGGCAAGCGCGAAGATGCGCAGGATCGCGCTGATGCCGCCGCAAAACGCCGCGTTGGGCTGCACGATGTCCAGCGCACCGGCAGCGAGCACATCGCGAAACCAGGCGATCGATTGAATCATCTGCCCCGACGCCAGCGGAATGTTAATCGCACGGCGCAGTTCGATGAGTGACGCAATATCGTTGCCGCGCAGCGGCTCCTCGAAAAACGCGATGTCGCAATCGGCGACGCGATGCGCGAGGCGCTTGGCTTGATCCACCGAATACGCGCAGTTGGCATCGACCATCAGCGGCGCATCACCGATGGCCGCGCGCACCGCGCGTATGCGTTTGACATCTTCATCGATGCCGCGCCCCGCGCCGACGATAATCTTCGCGCCGTGAAAACCATCGGCCAACGCTTTTTGACACGCCGCAATCAATTCGCTCTCGGAAAACGCCGGCAGCCCCGCCGTCGCATAAGCCGGCACCGCCGCGCGCGCCCCGCCGATCAAGCGCGCCACGGGCACGCCCAGCGCCTTGCCCTTGGTATCCCACAACGCCAAATCGAGCGCCGACATCGCCGACACAAACACGCCGGTTGACTGACGCGGATTGAATTTTTTGGCGAGCTGCACGGTGATGGCTTCGTGGTCCAGCGCGTTGGCACCCTTCACTGCGGCGTTGATGCCCCCATTGAGCAAATGCACCACTTGCTCGGCGAGAAAGCGGCCGGTGACGCCTTCGCCGGTGATGCCCTCGCTGGTGGTGACGCGACAGCGGACGTAGGTGAGGCTTTCCTGGCCGGCGTAGGCTTGCGCCTCGTTTTGGGGTTTGATGTTTTCGACTTGGGCAGTAATCTGAGCAAGTTTCATGGCGGGTGCTGTCCAGAGGGAAATATTGTAAATATTTGATTTAATTGAATTTTTTGTTTACCCATTTGACGCGTATCGTAGCACCATCGAATTAAAATTTGAAACATAAAAATTATATTGTTAGTATAAATATAAAATTATGTTTTAAAGGCGCTTTCGATATGATCTACAAGGTCAAGTCCCTGCCCGAGGATTGTCTGCAAGTGCTGCGGATGATCCTTGAGCTGCGCGAAAAGCTCCGTTTTGCGACCAGCGACGCGCTCAATCGCTGGACGGGATTGCTCGCGCGCACGAGCTACGCACGCGCGATCATGGGCTCGAACACCATCGAGGGCATCAACGTCACGCTGGACCAAGCGATGGCCGCGGTAAATCGCGAACCGCCCGAAAAAACCTCCGACGAGGACTGGCAAGCGATCTGGGGTTACCGCGAAGCCATGGATTACATCATCCAGCTTTCCAAGGAGCCGCAAAGCTACAACCATAACCTTGGCACGCTGTTAAGCCTGCACTACATGATGATGAAGTACGACTTGAGCAAGAACCCCGGCAGGCTGCGCCCCGGCACCATACATATCACCAACACCGGCACCAACCAGATCGTCTACGAAGGCCCGCCCGCGGAAGCGCTGCCCGCGCTGCTCGACGAATTGATCGCCTCGTTAAACGAAAATAGCGAACTGCCCGTCATCGCCAGAGCCGCGATGGCGCACCTGAACCTCACCATGATCCACCCGTTCAAGGACGGCAACGGCAGAATGGCGCGCGCGTTGCAAACCATGGTGCTGGCGCTGGAAGGGATACTAGCGCCGGAGTTTTCCAGCATCGAAGAATACGTCGGTCGCAATCCGCAGGACTATTACGCCGTGCTTGCCCAAGTCGGGCAAGGTGCGTGGCGCCCGGAAAATGACCCGCTACCGTGGATACGATTTTGCCTGATAGCGCATTACCGCCAGGCGCAAACGCTGCTGCGGCGCTATTCCGAAACGTCGCGCCTGTGGCACGCGCTGGAAGACATCGCCAAAAAACACCGGCTCAACGAACGCGTCGTCAACGCGCTCGCCGATGCCGCCATCGGCCTGCAAGTGAAAAACCCCACCTACCGCAAACAGGGCGACATCTCCGATCAAGTCGCGCGCAACGACCTCGTGCGGCTGTCCGAGTTAGGATACCTCACGCCGAAGGGCGAGCGGCGCGGCCGGGTTTACGTCGCTAGCAAATCGCTTTTGCAGATACACCAGCAGTCGCTGCTGCCGCAGGAGTCTCTCGATCCGTTTGAGGAACTGGAGGATCGGGAGAAATCGAAACAGCTGAAACTGCCGGGAATGGGGCGGTAAATTGCCTTGCCCAATGAAATTCGTCGTCGTGTGAACCGCCGGGCAAGAACAAACGTAGAGGCGCATTACTACTACGAGGGTGGTGGATATTGAGCAACCATACGACGCAATAACGATTGCGCCCTTGTAAGCCACCCCGACCACAAATAAATACTAAAAATCAAATACTTTACAATTTTGGCTCTTCAGGAACTCGAGTGGGCGATTTTGGGGCATTTCAGAGCGCTGGCAGCATGCAAGTGAGGATTTTGAGCCTCAGGTATTCCTGGTCGCGCAGTCCGTATGCGCGGCGCTGGATGACGCGGA
>VGIF01000111.1 GCA_016868015.1 Betaproteobacteria bacterium
TGAACACCGTGCGCAGCTACCGGCGGTGCGCCAGGCCGGCGGTTTTGCCGTCGAGGAGGGCGCGCAACACCTGGTGTCGAAAAAAACCGGCTTTGCCAAATTGCACAGGGTTTGCGACACCACCGCCGAGGCGTTAAAGGATGCGCAGGCCGTGCTGATCGAAGTCGACATGCATCAGTTGGAAACGAAGTTTCGCGCGATGATTCCGCAATTCGCGCGCGGCGCGGTGGTGCACGTGCAAAGCCACGGCTATTGGCCCTCGGCGCGTTTGACGCCGCTGCTGCGCAAGGCGGGCCGCGAGGACGTGCTGGTGACCGAAGCGCCCGCGCCGACGCACGCCGCGCGCTACAGCGGCACGGTGGTGACGCCCAAGGGCTTGCGCAAGGGCATTCAAATCGCCACCGTGCCGGCGTCGCGCTCGGCGGAAGCGCTGGCGGCGCTAAAACCGCTGTTCCCGGATTTCACCGCGGCTACCTCGGTGCTGCAAACCGGGTTGGAAAATTTGAATCTGATCGTGCATCCGGCGATGGTGCTGCCCAATGTCGGTGCGATGGAGCGCGCCAAACTTAACGGTAAGACTTTCGGCTTTTATCAAGACGGCGTGGTGCCGGCGGCGGGTGTGTTGGGCGACGCACTCGATGCCGAGCGCAAACGCGTGTGCGAGGCGTATGGCGTGACGCACACGCCGATGGCGCAGGCGATCGATCAGTACTACGCCTTTAAGAGCAACACCTTTTACGAAGCGATGCAAAACCCGGTGTATAAATCCTTCCCCGCGTTCCAACCCGACGTGTGGCGTACCTGGGTGGCGGACGATTTACCGTTTGCCATCGTGCCTTGCGTGCAACTGGCCGAGCAAGCTGGCCTTGCGCTGCCGCTGCATCGCGCGTTTGCGCAAGTGTTCGGCACCTTGCTCGAGGTGGACCCATGGACATGGGGGCCGTCGCTGGCGGACATGGATCTTGCCGGCACGCCGCAGGCGGTGAAAAACCGTGTGCTGGGCTTGGCCTGATCCACGCCCATGGCGCGGCCATCCGTTCGCCATCGTAAAAACTTAAGTATTTGATTTAATTGATCTTTTTAAAATGCGCGCTCAGAGCCTGGGATAAGCGCGCCTGCCCACCATTACTTCCACCAGCGCGGGTTGATGTTTAGTGGCGGCGAGCCCCTCGCGCAGCGCGCTTTCAACCTCGCGCGGATCGCTGACGCGGATGCCTTTGCAGCCGCAAGCATCGGCAATCTGCGCGAAGTTGGGGCTCGTGAACGCGGTGCCATAGGTGTGGCCGTAAAGCCCGGTTTGCTGCATATAGGTTTGGCCAAAAGCGCCGTCGTTTAACACCACGCATACGATATTGGCGCCGTATTCGGCGGCGGTGGGCAAATCGCCGATGGTCATCAAAAACGCGCCGTCGCCGGCGAGCGCGATCACATCGCGTTGGGGAAACTCCATTTTCGCGACAATCGCGGTCGGCAGCCCAAAGCTCATCGCGTTCCACACGCCCGATTGCATGAACGATTCGGCGTTGGTGATGCGCCGAAACGTGCGCGCCCACATCTGGCAGTTGCCGACGTCGCTGGCGAGCATGGCGTCGTCATCGAGCACCGTGTTCATGGCGTTGGCCAGCACGCCGGGGTCGATGGGGGTGTCGTTTTGATGCGGCGCGATGTCGGCTGCGAGTTTTTCGCGCACCGCGGCTTTGGCATCGGCCATGCGTTTCACCAGCGCTTCATCGCGCGGGCGCTGGTAATCGCCAAGGCGTTCGAGCAAGGCCTCCAGGAAAAGCCTGGGGTCGGCGACATGCTGATCGTCGCCGTGGTAATGCGCGCTTTTTGCATCGTCAAAGCCGATGAGTATGATGTTTTTTTCCGGCGCGCGCGCTTGCAGCTCGCTCATCTCCGCCGCCCCCGCGCGCAGGCCCACGCCGAGAATGAGATCGGTGTTTTTGAGCGCGTCGTTACACAGCGGGTGACTGCGTTGCATGTGAAAATGCCCGGCGAAAAATGGATGCGTATCGGGGATCACACCGATCGCGTCTTGCGCGAAAATCACCGGCGCTTGCAGTTTCATCGCGAGCTTGTCGAGTTCACCCATCGCGCCTTGGCGCATGATGCCCTTGCCGGCGGCGAGCACCGGCGCGCGGGCGCTCATCAAGCGCTTGGCGCAATCGTCGACCACTCGCGCATCGGGCTTTTGCTGCGTGACGGCGCGGCCCTGATACGGCGGCAGCACCACCGGTTCTTGCTGCAAAATGTATTCGCTGTAATCCGACACACGTGGCAACTCGACGTGCACCGGCCCCGGCCGGCCGCTCTTCGCGATGTGAAACGCTTTCGCCATCACTTCGGGGATGTCCTCGATTTTGTCGACGCGCGCGCTCCACTTGGTAATTTTTTTGAACATCTCGTGCACGAACGCCGGGTCGTCGACACCGTGAAACGCCTCCATATCGGCTTTTAACGGCACAGCACCCGACAGATGTACCATCGGCGACGCAGCCCCATACGCTTGCCCCACGCCCGCCATCGAGTTGATGCTGCCGGGCCCGGCGGTGACCACGCACACACCGGGCTTGCCGGTGAGCCGCCCATAGGCGTCGGCCATCAATGACGTGTTGGGCTCTTGCTTGCATACCACAAAGCGTATCGACTCGACCTTGCTCAAGCCGTCGTAAATCGGATGGATGTGCGAGCCGGGCACGCCGAACACGCGGGTGACACCTTCCTCGCGCAGCGCCGCGGCAACGGCGTCGCCGGCGTGCATGGGTTTGCGGGTCATTGCTGCTCTCCAGGGTAAAGGATTAACGTCAACATCTTCACCGCTGAGGCGCAGAGACGCAGAGGAATCGCAGAAAACTTCCAAAACGTTCTTGGGGTTCTCTGCGTAAACTCTGCGTCTCCGCGCCTCTGCGGTGGAGGGGTTTAGCGATGGTTATGGTTTACCACGCCGCAACGCCTCCAGCAATTTCCCGCCCGCGCGCGGCGGGCCGGTTAGGCCGTTTTTTTCTTGAAACGCCTTGATCGCGGCTTGCGTGCGCGGGCCGATTAGGCCGTCGGGCGTGCCGACATCGAAGCCGCGTTCATTCAAAAGCCGTTGTACTTCGCGGCGTTCGGCGCGTGACAGGCCGCGGTCATCGGTGGGCCAGGCGGTGACAAACGCGCCGCCGCCGCGCAACCGGTCGGCAAGATGCGCGATGGCGAGTGCGTAGGACTCCGCGGCATTGTAGCTATACATCGCGTCGAAGTTTCTGAACACCAGAAAGGCCGGGCCTCTGGGCCCCGCCGGCAGCAGTAACCCGGCATTGCCGGCTCCAGCGAGCGCGCTGCCGTCGATACGCGTGATGCCGCGCGCGGCCCACGCCGCCAGCGGTTGCTTTTGCTTGCGGCCCGATTCGCCGGCGTAGCCCGCGGGCAGGCGCACTTCGTAGCCCCACGGCGCGCCGCTGACCCACCCCGCACGGCGCAGAAAGTTGGCGGTGGAACCCAGCGCATCCGGCACCGAATCCACGATGTCGCGCCGGCCGTCACCATCCATATCGACCGCCAGGCGCTGAAAGGTCGAGGGCATGAATTGCGTATGGCCGAACGCGCCGGCCCACGAACCGACGAGACCCTCGGGGCGTATATCGCCGTTTTGCAGAATTTGCAGCGTGGCGATCAATTCGCCGCGAAAAAAGGCTTGCCGCCTGCCGCTGCAACTGAGTGTCGCCAGCGAATGCACCAACGGCCGCTTACCGATGGCCTTGCCGTAGTCGGATTCGACTCCCCACACCGCGACGATGGTGTGGCGATCAACGCCGTAGCGCTGCTCGGCCTGGGCGAGCGTGGCGTCCCACTCCTTTAACCGTGCGTTGCCGTCGGCCACGCGCTCCTCATCCACCAGCATGGCGAGGTAATCCCAAATCGGAATACGAAATTCCGGTTGGTTGTTGGAAAGATCGATCACCGACTGATCGTGCTCCACGCCGGCGAGCGCGCGCTCGAAAGTCGCCGCGGTAATGCCGCCCGCTTGCGCTTGTGCGCGCACGCGGTCGATGCAGGCTTGAAACTGGGCGGGAGAAATCACTGGCGTGGTTTGCGCGAAAGCCGAGGTGGCCGCACAGGCGAGCAGCGTAAGTGTTTTCATGACAGTATGCATGGCTGGAACCTTACCATGGTGGCCCCAACCCGACTCAGGTCGAGCGTCAACGCCACGCCGCACCTTACGTTGCTATGGGGGAGGCGGTCGCGGGTCTGGCAAGCATTTGCAAGTATTATGTAAGTATTTGAGTTTATTGACTATTTTTTTGCGTTTAAGGTCGCATGAAAACGCAAACTTGAGCGCGGTCAATGTTTTTCCCCTATGAAGTGTGCATGATGAAGCGGCCTCGTCACGCGTAACCAAGAGCGTCGCCAGACGCCGCAGGATCGATTGTTAACCAGAGTCAAATCGGGTCAGAACTAAGGAGGAACTATGGTACACGGGCATTTCAGCGGCAACAGCCGCATGATCGCAATTTTGGCGGCAGCGGCGCTGGGTTGGGCGATGGGTTCGACGCCCAGCGTGAACGCCGCGGCGTGGGAACCCACCAAGCCGGTGGAGTTTGTCATTCCCGCGGGGACCGGCGGCGGCGCCGATCAAATGGCGCGGCTCATACAGGGCATCGTCGCCAAGCACGGTTTGATGAAGCAATCGCTGATTCCGGTGAACCGGTCGGGCGGCGCAGGCGCCGAAGGCTTTCTGTCGGTGAAAGCGGCCAAGGGCGACGCGCATAAAATCGTAATTACGCTGTCGAATTTGTTTACCACGCCGCTGGCCACCGGCGTGCCGTTTAGCTACCGCGATATGACGCCGGTGGCGATGCTGGCGCTGGATCAATTCGTGCTATGGGTGAACGCCGACACGCCGTACAAAACCGCCAAGGATTACATCGAAGCGGTGAGCAAGGCCGGGCCCAACAAATTCAAAATGGGCGGTACCGGCTCGCGGCAAGAAGACCAAATTCTCACCGTGAGTCTGGAAAAAGCCACCGGCACCAAGTTCACCTACCTGCCGTTCAAGGGCGGCGGCGACGTGGCGGTGCAACTGGTCGGCAAGCATGTCGATTCCACGGTGAATAACCCGATCGAAGCGGTGGCGCAGTGGCGCGCCGGCACGCTGCGGCCGCTGTGCGTGTTCGACGACACGCGCATGCCCTACAAACAACGCGTGACGGCAACGATGTCATGGCACGACATCCCCACCTGCGCCGAGGCCGGCGTGCCCACCGACTACGTGATGCTGCGCGGTATTTTCATGCCGCCGGGGGTGACGCAGGATCAAGTGAATTTCTACGTCGAGTTGTTCAGAAAAGTGCGCGAAACGCCCGAGTGGAAACGCTTTATGGAAGACGGCGCGTTCAATCAGACGTTCATGAGCGGCAAGGAATACGCGGCGTGGGTGGAGAAAGCCGAGCGGCAACACCGCGAGTTGATGAAGGAGGCGGGGTTTTTGGCGAAGCCGTAACGGATTGGGTCTGGATGATTCCCTCGCCCCCGGCCCCGCTCCCGATGGGAGCGGCGCTATTCTTGCAGCCGATGGCCGCCTGATCGAAGGCCCCGCTTTTTGCGATGTCCACCGAAGACCAAGCCTCCCCCGATAAACAAGCCGTGATCGGCAATCGCGCGATGGAAATCATCGTCGCGCTGTTGCTGCTTGCCTTCGGCGCGGTGATCGCGTGGACGAGTTTTAAACTCGGCGCCAAATGGGGCGATGACGGCCCGCAAGCGGGCTACTTCCCGTTTTACATCGGCGTGATCATCGCGATATCCAGCGTGGTGACCCTGGTGCAAGCACTGCGCGGCACCACCGGGCAATCGCGCGGCACGTTTGTCGAGCGCGGCCAACTGAAGCAAGTGCTGGCCGTGCTGATCCCCGCGATCGTGTTCGTGCTGGCGATCCAATGGTTCGGCATTTATCTTGCCGCCACCGTCTACATCGCGGTATTCATGATCTGGCTGGGTCAATACGCGTGGTGGAAAGCGGTGCTGCTCGGCGTCACCGTGAGTGTGTGCGTCTACCTGATGTTCGAAGTGTGGTTCAAGGTCGCGCTGCACAAAGGTTCGTTGTATGACCCGCTTAGTTTGATCGGTTTGTAATGGAAGAAATCAATGCCCTGATGCACGGGTTCTCGGTGGCTCTGAGCCCCTTTAACCTGCTGCTGATGTTCGTCGGCGTCACGCTGGGCGTGATCATCGGTGTGCTGCCGGGCCTGGGCGGTGCCAATGGCATAGCGATTTTGCTGCCGTTGACCTTCACCATGCCGCCGACCTCGGCCATCATCATGCTCTCGTGCATTTACTGGGGGGCGTTGTTCGGCGGCGCGATTACCTCGGTGTTGTTCAACATCCCCGGCGAGCCGTGGTCGGTGGCCACCACCTTCGACGGCTACCCGATGTCGCAGCAAGGACGCGCGGGCGAGGCACTGACGGCCGCGTTTACCTCGTCGTTCATCGGCGCGTTTGTTGCGGTGGTGATGATTACCTTCTTGGCGCCACTGGTGGCGAAGTTCGCGCTGAAATTCGGGCCGCCGGAATTTTTCTCGGTGTATTTCCTGACCTTCTGCAGCTTCATCGGCATGGGCAAAGGCTCGCCGTGGAAAACCTTGACGGCGATGATGCTGGGGTTTGCGCTGGCGGCGGTGGGCATGGATACCGTCACGGGGCAATTGCGCTTGACGTTCGGATTTCACGAGTTGATGCGCGGTTTCGACTTTTTGGTGGCGGTGATCGGGCTCTTCGGCATCGGCGAAATTCTGTTGTCGATGGAAGAAGGCTTGAAGTTTTCCGGCAGCAAAGCGCGCATCAATATGAAGGTGGTGATTGAAACCTGGAAAAAACTGCCGATGTATTGGCTGACTTACGTGCGTAGCTGTGTGATCGGCTGCTGGATGGGCATTACGCCGGGCGGCGCCACGCCTGCGTCGTTCATGAGTTACGGCGTAGCCAAGCGTATGTCGCCCAACGGCGCGCAGTTCGGCAAGGGGCACATCGAAGGCGTGGTGGCGCCGGAAACCGCGGCGCACGCGGCGGGCACCTCTGCATTGCTGCCGATGTTGTCGCTCGGCATCCCCGGTTCGCCCACGGCGGCGGTGTTACTCGGTGGCTTGTTGATCTGGGGCTTGCAGCCGGGGCCGCTGCTGTTTGTCGAGAAAAAAGAATTTGTGTGGGGGCTGATCGCGAGCATGTATCTCGGCAATCTCGCGGGATTGATTATCGTATTGACTTGCGTGCCGTTGTTCGCTGCCATTTTGCGTATCCCGTTTTCGATTGTTGCGCCGCTGATCATTGTGATCTGTGCCATCGGCGCGTTCACCGTGCACAACGCCATGCTCGACATCTGGTTCATGATGTTCTTCGGCGTTGTCGGTTACATCTTCAAAAAACTCGATTACCCGATGGCGCCGATGGTGCTGGCACTGGTGCTCGGCGACCGTGCGGAAGACTCATTCCGTCAAGCGATGCTCATCTCGCAGGGGAACTTGAGCGTGTTTTTTTCCAACTGGCTGGTGGGCGGCATCATGGCGCTGGGGCTGGTGATGCTGTTTTGGCCGTTGGTAAACAAACTCAGGGGCAGGGCCTAAACCTCCCACCGCAGAGACGCGGAGGCGCAGAGAACCCCCGCAGAGAAACCCTTTTTTGCTGTCCTCTGCGTAACCTCTGCGCCTCCGCGTCTCTGCGGTGAAGGGTTTGAACCCAGCCTACTTACCCATCTTATTTCTTCGCCGCCTTCGGATTCAAACTGGTAATGCGCCCGCTCTCCGTGCCTGCCGTTTCATCGATCACCGCGTTGATCAACGTCGGCTTGCGCGAGCGCACCGCTTGTTCCATGGCCGCGCGCAATTCAGCCGGCGTGATGGCGTGCACACCGACGCCGCCGAAGGCTTCGATGATTTTGTCGTAGCGCGCGTTTTTGACGAACACGGTGGGCGCGACATCCGCGCCGCCGCCGGCGTTGACGTCGGTGCCTTTGTAGACGCCGTTGTTGTTGAAAATCACCACGCACACCGGCAGGTTGTAGCGGCAGATGGTTTCGACTTCCATGCCGGAGAAACCAAACGCGCTGTCGCCTTCGACCGCGATCACCGGCAGCCCGGTTTCCACCGCTGCGGCCACCGCGAAGCCCATGCCGATGCCCATCACGCCCCAGGTGCCGACGTCGATGCGTTTGCGCGGCTTATACATGTCGACAATGCTGCGGGTGAAGTCGAGCGCGTTGGCGCCTTCGTTGACCAGCATCGCATCCGGGTTGGCCTTGACCACGTCGCGCACCACGTTTAACGCGCTGTGGAAATTCATCGGCGTGGGGTTTTTGGCGAGCGTCTCCGCCATCTTCGCGACGTTTTTGCTCTTGCGATCTTCGATCGCGCCCAGCCAATCACCGGAGGGCTTGGGCCAATTGCCGCCGGAGGCGTTGATGCCATTTAACATCGCCGCCACGCACGAGCCGATGTCGCCGACCACTGGCGCATCGATGCGCACATTGCTGTCGGCTTCTTGCGGCGAGATATCGATTTGAACGAACTTTTGTCCGCCCCAATCCTTCGACGATTTGCCGCCCCAGGTTTTGCCCTTGCCGTGCGATAAGAGCCAGTTCAAGCGCGCGCCGATCACCATCACCACGTCGGCTTCGGGCAGTACATACGAGCGCGCCGCCGACGCCGATTGCGGATGCGTATCGGGCAGCAGGCCCTTGGCCATCGACATCGGCAAATACGGGATGCCGGTTTTTTCAACCAGCGCGCGAATGTCGGCATCGGCCTGCGCGTAAGCCGCGCCTTTGCCGAGGATGATTAGCGGGCGCTTGGCGCTCTTGAGTAAATCGAGCGCGCGCGTAACCGCCTCCGGCGCGGGAATCTGCCTCGGCGCGGGATCGACCACCTTGATCAACGTGTTCTTGCCCGCCTGCGCTTCGATGGTTTGCGCAAACACTTTCGCCGGCAAATCGAGATAGACGCCGCCGGGCCGCCCCGACACCGCGGCGCGAATCGCGCGCGCGATGCCCACGCCGATATCGTCGATGTGCAGCACGCGGTACGCGGCCTTGGCGAGCGGCTTGGCAATGGCGAGCTGATCCATTTCTTCATAGTCGCCTTGCTGCAGGTCGACGATTTCGCGTTCGCTGGAGCCACTGATCAAAATCATCGGAAAGCAGTTGGTGGTGGCGTTTGCCAGCGCGTTAAGCCCATTCAAAAAACCGGGCGCGGACACCGTCAAACAAATGCCGGGCTTCTGCGTGAGAAAGCCCGCGATCGCCGCCGCGTTGCCGGCGTTTTGTTCATGACGAAACGAAATCATGCGCATGCCGGCGGCTTGCGCGCGGCGCGTAAGATCGGTGATGGGGATGCCAGGCAGCCCGTAGATGTGGTTGATGCCGTTTAACTTTAACGCGTCGATCAGGAGGTCGGCGCCGTCCAACAGGGTTTGGGTGTTTTCCGCGGTGTCCATGAAGATATTCCTCGCTTGCTTGCGGTGAACTGAATTCGTCGTGATTTACCGTTCGCCCTGAGCCTGTCGAAGGGCGCTTAGCCATGCTTTAGCTATTGGGATCGCCCTTCGACAGGCTCAGGGCGAACGGTGGTACGGTGAATGCAGAAAATATCATAGTGGCCAAGACGCGCTGTTGCCCTTGACCCCGGTCAAGTTTCCCTCTGAGATGGGGTTTAAATCTTGCCGCGCTTTTTAAGCCGGCTCAGCGTTTCTGGCGACAAATTCAGATAGGACGCCAGCTCCTTTTTGGGCAAACGCTGTTCCAACTCCGCGTGTTTGCGCACAAAACGCTGCACCCGCCCCGGCGCGTTCAACAGGTGTAGCGTGATGGTGTGGCCCATCACGTCGGCCATCAGCCGCATCACCTCCAACTCGAATTCGCCCTTGATTTTGGCGTGGCGTTCGAGGAAGGCCGCCCATTGCAGCATCGACAGTTTAGCTGCGCGCACCTTGGTCACCGCGCGGATCGAATACGGCATCGGCGTTTTTAAACGCCACGCGGCGTAGCTGGTGTCGATGTCGCTCTCGGCGGCGAAGCGCAAAATCATTTCCTTGCCCTGCGCATTGGACACTACGCGCTTTAACACACCGTCGATGACAAAATACTGCTCCATCGAGTGCGTGCCCTGATGTTCCAGCGTTTCGCCCTTGGCGTAGTCGCTGATCTCGATCAGTGGCTCGAACTCTTGCCATTGCGCGGCGGTCAAGTTTTTCAACACCAGGTTCTGCCGCAACTGTAGGCGCAGAATTTTGGACTGGGGATGAAGTGCGAGCTGGGTCATGGCGGGCAGGAGAATTCCAGGGAGCGGATTCTATAACCATTTGTTTCTTAAGTAAATTTTTGGCGGCGATTCTTGACGGTGGTCATGGTTAGTCGCGGCTTCATTACCTATAGTTGCGCCCTTTCTCGGCGATACAATTAGCACCATGCGACGAGCGGCCGGATAAGCGGCATTAGCGCCGCGTTTGGAGAAACGAATGGAAGCATTAAAAGGTGTGCGAATTCTAGACATGACGCATGTGCAAGCGGGCCCGACCTGCTCGCAACTGCTGGCGTGGATGGGCGCGGATGTGATCAAGTTCGAGCCGCCGCAGGGCGATGCCACGCGCGGGCAACTGCGCGATGTGCCGAATGCCGATAGCCTTTACTTCACGATGTTGAACTGCAACAAGCGTTCGATCACCGTGAACATGAAAAATCCCGAGGGCAAAAGGGTGTTTGTCGACTTGCTCAAAAAGTGCGACATCATCATGGAGAACTTCGGCCCCGGCGTGCTGGATCGCTTTGGTTTTACCTGGGAAAAAATCCACGATATCAACCCGAAAATCGTGATGGGTTCGATCAAGGGTTTTGGTTCCAGCGGGCCGTATTCCGATTTTAAGGCGTACGAAAACGTGGCGCAGGCGATGGGCGGCGCGATGAGCACCACCGGCGTGCCCGAAGGCCCACCGTTTGTTACCGGCGCGCAGATCGGTGATTCGGGCACCGGCTTGCATTTGGCGATCGGTTTGCTCGCTGCGCTGCGCCAGGCCGATAAAACCGGCCAAGGCCAGTACGTCGAAGTGGCGATGATGGATGGCGTGATGAATCTGTGCCGCGTGAAGTGGCGCGATCATCAGCGCTTGCAGCATGGCGGTTTGAGCGAATACTCCGTGCACACGGAGCAGGGCATGAGCGAAACCCCGCGCGCGGGCAATGATTCCGGCGGCGGCCAACTCGGCAACGCGATTCAATGCAAACCCGGCGGGCCCAACGATTACATCTACGTGGTGGTGCAAGAAGCGGTGTGGGACGGTTTGGCCAAACGCATCGGCCCGGATGTGGGTGTGCCCGATCTAGCGAATGATGCGCGCTTTGCCAAGATCGGCGACCGTCGTAAAAACCAAAACGAGATGTGGGCGTTGCTCACCCAATTCGCATCCAAATACACCAAGCGCGAGTTCATGGAGATTTTGAATCCGCTGGATGTGCCGTGCGGGCCGATCATGTCCACCGGCGATCTTGCCAACGACGAACATGTGCGTGGCCGGCAAATGTATGTTGAGCTCGATCACCCGCAGCGCGGCAAGTGGTTTAACGTTGGCATGCCGATTAAATTGTCGGCCTCGCCCGCGCAAATCAAGCGTTCGCCGACGCTGGGCGAACACACCGATGAAGTGTTAAAAGATGTGCTGGGTTACAGCGCCGATCAAGTCGCGGCGATGAAAACCGCCGGCGCGTTTACCATGCCGCCGAAAAAAGCGGCTTAACGTCAAAAGCTTTTTTGACGCAGATTAACGCAGATTTTTGCAGACAGATCGTGAGAAAATCTGCGTTCATCTGCGTAAATCTGCGTCAAAGGTTTTGAACTCTTAGGAATTACCTCTATGAAAATAGCCATCATCGGCCAGCAAGACTTTGGTAAAGCGGTACTAGACGCATTCGTTGCGAGAGGCGACGACATCGCCGGCGTCTTCTGCGCGCCGGAAAAACCCGGTGCGCGCGCCGATCCGCTGCGTGCGGCGGCAGAGGAAAAAAAACTCAAGGTGTTTCAGTTTAAATCGCTGCGCGAGCAGGAGGCGCACGATGCGTTGAAAGGCTTGAATGTCGATCTGGGCATCATGGCCTATGTGTTGCAGTTCGCGCCAGACACGTTTACGCATTTGCCGCGGCTAGGCACGATTCAATATCATCCGTCGTTGCTGCCGAAATATCGCGGGCCCTCGTCGATCAACTGGCCGATCATGCGTGGCGACACCAAAACCGGGTTGACGATTTTCCGCCCCAATGAAGGGCTCGATGAAGGTCCGGTGGTGTTGCAAAAAGAATGTGCGATTGGGCCCGATGACACACTCGGTGATGTGTACTTCAACCACTTGTTTCCGCTGGGTGTTAAGGCGATGCTCGAAGCCGCCGATCTGGTGTTCGCCGGCAAGCACAGCGAAACCGTGCAAGACGAATCCAAGGCGAGCTACGAAGGCTGGTGCCGTACCGCCGAATCCCGCATCCACTGGGCTAGCCACGTCGATGCGGTGTACAACGTTATTCGCGGCTGCAACCCGGCGCCGGGCGCGTGGACGTTGTTGAACGGCAAAAAGGTGCAAATCTTCGACGCCAAAAAACACTTGTTCCGCCGCTTCGCCGATGTGGTGGGCAAGATGGGTGAAATCTCCGCGGTGAACGAGCAAAGTTTTCGCGTCGCCGCGCAGGGCGGGCACATCGAAGTGCTGCGCGTGCGTGGCGAAGACGGCAAAAAACTTAGCGGCGGCGAATTCGCCAAAGCCAATAACGTTGCCAATGGCATGGTGTTTGATAACTAAAGCGCGCAATTTCGCACGAACCGGCCACGGTTTCCGTGGCCTTTTTTTATGTACCGCGCTATTATTGTAAGTTATTGATTTTATTGATTTTTTTGTTTATAAGGTTGAGGCAGGCTTAAGCAGGGGCATGTAGTTTCAGCATTCCTTGCGCATGGGCTCGGCGCATCGCATTGATTAGCAAGGACGTTGCGCACGCGCATCAATAGCTATCAGAGCGCTGCGTAAAATGAAAAAACAGTAAACTAAATCAGTCAATTGCGTTATCTTGTTCATGATAATTCTTACGTTTTACCGACTGGCATCGTGAAATCCGCTTTGTGGACATCGGAGGGGTGGTTTTGTGCTTGCCCAACGCGCTGGGTGCTCGGCGCTAACATCCTTATTAACCCAGCCGCGCAATGACGGACCACGCCCGGGACAGGCCATGAATCGCGTCACCTCAAAATTCGATATGGCGAGCGCAACCGATGTCGGCCGTGTGCGCGCGCACAACGAAGACAGTCTCTCGGCCGAGCCGGAACTGGGCTTGGCAACGCTGGCCGATGGCATGGGCGGTTACAACGCGGGCGAGGTCGCGAGCGGCATCGCGGTGGCGATGGTGCCGGCGGAAATTCGCAAGCTCTTGAGCAGCGAAAAACTCAAGAATCTGAGCGACGAGGCGGCGCAACGCGTGGTCGCCGCGCAAGCCGTCAAAGTCAATGCCGCGATCTATGCCGCGTCGCAAAATCAAACCAAGTACTCGGGCATGGGCACCACGCTGGTGATCGCGTACTGGCACGGCGATCGCGTCACCATCGGTCACTTGGGCGATTCGCGCTGTTACCGCTTGCGCGGCACGCAGTTGCGGCCGCTCACGCGCGATCATTCGTGGATACAAGAGCAAATCGATGCCGGCCTGATGACACCGCAGCAGGCGCGTGCCTCCAAGAAACGCAACCTGGTCACGCGCGCCTGCGGCATCGACCCGAATGTGACGCCGGAGGTCCACACCCACGCGGTGCAGCCGGACGATATTTACCTGCTGTGCTCGGACGGCCTCTACGACATGGTAAGCGATGAAAATATCATGAACATCATATCGTCGTTGAAGGCCAATTTACCGCTCGCAGCCAAGCAATTGGTGCAGCAGGCGAACGACAATGGCGGGCGCGACAATATTTCAGTTATTCTGGTGCGCGTGTTAAAACCCGCGGGCATGGCAGCCGGCCTGCTCGCGCGATTCAAGAGCTGGTTCAAATAAGCGTTGGGGGCACGATCATGGCGAAAGTGATACTCAGTCTCGAGGGCTCGGTGATCCGCGAGGTGGAGCTTGATAAAGAGCGCATCACCATCGGCCGCCGGCCGCAAAACGATATCCAAATCGAAAATCTGGCGGTGAGCAGCGAGCACGCGCGCATCATCACCATCCTCAACGATTCGTTTCTCGAGGATCTCGGCTCCACCAACGGTACGCTGGTCAACGGCACGCCGATCAAAAAACACATCCTGCAAAACAACGATGTCATTGAGGTGGGCAAGTACCAACTGAAGTACCTCGCCGACTCCGAAGCGGAAAGCCAAACCACCGCCGAAGATTTCGAGCGCACCATGGTGCTGCGCATGCCCACCGCCGTGCAGCGCCCGGCGCCGGTGCGTACCGACACGTTGACCAAGATGGTTGCCGCGCGCGCGCCGCAGCCCGCGGCAACGGTGAACGGCCCGCATGCCTACATCCAGATCATGAGCGGCCCGGGCGCCGGACGCGAACTGGCGTTGACCAAAAACCTGACGACCTTGGGCAAACCCAGTGTGCAGGTCGCCGCCATCACCAAGCGTCCGCAAGGCTACTTTATTACCCATGTTGAAGGCGCGAACTATCCGGTTTTAAACGGACTAAACTGGATGCACAGGCGCACCCACTCAATAACCACGATTTAACAGTAGTGTCCGGACGTTAATCGAATAAATTCAATTGGTTAGCGGACATGTCCGGAATTTCGTCGGCGACGATTTTGTTAAGTAGTTGATCCAATGGCATTTTCTCGAACATCGTGAGGCTCAAGATTTGTAGCATCTCATACAGGCTCGCCGACAGGTTAAGCCGCTTTTT
>VGIF01000112.1 GCA_016868015.1 Betaproteobacteria bacterium
TAGCGCGCCACGCAACGACGAAACGTCGTCAACGGAATGTGCTGCGTGAGTTGCGCGAACACGAGTTTGCCCAGGTTCATCGATATCTCCTGCGAGTGAGTTGCTCGCAGGATCGCAAATCGAGAAAACGCTGTTCAAATCGAGACCAGAAAAAATCATCTGTTATTTATTTACAATCAACCAATTAGCACGTTTCGGGCACTCAACGTCCGGACACTACTGTTTATTAAAATAAAAAAACATAATAAAATCAATAACTTACAAAAAACAGCTAAACCACGTTGCGTTTGTGTAAGTCGGCGATATGGCCGTCTTGATAACCCAACTCGTGCAGAATTTCGTCGGTGTGCGCGCCGCATTCCGGGGTGAGGCTGCGTATGTCATGCGGCGTGCGTGACAGGCGCACCGGTTGATTGACGAGCCCGATTTCGCCCAGTTGCGGATGTGTGATCGGCGCCGACATCAGGTTGTGCTGCACCTGCGGGTCGGCGAACACTTCGTTCATTTTGTAGATCGGCCCGCCGGCCACGCCGTGTTGCTCGAAACGCGCCGACCAGTGTGCGCTGGTTTGCTTGATCATCGCGTCTTGTAAATCCTTATTGAGCGCGACGCGGTTGGCCGAGCGCGCTTTGCCGTCCTTGTATTCGGGTTTGTCGATCAGGTGCTCGACGCCGAGCGCGCGACATAGGCGGCCGTACATGTCGTTGCCGGCGGCGGCGATGTTCATATAGCCGTCGGCGGTTTGGAATACGCCGGTGGGAATTGACGTCGGGTGATCGTTGCCCGCTTGCTGCGCGACTTCTTTTTCGATCGTCCAGCGCGCGGCTTGAAAATCGAGCAGCGCGATCATCGCGTTTAGCAACGACACCTCGACCCACTGGCCTTCGCCGGAAGCTTCGCGTTCCAACAGCGCGGTCATGATGCCCAGCGCGCAATACAAACCCGCCGCGGAATCGGACACCGCGCAGCCCGCGCGCATCGGGCCTTTGCCCGGCTCGCCGGTGATCGCCATCAATCCGCCCATGCCCTGGGTGACCTGATCGTAGCCGGGGCGTTTGGCGTAAGGCCCGCTTTGGCCGAACCCGGAAATGCTGGCGAGCACGATGCGCTTGTTGACCTTTTTCAGCGATTCGTAATCGATGCCCAGACGAAACTTCACATCGGGCCGGTAGTTTTCGGCCACCACGTCGGAGCGCTCGACCAACTGGTTAAAAATCTTAAGCCCGTCGGGGTCTTTGAGATTTAACGTAAAGCCGCGCTTATTGCGGTGCAGATTCTGAAAGTCCGCGCCATTGCGCGACCCGCCCCATGCTTCGGCCAGCCCCAGGCCGGGCGGCGATTCGATTTTGATCACGTCCGCGCCCCAGTCGGCCAGTTGGCGCACGCAGGTAGGGCCGGAGCGCACGCGAGTCAGATCGAGTACACGAAAGCGGGCGAGTGGGCCGCGGCGCTGAGAGCTGGCAGTCATTGCAATAACCTCGAAATAGGCAGATTGAGAAAAGCGTTGTTGATTCAGGCGCTTGCACCTGAAAGGCGGGAAAGTTTCTCACAATTTGGCGGTGAAGTCGCGGTTTGCGCAACGGGCTAGCGCCCGTGTCAGGGTGAAGATTGAATTTGAGTAGTTAGCCGCCGACGCGCTGGTGGTGTTCGAGTACAAAAACCTTTATCAAATCAAGCGCTTTATGAGCCGCTGCACGTCTGATTGCGTTGACCCTGAGTGGCCGTCTCGGTAAAATTAAGAGGTTTAACGAGCCGGGTCCTCGATGCGCAGCAAGTTGGTCGCGGGTAACTGGAAAATGAATGGCAACCTGGCCTCCAACCAGGCGTTGCTCAAGTCATTGATCCCATTGTTAAAGCCGCTGGCCACCGCGCGCGCTGCGGTGTGCGTGCCCTATCCCTATATCGCGCAGACCGAGCACGTTTTGCGCGGTTCGGGCATCGCGTGGGGTGCGCAGGATGCCAGCGAACACGAGCACGGCGCTTACACCGGTGAGGTGTCGGCAGGCATGTTGGCCGATTTCGGCTGCCGTTATGTGATCGTCGGGCATTCGGAGCGCCGCGCCTTGTTTGGCGATACCAATGAAATCGTGGCGCAAAAATACGCCGCGGTGCTAAAAGCGGGGTTGACTCCCATTTTGTGTGTGGGCGAAACCTTGGCCGAGCGCGAATCCGGTGTCATGGAACAAGTGATCGCGCGCCAGGTCGAGGCGGTGATGGCGCAATCGGGCGCGACCTCGCTGGAACGGGCGGTGGTGGCGTATGAACCGGTGTGGGCGATCGGCACCGGCAAAACCGCGACGCCGGATGAGGCGCAGGCAGTGCACGCGTTCATCCGATCGCGCGTGGCGGAGCAGGACATATGTGTGGCGGATTTGTTGACCATCCTCTACGGCGGCAGCGTCAAGGCGGCGAATGCGCCCGCGTTGTTCGCGATGCCGGATATCGATGGCGGTTTGATCGGCGGGGCTGCGCTGGTGGCGGAGGAATTCGCGGCGATTTGCAGTGCTGCAAACTGAATAGACGCACAGTGCCCATCAAGGCATTGTGAGGTCGAACTCCCCGCTCTGGCCTGGAGAACGGATCGGAGTGAAGGCCGAGCAGCGTCTGGGCGGTGTTCGGGCAAGTATTTGAGGCGCGTTGCAACGCGTCAAGGAAGAAGAGTGCGTTATGGACTTACTGGTTTTGATCGTGCACGTGCTGGCCGCGGCGGCGATAATCGGCTTGGTGCTGGTGCAACATGGAAAAGGCGCCGACGTGGGCGCGGCTTTCGGCACTGGTTCGGCGGGCAGCGTGTTCGGCTCCGCCGGCTCGGCCAATTTTTTGAGCCGCTTGACGGCGGGCTTGGCGGTGCTGTTTTTTTGCACCAGCATCGGGCTATCTTTTTTGTCGAACAAAAAAAGCATCGGTAAAGGCGTGATGTCGAGTCCGCCGGCGGCCACGCAACCAGCAGGAAAGGCTGATGTGCCGGCAGCGCCCGCGGTCAAAGGAGATGTAAAAGTGGATGCGCCCGCGGCGCCGGGTGTCCCGGCGGCACCCGCTGGCGCGGGACCAGCGGGCGAGGGTAAAAAATAAGTCGTTAACAGGTGTTGCCGTCGTGGTGGAATTGGTAGACACGCCGTCTTGAGGGGGCGGTGGCGAGAGCCGTGAGAGTTCGAGTCTCTCCGACGGCACCAGGTAAAGCAGGATAGGGCTGATTTTAAAAAAATAATTAAATCAAATACTTATATTAAAACGCCGATTTAGCGCGCGCATGCTTGAGAACTATTTCCCGATTTTGATGTTCATTGTGGTTGGCCTGCTGGTGGGTGTCGCGCCCATCGCGCTGGGCGGCGGCTTGGCGCGTTTGCTGGGTACCCACAACCCCACTGAAGAAAAACTGGCGCCGTTCGAGTGCGGTTTCGAAGCCTTCGAAGACGCGCGCATGAAATTCGACGTGCGCTACTACCTGGTGGCGATTTTGTTCATTCTTTTCGATCTGGAAATCGCGTTTTTATTTCCGTGGGCGATCGTGCTGGGCGAGCAAAGCGAAAGCCTGTTCCGCTATCTATCGATGCTGTTGTTCCTGGCCATCCTCGTCGTGGGCTTTGTCTACGAGTGGATGAAGGGCGCGCTTGACTGGGAATGAGGGATAGAGGTCGCGAGGTCATCTTATGGGCGCAATCGAAACACTGAACGAAAACCTGTCCGAGCGTGGTTTCATGACCACCACGGCGGACGCGCTGATCAACTGGACGCGCACCGGTTCGTTGTGGCCGATGACCTTCGGCCTGGCGTGTTGTGCGGTGGAAATGATGCATGCGGGTGCTTCGCGTTACGATCTCGATCGTTTCGGCATTGTGTTCCGGCCGAGCCCGCGCCAGTCGGACGTGATGATCGTCGCCGGTACGCTGTGCAACAAAATGGCGCCGGCGCTGCGCAAGGTCTACGACCAGATGGCCGAGCCGCGCTGGGTAATTTCCATGGGTTCTTGCGCCAATGGCGGCGGCTATTATCACTACTCGTATTCAGTGGTGCGCGGCTGTGACCGCATCGTGCCAGTAGATATTTACGTGCCGGGCTGCCCGCCGACGGCGGAAGCGCTGCTCTACGGCATTATTCAGTTGCAAAACAAAATCAAACGCACCAATACAATCGCGCGCTGATGGCTTCCCGTCTTGAAACCTTAACCACGGTATTGCAAGCCGCGCTGGGCGAGCAGTGCGTGAGCGCGGCCACCGCGCATGAGGAGTTGACCATCGTGGTCAAGCCAGCGGATTGGCTGGCGGTGGCGCAAAAACTGCGCGATGCGCCGGAGTTGAAATTCGAGCAGTTGATCGATTTGTGCGGTATGGACTACAGCGCTTATGGTCACGTCGAGGGCGAGGGTTCGTGGGATGGCGCGCGTTATGCGGTTGTTTATCACCTGCTGTCGATCACTTACAACTGTCGCCTGCGTGTGCGCGTATTCGCGGTGGATGACGATTTCCCGGTGCTCGATTCGGTGATCGGCGCGTGGCCCTCGGCCAATTGGTACGAGCGCGAGGCGTTCGACCTCTACGGCATCATGTTCACGGGGCACCCCGATCTGCGGCGCTTGTTGACCGATTACGGTTTTATCGGCCACCCGTTCCGTAAGGATTTCCCGCTCTCCGGCAACGTCGAGATGCGCTACGACCCGGAAAAGCAGCGCGTGATTTATCAGCCGGTCACCATCGAGCCGCGAGAGATCACGCCGCGCATTGTGCGCGAAGAGCAGTACGGCAATAGCGAAGGGTTTCGCAAAGGTTAGTAATGGCTGAAATCCGCAATTACACAATGAATTTTGGCCCGCAGCATCCCGCGGCCCACGGTGTATTGCGCCTCGTGCTCGAACTCGACGGCGAGGTGATCGAGCGCGCCGACCCGCACATTGGCCTGTTACATCGCGCCACCGAGAAACTCGCCGAGCACAAAACCTTTATCCAATCCGTGCCATACATGGATCGGCTCGACTACGTGTCGATGATGTGTAACGAGCACGCCTATGTGATGGCGATCGAACGGCTCGCCGGCATACAGGTGCCGATACGCGCGCAATATATCCGCGTGATGTTCGATGAGATTACGCGGATTCTGAATCACCTCCTGTGGCTGGGCGCGCATGCGCTTGATATCGGCGCGATGACGGTGTTTTTGTACGCGTTTCGCGAGCGCGAGGATCTGTTCGATTGCTACGAAGCGGTATCCGGCGCGCGCATGCACGCGGCGTACTACCGGCCGGGCGGCGTGTATCGCGATTTGCCGGAATCAATGCCGCAATACACCGCCTCTAAAATCCGCAACGCCAAGGCGATCAATGAGCTCAATGCCAATCGTCAAGGCACGCTGCTCGACTTTATCGAAGATTTCACCAACCGTTTTCCTAGATACATCGACGAATACGAAACGCTGCTGACCGATAACCGCATTTGGAAGCAGCGCACGGTGGGCATCGGCGTGGTGTCGGCGGAGCGTGCCAAGGCGCTGGGCTTCACCGGCGCCATGCTGCGCGGTTCGGGCGTGGAATGGGATCTGCGCAAGAAGCAGCCGTACGAGGTCTACGACAAACTCGACTTCGACATCCCGGTGGGCGTGAACGGCGATTGTTACGACCGCTACCTGGTGCGTATCGAAGAGATGCGCCAGTCCAATCGTATCATCAAACAATGCATCGATTGGCTGCGCAAAACCCCCGGCCCGGTGATGATCGACAGCCACAAAGTGGCGCCGCCTTCGCGCGTGGCGATGAAACAAAACATGGAAGAGCTGATACACCACTTCAAGCTCTTCACCGAGGGCATGCACGTGCCGGCGGGCGAAGCGTACGCGGCGGTGGAGCATCCCAAGGGCGAGTTCGGTATTTATTTGGTATCGGACGGCGCCAATAAACCGTATCGCTTAAAAATCCGCGCGCCGGGTTTCGTGCATTTGTCGGCGCTCGATGAAATGGCGCGCGGCCACATGATTGCCGACGTGGTGGCGATTATCGGCACGCAAGATATTGTGTTTGGCGAGGTGGATCGGTGAATGCTCCCTTAGTTGCCAACACCGTGTTATCGCCTGAGTCGCTGGCCAAAATCGACAAGGCCGTGGCCAAATATCCGCCGGAGGAAAAACAATCCGCGGTGATGGCGGCGTTGACCATCGCGCAAGATGAAAAAGGCTGGCTCTCCAACGAGACCATGGATTTTGTCGCGCAGTATTTGCAGATGCCGCCAGTGGCGGTGTACGAGGTCGCGACGTTTTACACTATGTACGATTTAAAGCCGGTGGGCCGCCATAAACTCACGGTTTGCACCAACCTGCCGTGTGCGTTGCAAGGCGCAACCGCGGCCGCCGAATACCTTAAGCAAAAACTCGGCATCGGCTTTGGCGAGACCACGCCCGATGGCCGTTTTACGTTGAAGGAAGGCGAGTGCATGGGCGCGTGCGGCGATGCGCCGGTTTTTATCCGCAACAACAAGCAGATGTTGTGTGGCATGGGCCACGACAAAATCGACCGGCTGCTGGAGGAGTTGAAATAATGGCTCTCCCGGTCACGCCGTTCGCCAAGGGCCTATATGGCCCCGATGCCGTGATTATGAAGGACATCGACGGGCTCAACTGGCGGCTCAAGGATTATGAAGCGCGTGGTGGTTATCAAGCGCTGAAGAAAATCCTCAATGAAAAAATCACGCCCGAAAACGTAATCGCGGAAGTTAAAAAATCCGCGTTGCGCGGGCGCGGCGGCGCGGGCTTTCCGGCGGGCTTGAAGTGGAGTTTCATGCCGCGGCAGTACAACGGGCCCAAATATCTGGTGTGTAACTCCGACGAAGGTGAGCCGGGCACGTTCAAGGATCGCGACATCCTGCGCTACAACCCGCACAGCGTGATCGAGGGCATGGCGATTGCCGCCTACGCCATGGGCATCGCGGTGGGCTACAACTATATACACGGCGAGATTTTCGACGTCTACGAGCGCTTTGAAGAAGCGCTGGATGAAGCGCGCGCCGCGGGTTATCTGGGCAACAACATACTCGGCTCGGATTTTAGTTTTCAGTTGCACGCGCACCATGGCTTCGGCGCCTACATCTGCGGCGAGGAAACCGGCTTGCTGGAATCGCTGGAAGGCAAAAAAGGCCAGCCGCGCTTTAAACCGCCGTTCCCGGCGAGTTTCGGTTTGTACGGCAAGCCGACCACCATCAATAACACCGAAACCTTCGCTGCGGTGCCGTGGATCATCATCAACGGCGGCGACGCGTTTTTGAACCTTGGCAAGCCCAACAACGGCGGCACCAAGATTTTTTCGGTGTCGGGTGACGTGGTGCGCCCGGGCAATTACGAAATCAAGTTGGGCACGCCGTTCGCCAAGCTGCTGGAAATGGCCGGCGGCATGCGCGATGGTGTCAAGTTAAAAGCGGTGATCCCCGGCGGCTCGTCGATGCCGGTGTTGCCGGCGGACATCATGATGGCGACCGATATGGATTACGACTCCATCGCCAAGGCGGGCTCGATGCTCGGTTCCGGCGCGGTGATCGTGATGAACGAAACGCGCTGCATGGTGAAGTCGCTGCTGCGGCTGTCGTATTTTTATTTCGAGGAGTCCTGCGGCCAGTGCACACCGTGCCGCGAGGGCACCGGCTGGCTTTACCGCATGGTCGACCGCATCGAGCACGGTAAGGGCCGCAACGAAGATCTAGATCAGTTAAACCGCGTGGCGGATAACATCCAGGGCCGCACCATTTGTGCGCTGGGTGACGCCGCGGCGATGCCGGTGCGCGCGTTTATCAAGCACTACCGCGACGAATTTCAGTATCACATCGACCACAAGAAGTGTTTGGTGGCGCCTTACATTTAAAAAGGAACACAAACGTCAAAACCTTCGACGCAGATTTACGCAGATGAACGCAGATTGTCCGCGGGTTTGTCCGCGTTAATCTGCGTTAATCTGCGTTAATCTGCGTCAAAAAGGTTTTGAACTTTTTTAATATGCCGCTTGAAATCGAAATTGATGGCCAAAAGCTAACCGTGCCCGACGGCAGCACGGTGATGGATGCCGCGCATCAGGCGGGCATTTACGTGCCGCATTTTTGTTATCACAAAAAGCTGTCGATTGCCGCTAACTGCCGCATGTGCCTGGTGCAGGTCGAAAAGGCGCCCAAGCCGCTGCCTGCGTGCGCCACGCCGGTGACCAACGGCATGAAGGTGATGACGCATTCCGATCAGGCGGTCACTGCGCAAAAAGGCGTGATGGAGTTTTTGCTGATCAATCATCCGCTGGATTGCCCGATTTGCGATCAGGGCGGCGAGTGCCAGTTGCAAGATCTCGCCGTGGGTTACGGCGGCAGCGCGTCGAAGTACGAAGAAGACAAGCGCGTGGTGGTCAACAAGAATCTGGGCCCGCTGATTTCCACCGACATGACGCGCTGCATCCACTGCACGCGCTGCGTGCGTTTCGGCCAGGAAATCGCCGGTGTGATGGAGCTGGGCATGATCGGCCGCGGCGAGCATTCGGAGATCATCACCTTTGTCGGCAAGACGGTGGATTCGGAGTTGTCGGGCAACGTGATCGATTTGTGCCCGGTGGGCGCGTTGACGTCGAAACCGTTCCGTTACAGCGCGCGCACCTGGGAACTCAAGCGTAAAAATTCGATCAGCCCGCACTGCGGTTTGGGCTCGAATTTGGTTTTGCAGATTAAGCAAAACCGCGTGATGCGCACATTACCGCGCGAGAACGAGGCGATCAACGAATGCTGGTTGTCGGATAAAGATCGCTTTTCGTACGAAGCGTTAAATTCCGACAAGCGCCTCGCACGCCCGATGCTGAAACAAAACGGCGCGTGGCAGGAAGTCGATTGGCAGACCGCGCTCGAGTTCGTGGTGAGCGAGTTAAAGCGCATCAAGGCCACGCACGGCGCCAAGGCGATCGGCGCGCTGGCCACACCGCATCAAACCGTCGAGGAATTGCACCTGTTGCAAAAAGTGGTGCGCGGCCTGGGCTCGGACAACATTGATTTTCGTTTGCGGCAATGCGATTTCAGCGCCGACGGCAAGCTGACCGGCGCGCCCTGGTTGGGCATGGCGATCGCCGAAATTTCGCAGCTCGACCGCGTGCTGGTGGTGGGCTCGACCTTGCGCAAGGATCATCCGCTGATCGCGCACCGGCTGCGACAGTCTACAAAAAAGTCTTTAAAAATCAATATATTGCATTCAGTTGACGATGAATTGCTGATGCGCGTGGCGAACAAAGCCGTCGTCGCACCGGCGGCGCTGGCGCACACGCTGGCGCAGGTGGTGAAAGCTGCCGCTGTTGCGAAATCGGTAACGGTGCCCGAGGCCGTACGCGCGGTAATTGAAAATGTTCAGGTATCCGACGCCGCGCAGCGCATCGCCGCGAGCCTTGCTGAAGGCAAAAACGTTGGTGTGTTGCTCGGCAATTTTGCGCAGTACCATGCGCAAGCCGCGCAACTGCACGCGTTGGCCCAAGCATTGGCTGAAATCATCGGCGCACGCATGGGCTTCCTGGGCGAAGCGGCTAACAGCGTCGGCGGTTATGCGGTGCACGCCTATCCGGTGAGCGGCGGCGCCAACGCGCGGCAGATGGTGAACATGCCGCTGAAAGCCTACGTGTTGCTCGGTGTGGAACCGGAACTGGACATGCACGACCCGCGCCAATCGCTGGCGGCGATGCGGAAAGCCGAGCTGGTGGTGGCGCTGAGCGCGTTCCAGCATCAAGCCACCGACTATGCGCATGTGCTGTTGCCGATCGCGCCGTTCACCGAGACCGCGGGCTCATTCATCAACACCGAAGGCCGCGTGCAAAGTTTTCAGGGCGTGGTGCAACCGCTGGGCGAAACGCGGCCGGCATGGAAGGTGCTGCGCGTGCTCGGTAATTTATTGGGCCTGGCGGGCTTTGAGCATCAAAGTGCCGAGGATGTGCGCATTGAAGTGCTCGGCATAGATAATAAAAATATAAATAAAATCAATAACTTACGTTTAAACGTTGAAGGTGTAAGCGAAGCCAGCCAAGGCCTGCAACGGATTGCCGAAACACCCATATACGCCGCCGATGCATTGTCGCGGCGCGCCCCGGCGCTACAAAAAACGCGCGATGCGCAGCCGCCCGTGGCGAGCCTGAATCGCGCCTTGGCGCAGAGCCTGGCGCTGCAGGACGGCGATTTCGTGCGTATTGAGCAAGGCGGTGGCGTAGCGGTGGTGGCTTATGCCATCGATGACAAGCTGCCCAACGATTGCTTACGACTCGCCGCGGCGCGCGAGGAAACCGCGCAACTGGGCGCGGCATCCGCGCCGTTCACCGTGGAGCGCGTGCCCGCGCAGTCGGTATTGCACCAGCGGGTGGCGGTGTGAGCGCGGTGTTCCAGCCCATCATCAACTTCGGCTACTGGCTTTGGGGCCTGCTGGCCGCGGTGTTGACGTGGGTTTTTGGCGTGGAACTTGCCCCGTACGCGCTGTACGTGATCAAGATTCTGTTGTTGATAGTGTGTATTGTCGTGCCGCTGATGTTAAGCGTGGCCTACCTCACGTTATGGGAACGTAAAGTCATCGGCTGGATCCAGTTGCGCCTGGGCCCCAACCGCGTCGGGCCGAAAGGGCTGCTGCAACCGATCGCCGATGGCATGAAGCTGTTGGCCAAGGAGATCATCGTGCCCTCGGGTGCCAACAAGCTGCTGTTCGTGATCGCGCCCATCATGGCGATCATGCCGGCGCTTGCAGCGTGGGCGGTGGTGCCGTTCGATCCGGAAATGGTGTTGGCCAACATCGACGCGAGCCTGCTGTACATCCTGGCGATCACCTCGATGGGCGTTTACGGCGTGATCATCGCGGGCTGGGCATCGAACTCGAAATATGCGTTCCTCGGCGCAATGCGCTCCGCCGCGCAAATCGTCTCGTATGAAATCGCCATGGGTTTTGCGCTGGTCGGTGTGCTGATGGCGGCACAGAGTTTGAACTTGGTGGAAATCGTCAAGGGCCAGCAAAGCGCGTATGGGCTATTCGGCTGGTTTTGGATCCCGCTGTTTCCGTTGTTTCTCACTTATTTGATCGCGGGCGTGGCTGAAACCAACCGCGCCCCGTTTGACGTGGCCGAAGGCGAATCGGAAATCGTCGCCGGGTTTCACGTCGAGTATTCGGGCATGACCTTTGCGGTGTTTTTCCTCGCCGAATACGCCAACATGATTTTGGTCTCCATGCTGTGCGCGCTGATGTTCCTGGGCGGGTGGTTGTCGCCGTTCCCGGCTTCGTGGGGTGTGTTGGGGCAATCGAGTTTCCTGTGGCTGTTGTTAAAGGCGTTCCTGGTGGTGTCGAGCTTCCTGTGGTTCCGCGCCACGTTTCCGCGCTACCGCTACGATCAGATCATGCGCCTGGGCTGGAAGGTGTTCATCCCGGTGACGCTGGTGTGGATCATCGTGCTGGGCGCGTGGATGCAAACGCCGCTGTGGGTCTGGTGGAAGTCATGAGGCGAGCGTGATGGATAAAATCCGCGGATTCTTTCGCACGTTTTTGTTGTTCGAGCTGGTGAAAGGCATGATGCTCACCGGCCGCTATATGTTCGCGCGCAAGATCACCGTGCAGTTCCCCGAGGAAAAAACGCCGCAAAGCGGGCGTTTTCGCGGGTTGCACGCGCTGCGCCGCTACCCGAACGGCGAAGAGCGCTGCATCGCCTGCAAACTGTGCGAAGCGGTGTGCCCGGCGCTGGCGATTACTATCGAATCCGAACAGCGCGACGACGGCACGCGCCGCACCACGCGCTATGACATCGATTTGACCAAGTGTATTTTTTGCGGCTTTTGCGAGGAATCCTGTCCGGTGGACTCCATCGTGGAAACGCGCCTATTCGAATACCACGGCGAAAAACGCGGCGACTTGATCTACACCAAGCCGATGCTGCTCGCCATCGGTGATGCGTACGAAGAACAAATCGCCAGGGATCGTGCGGCGGATGCGAAGTATCGTTAAGGCCATTGAACAGTGAACGGTGAATAGTGAACCTTAAGACTCGAAAGGCCAGTTGGACGCCTCGCGCCTGACGCCTCACGCCACACGCCTCACAACCGAAATGACTTTCCAAACCTTCATCTTTTATTTCCTCTCGGTGGTGCTGATCGGCGCCGCGCTCGGCGTGATCACCGCGAAAAATCCGGTGCACGCCGCGCTGCTGCTGGTGCTGGCGTTTTTCACCGCGGCGGGACACTGGCTGCTGCTACAGGCGGAATTTTTGGCGATTACGCTGGTGCTCGTGTACGTCGGCGCGGTGATGGTGTTGTTCCTGTTCGTGGTGATGATGCTCGACATCAACGTCGCGAAGCTGCGCGAAGGGTTCTGGCGCTATTTGCCGATGGGAGCCCTGGTCGGACTGCTGCTGGTGGCGGAAATGAGCCTCATTCTGGTGAGCCGCTCCGGCGGTTTCGGCGATGTGGCGCCGCCCCCCGATTTGCCCGCGGGTTACAGCAACACCCGAGAATTGGGGCTGCTGATTTACACCGAGTATGTCTATCCGTTTGAGATCGCGGCGGTGATCCTGCTGGTGGCGATCGTGGCGGCGATTGCATTGACCTTGCGCAAACGCAAACAGACCAAATACCTCGATCCCGCCGCCCAAATCGCGATTCAACGTAAAGACCGCGTGCGCATGGTGAGCATGCCGAGCGAGCCGCGCGCCGATACGCGGCCGGACGGCGCGGGGCCCGCGGCGGAGGGCAAGCAGCCGTGATTCCACTGTCCCACTATCTGGTGCTGGGTTCGATTTTGTTCTCGATTTCAGTGATCGGCATTTTTTTGAACCGCAAGAATTTGATCGTGCTATTGATGGCGATCGAGCTGATGCTGCTCGCGGTTAACATGAATTTCATTGCGTTTTCACACTATTGGAACGACCCGGCGGGTCAGATTTTTGTGTTTTTTATCTTGACGGTGGCGGCGGCGGAAGCAGCGATCGGGCTGGCGATTCTGGTGGTGCTGTTCCGCAATTTGAGCACGATCAATGTCGAAGATCTGGACCAGTTAAAGGGCTAGCGGCGCTGCAGGTATTAGGGATAAACCGAATAACAACATGAGTGCAATGCAAAAACTCTATCTCGTGGTGCCGTTAGCGCCGTTGGTTGGCGCGATCGCCGCGGGTTTGTGCGGCTGGGCGTTAAGCCGCCGCGCGGCGCACTGGATCACCATAATCGGCATGCTGATTTGCACGGCGGCCTCGCTGCTGGTGTATCAGGATGTGATGGCTGGCAACCACTTCAACGGCGCGCTCTATACCTGGATGGTGTCGGGCAATACCCGCTTCGAAATCGGCTTTTTGATCGACCCGCTGTCGGCAACGATGATGGTGGTGGTGTCGTTTGTGTCGCTGATGGTGCACATTTACACCATCGGTTATATGGCCGACGATCCGGGCTATAAACGGTTTTTCAGTTACATCTCGCTCTTTACCTTCTCCATGCTGATTCTGGTGATGAGCAACAACTTCCTGCAACTGTTTTTCGGCTGGGAAGCGGTGGGGCTGGTGTCGTATTTGCTGATCGGCTTTTGGTATACGCGGCCCACCGCGATTTACGCCAATTTGAAGGCGTTTTTGGTCAACCGCGTCGGCGATTTTGGTTTCCTGCTCGGCATCGCGCTGGTGCTGATGTATTTCGGCTCGCTCGATTACGCCACGGTGTTTGCCAACGCCCAGAGCCTGTCGGGTAACACCATCGAGATCATTCCGGGTTGGACGTGGTCGCTACTGACCGTGATTTGTATTTTGCTGTTCATCGGCGCCATGGGTAAATCGGCGCAGTTTCCGCTGCACGTGTGGCTGCCCGATTCGATGGAAGGCCCGACCCCGATCTCCGCGCTGATCCACGCCGCCACCATGGTGACCGCGGGCATATTCATGGTGGCGCGCATGTCGCCGCTGTTCGAGTTGTCCGACACGGCGCTCACCTTCATACTAGTCATCGGCGCGATTACCGCGTTTTTCATGGCGCTCATCGCCACCGTGCAGTATGACATCAAGCGCGTGGTGGCGTATTCGACACTCTCGCAACTGGGCTACATGACCATGGCGCTGGGCGCCTCGGCCTACTCTGCGGCTATTTTTCATCTGTTCACCCACGCGTTTTTCAAGGCAGTGCTGTTCCTGGGCGCGGGCTCGGTGATCATTGCCATGCACCACCAGCAGGACATGCGCAAGATGGGCGGGCTCGCCAAATACATGCCGATTACCTATTTCACGGTGCTGATCGGCGCCTGGGCCAACGCGGGGTTGCCGCCGTTCGCGGGCTTTTTCTCCAAGGAGACCATCGTCGAGGCGCTGCGCGCTTCGCCGCTGCCGGGGGCAACCTTTGCCTACGTGCTGGCGGTGTTGGGTGTGCTGGTGGGCGGCTTTTACTCGTTCCGCCTGGTGTTTTACACCTTTCACGGCAAGGAGCGTTTTGCAGATCCGCATGATCCCGATGTAAAAGCCTGTGACGCCGAGCAAGCGCATGACGCCCATGCTGATGATGCGCATCACGACGATCATCACGGCGCCGATCATCACGCGAAACCGCACGAATCACCCTGGGTGGTGACCTTTCCACTGATTATGCTGGCGATCCCGTCGGTGTGCGCGGGATGGCTGATCGGTTCCTTCGTGTTCGGCGGCCACTTCGGCGATTCGATCGTGGTGGCGCCGGAACATCCGGCGATGGCCACCTTGGCGCAGGCCTTTCACGGCGTGGTGCCGATGATCATGCACGGCTTTTTCACCGTGCCGTTCTGGCTT
>VGIF01000113.1 GCA_016868015.1 Betaproteobacteria bacterium
GTTGGTTTTAATGGTTTAACGTTAAACCCATTTTCGACGCAGATTAACGCAGATTTTTTTCGCGGTTCATCTGCGTTCATCTGCGTTAATCTGCGTCAAAGGTTTTTTGGTTTAGCCGCAGGCGGCGGCGCGGTGTAGTAGGTGCCGCGGCCGCTGGCCACCAGCGCGCCGTCTTTGTCGTACACATACGCCTCGGCCGTGGCGTACTGGCTGCCCATGCGCACCACCTTGGCTTTGGCGATGACATCGCCCGGCATCGCCGCCTTGTGAAAATCCACGCGGATATCGATGGTGGGCACCGGGCGGCCCAACTCGATAGCAATGGCGTAGTCGGCGGCGACGTCGATGATCGCGGCGAGGATGCCGCCGTGGGTGTAGCGGCGATCCGGATTCACCACCCAATCCTCGCGCCAGGTGGCTTTGAGTTCGAGTTCGCCATCGCCGATTTTCAGCACCTTGAAACCGAGCCAGCGGTTAAACGGCCCGGCGGCGAGGCGTTGCTCGAGGGATTCCACGGTAAATTTCGCTTCGCTCATTGCTGCTCCTGCTGTTGAATTTGTTGCGCGACCCAGCGCCGCAAATAGGGCTGATCGACTTTGTTGGTGCCGGCGAGGGGCAGTTGTTCGAGAAAAAACACGCGCCGCGGATGCTGATATGCCGGGCCGTGGGCGATGGTGAACTGCTTGAGATCGCCTTCGCTGGTTTTTATGCCTTCGCGGAGCACCACAAACGCGTAGGGCACTTTGTCTTTTAACGCGTGCTCGAACGGCATCACGTACGCCTGATGCACCGCCGGGTGTTTTTCCAGCAGCGTCTCGACCTCGATCGGAAAAATATTCTCGCCGCCGCACACGAACATATCGTCGTTGCGGCCGACGAAGTAGTACCAGCCCTCGGCGTCGCGCCGGCAAATATCGCCGGTGTAATACCAGCCCTCGCGCACACGCTTGGCGGTTTCTTGCGGCAGGTTGTGATAACCGAGCAGGATGCCGGGATTTTTGAGCGCCAGTTCGCCTTCGTCGGGTGACGGGCCGTTGACCAGCTTCGCTTCAGTGCCCGCATAGGGAAACCCAATTGAGCCCAGCGGCCGCGGTTTGCCTTCGGGGTGCGGCCCCAGCGGCACCGGGCCGCCTTCGGTGACGCCGTAGACCACCAGCGCCTGGGCATTTGGAAACGTGTGTTTCAGTTCATGCAACAACTGCGCGGAAGAGGGCGCCGAGCCCATCATGATGGTGCGCACCGAAGACGTATCGATTTTCGCCAGCAGGTCTTTGCGCGTGAGCAGCATCGACATCATTGTCGGTACGCCGGAAATCACCGTCGCGCGATAACGCCCCATCGCTTCGATGTAGCGTTCGATGTTGAACTGCGGCATCAGCACCAGTTTCGCCCCGGCGGTGAGGCCCTGCTTGATCGCGTTTAAGGCGTTCTTGTGATACAGCGGCGCCGCCACCAGGATCACGTCGTGTTCCGTGGTGCCGCGGGTGTGGGCGAGGATCAAGCGGCTCCAGTTTTGGCCGTGGTGCGAGAGCAGCACGCCTTTGGGGCGGCCGGTCGAGCCAGACGTGTAAGGCTGAATTGCCACCGAGTCGGGTTTGGGTTCGAACGGCGCAAACGTACCCGGCGCGCCGGGATCAAGAAAGGCGTCGAAGTCTTTGCCGTATTCAACGGTACGTGTGCCTTGCGGCAGCAGTTTGCGAAACTCCGCTTCAATGAACACCAGTCTCGCGCCGGCGTCGTTCAAGATGTACTGGGCAGTGTCGGCGGCGAGTTTGATGTTGACCGGCACCGGCACCACGCCCGCGCGCATCGCACCTAAAAGCGTGGCGACGAACTCAAAACGGTTCAGTGACAAGATGCCGATGCGCTCGCCGGGATTCAGCCCCAAGCGTTTTAAGCCACGCGCGACGGCGTTACACGCGGCGTCGAGCGCGTTGAAGCTCACTTCGCGCGGCGTGCCGCTTGATAAATCGACCAGCGCCGTGCGAGGCGATGTCGCGTGCACGGTGAACGGTGCGCCGAGGTTGCCGGGGTAGCCTCTGGGTTCGGGGCAGGGGATGCTCATTAATGCTTTGTCGGAAGACGTAGAGTAAGCGCAGGTGTCGTTCCCGCGCAGGCGGGAACCCATAACGCCGATGCCACTGGCAACACCCTATGGTTCCCGCCTGCGCGGGAACGACACATGGGTTGGGAGGCTAGGTGTTCATGGCGTCACCACGACTTTCCCGAATACTTCACGATCCTCAATCAACTTCAACCCCTCGGCCGCGCGCTGCAACGGCAACACCTCATCGATCACCGGCGTCATCGCTCCGTCGGCGATCATGCCCATCAGCGCTTTCAAGTTCTCATCGTAAAAACTGTTGGAGCCGATGATTTGCAGCTCGAAGCTCCACACATAACGCAGGTCTTCCTTGGGGTCGTAGCCCGCGGTGGCGCCGCACACCAGAATCTTGCCGCCGCGTTTTACGCAGCGCAGCGTCGGGCCCCAGGTATCGCCGCCGGTGAAGTTGATCACCACATCGACGCCGCCCTCATACGAGCGGCGCTGTGGCTTGCCGTATTTTTCGACGGCCCACTTGGAAAAGTCGGTGCTCTTGTAGTTGATCACGTGATCGGCGCCAAGGTCTTTCAGGCGCCTGATTTTGTCCTCGCTCGAGGCGCAGGCGATGACTTCCGCGCCGAGCATTTTGGCGAGCAGCACGCAACCGGTGCCCACGCCGCCCGAAGCACCTAGCACCAGTACGCTGTCGCCTTTCTTAATCGTGTTGTGCGTGATCATCATGCGGTGCGCGGTGCCGTAGGCCACCGGCAGCGAGGCGGCTTGTTCGAACGTCACTTTATCGGGCATGGCAATCAATTGATCCGCAGCGACCAGGCATTTTTCGGCGAGGCCGCCGTGCATCATTTCGCCCATCAGGCCTTTTTGCTTGTTGAGCGGGTTCACCAGCACGCGGTCGCCTTTTTTCCAGCCGGTCACATTGCCGCCGACTTCGAGTATCTCACCCGCCATGTCCAGGCCGATGATCATCGGCATCGGTACTTTGATGCCGGGCATGCCGCGCACGGTGAACACGTCGTGATAGTTAAACGAAGTGGCGCGCACGCGGATCACCACGTGGCCCGCGCTTACCGCCGGGTCGGGGAAGTCGGTGACGTATTGCAATTGATCGAGCGCGCCGTGCTGATTGAGGATCACTGCCTTCATGCCGATGCTCCAGATAAGTCGAGCGTGGCATTATCCGGACTTTCCCGGCCGGACTCAATGGCGCAATGCCGCGTGCGATAATGCCCAGTCGCGAGTCACGCAAAAAATTCAGGAGCGGCGCATGGGCCAACACCCCGTTGTCACGGTTAATGACATCACCCAAATCGACTTTGACGCACGCCGCCCCGGCTGCGAAAAGGGTGTGATACACGAAGATGGCCCGGTGCAAAGCGCGGTGTTTCGCGTCGCCCCCGGCTGCGGTGTGCCGCGGCATTTGCATTCGCGTGTTTACGATTTGTTCGTCGGTGTCAAGGGCTTGCTGGAGATACGTTACGAAGGCCAGCACGGCCACGGTACATTCCCGTTAAAGCCTGGCGCGTTTTGCGCCATGCCGCCGGGCGTGCGGCATGAGGTATTCAACCCGACCCAGGACGAAGCGTTTTTTCTGATCGTGCACGCACCGCATGATGGTTATGATTTTGTGCCGATTGAATTCAAGCACCACACGCCGATGTTGACCGACCCCGCGTTCGGCGGCGTGCCGGTGCGCAAGCTTTAAAGTAGCGAACCCATCATGAAAAGTGCGTCCGTGCAGCGACCAGATCAGCACGAACGGCTCTTACGTTAAATTGCATAAGCGTCACATCGGCTGGGTGCTTGCCGGGGCCACCGGCACGCAAATTTTTTCGGCAGCGTGTATCGCGATCTTTCCGGTGATCGCGCCGCAGTTGGCTGCGCATTTGGGCGTCGATCCCTCGCTGATCGGTTATCAAGTGAGTATTTTGTTCGGCACGGCCACCGCCATGGGCGCCTTCGTTGCCACCATCGTGCTGCGTTACGGCGGCTGCCGCGCCATGCAATGGTCGGCCCTGGCGGGCGCGGCGGGCATGGCGGTTGCGCTGGCGGGTACGCTCACCGCGATCGCCATCGCATCGATTTTCATCGGCGTGAGTATCGGGCTGGTGTCCGCGGGCTCGGCGCACGTGTGCACGCGCTTTGCGCCGCTCACCCATCGCAACAAGGTGTTTTCGATCAAGCAAACCGGTTTGCCGTTGGCGTGGGCGCTAACCGCTCTGTTCGCGCCAGCGATGGCGCAGCGTTGGAGCTGGCAGAGCGCGGTGATCGCGTTGATGGCCGGCAATTTGCTGTGCGCCGCGGCGCTGCAAATCGTGCGCGCGGATTGGGATGATGACCGCGGCGCGCACGCCCCGCGCGTGCCGTTGTCCGAAGGGTTTATGCTGCTGTGGCGCGACAAACAGCTGCGCGCGTTATCCGCCTCCTCGCTGTGTTTTTCGGTGGTGCAATCGTGCTTGTCGGCGTTTACCGTGGTGATGCTGGTGCGCGACCTTGGCTACACGCCTGTGGCGGCGGGGTTGACGCTGATGGTGATTCAAATCGCCGGCATTTGTGGACGCTTGTTTCTGGGCTGGTATGCCGATGCCACGGGCTTGAGCGTGCGCGCGCTGGGGCGTTCGGGTTTAATCGCCGCGGCATGTTGTTTCGCGGTGGCATTTTTGAATAACGCCTGGCCGAGCGTGCTGATGATGCTGTTGTTCATGTTGTTCGGCGCAAGTATTTACAGCTGGAACGGCGTGTTCCACGCGCTGCTGGCGCGCCTCGCGCCCGAGGGCAAGGTGAGCATCGCCATCGGCGGCATCATGATCTGGATTTACGGCGGTGTGCTGGTGGGGCCGTCGTTGTTTGCGACGATTTACGCTCAGCTTGGGCAGTACACTACGGTGTTTGGCTGGTTGGCGCTGGTGGCCGCGGCGGGGTGGCTTTGCACGCTGTCGGCACGAAATATCGATAAAATAAAAAAGTGAATAAAATCAAAAACTTACGTTTTTATAGCGATGGCGGGTGCGACGGTGCCGGCGAGTGATTTGGCGCACGCCCCTGCGCACGTGGCGGCGGTGGCGCTCACCACGTTCGCACAGATCGGCGCGGTGATGGGGATTGCGGTGTTTGCGGTGGTGGCGCCGGCGTTCGCGCGCGATCTGGGTGTTGATCCGGCACTGATCGGTTATCAGATGAGCGTGATTTACGGCGCCGCGATGTTCGGTTCGCCGCTGCTGATCTGGATGGTGGCGCGCTGGGGGGCGTGCCGCACCATACAGCTTGGCCTTGCCTGCACGGTGTTGGCGTTGACGCTGGCGCTAACCGCGACGCTGCCGGCGTTGGCGCTGGCGTCGATCATGCTGGGCTTGGCGATGTGCATCATGACGCCGGCGGGTTCGCACGTGTTGTTTCGGTTTAGCCCCGCCAAGAGCCGCAACCTGACCTTTTCGATCAAGCAAACCTGCGTGCCGGCGGGCTGGATGCTGATGGCGCTGATCGCGCCGGCGGTGACGCTGACCCTGGGTTGGCGCTGGGCGCTGGCGCTGGTGATGCTGTTTTGCGTGATGATGATCGCGCTGCTGCAGCCGGTGCGCGCGCTGTGGGACGAGGATCGTGGGCCGCAGGCGCGCGGCACGCAGCGCGCGAGCGAAGGCTTGACGTTGTTGTGGCGTTACCCGGTGCTGCGCGCGTTATCGGCGGCCTCGCTGTTTTTATCCGCCGTGCAACTGTGTTTGAGTTCGTTCGCGGTGACGCTGCTGGTGCAAGACGCGGGTTACACCTTGATCGCCGCGGGCCTGATGCTGTCGGTGGCGCAAGGCGCGGGAGTTGCGGCGCGCATCGCTTGGGGCTGGGTGGCCGATCGCAGCGGCGATTGTTTGGGCGTGCTCGCCAAGATCGGCGCGGTGATCGTGGTGTGTTGTCTGGCGATGTCGCAAATGACCGGCGAGTGGCCGCGCTGGGTCAGCGCGCTGCTGTTTTTGGTGTTCGGCGCCACCGCCATCGGCTGGAACGGGCTGTTTTTGGCGGAAATCGCCGCGCGCTGCCCGCAAGGCAAGGTGAGCGTGGCGACCGCCGGCGCGATGGTGTGGAATTTCGCGGGGATATTGTTGGGGCCGGCGTTGTTTGCGCTGGGCGTGCGTTTAAGCGGCAGTTACACGCAAATGTTTGCGTGGTTGACGCTGTTCGCGCTCGCCGGGTTGGCCTTGCTGATGCGGGCGCGCGGACATGTGCAGCGCGAGGGTGCGCCATGATCGAAGGTTTCGGCACGCTTGACTATGTGATTTTTTGCTGCGCGGTGGTGATCGCTTTCGCGGTGCGCGGCGGCGCGGGTTTCGGCGGCGGGGTGGTGCTCTCGCCGCTGCTGGCGCTGGTGGCGCCGCTTAGCGTGGTGGTGCCGGTGAGTTCGGCGCTTAACGTCATCGCGGGGCTGTCACAGGGCGTGGGTCATTGGCGAATCGTGGCGTGGCGCGAGCTGTTGCGCATCACGCCATTTTCGATGGCGGGCATTTTTCTGGGAATTTGGTTGTTGACGCGCGTCGATCCCCAGCCGCTCGCCAAGGCCTTTGGCGTCTTCATCGTGTGCTACGCGCTGTATATGCTCTACTCGCGCGGCGTGATGCCGAAGATTGCGCGCCGCTGGCTGTATCCGCTGGGTGCGCTGTTGAGTATGGCGGCGGGCACCATCGGTTCGTTGTTCGGCGGCGCGGCCGGGCCGCTTTACGTGATGTACTTGCAAGCGCTGCGGCTTGAGCGCGACTGCTTTCGCGCCACCATCACCATGATCATGCTCACCATGGGCACCACGCGCATCATCGGCTTTATCGCCACCGGCATGTACACGCAAAAAGTGCTGACCATGCTGGCGCTGGGCATCCCTATCGTGCTGCTTAGCGGCTGGATCGGCGCGCGCGTGGTGGCGCGCTTTAATCAAGAGGTGTTCGGGCGCGCGGTGGCTTGCGTGTTGCTGGCGAGTGGTTTTATTTTGATCGTGAAGTAATGCCATTGCGAAAATCTTAGACGCAGATTTACGCAGATTAACCACGAAAAAAATCTGCGTAAATCCGCGTAAATCTGCGTCAAAAAAAGGGGTTGTGGTTTTACACCCCAACCGAATAGACAAGTAATGTTCGACGCGTTTTCCCTGCTGCAGCTCACATGGGCGGCCTTTGTGGTGTTCGGCGCCTACGTCGTGCGCGGCATGTCGGGCTTTGGCGCGGGGCTGGTGGCCACACCGCTGCTGGCCTTCGTGTTCCCGATGACCCAGGTGGTGCCGACCACGGCGCTGCTGGTGTTCGTGTTGTTTATTTTTCTGACGTTGCGCGACCGTGCCAGTGTGTTGTGGGATGAGTTCTGGCGTTTGCTGCCGCCGACATTGTTGGGTGTGGCCTTCGGGCTTTATTTGTTCAGCGTGCTGGATAACCGCATGCTGACCAAACTCTTGGGCGGGTTTTTGATGGCTTACGCGTGCTACATGTTAGTCGCAGATTGGATCGGCATGCAGCAGCTCAAGCTCTCCACGCGCTGGGCATGGCCGCTAGGGTTTGGCGGCGCGCTGATCGACGCCATGTTCGGCGGTGGCGGCGGCACGCTGCCGGTGATTTACATGCACGCGCGGCAGGTGACGCGGGCGGCGTTTCGCGCAACCCTTGCGGTGCTGTGGTTCGTGGAAATGATCGCGCGTATCGGCGGCTACGCGGTGGCGGGGTTTTATACGGCGAACACGCTCACGCTGGTGGCGCTGTTGTTGCCGTTCGTGGCGCTGGGCACCTGGGCGGGCGAGAAAATCGGCAATCGCCTCACGCCCGCCGCGTTTAACCGGATACTCGCGGTGTTGTTGCTGTTAAGCGGGGTCAGCCTGCTGCTGAAGTAAGCCTGGCGCCGCGGCAACTAACGCAACAGCAACTAACGCAACAGCAACTAACGCAACAGCAACTAACGCAACAACAATACGGCGGGGAAGGTCGCCACCGCCAGTACCAGCACCACCCATTCAAGGTTGTTGCGCTTTAACCAGCCGGTGAAATGCAAAATCAAAATAATGATCGCGACCACATAAAACGCGTAAAACGCCATTTCCAGTCATCCCCTTGAAGCGAGTGGCGCAATGATACTGCAATCGCGTGCGTGCCCGCGCAATTTGTTTATGAGTGGCGCGCACACGCGACACGTGTGTTGCGCGCGTGACGCAGCGCGTGACGTATAGGGCCGGGCGGCGCGCGTTCGCGTGATTGAGCGCACGCGGCGGTGCAAGGACGTTGCCGCGAATGGCGCGTTGGTACGCTTGACGCCGCTCCAGAGATATTACATAACCATTCGATTTAATTGTTTATTTTTTAATCGAGCTTGGCGCCTGATGCGCGCACCACATCGCCCCATTTTTTGATTTCGGCCTCGAGATAGCGCTGAAAATCCCGCACCGAACCGCCCATCGGTTCGACGCCGAATTCGATCAAACGCTTGTTGAATGCGGGCTCGGCAATCAGCGTGTTGATGTCGCGATTGAGTTTTTCCACGATGTCGCGCGGCGTGTCCTTGGGTGCGAGGATGCCGAACCACGCGGACGATTCCAAACCCTTCATGCCCGCTTCGGCGGTGGTGGGCAAATCGGGCAGCGCGCTCGAACGTTTGGGCGAGAGCACGGCGATGCCGCGCACTTTGTCGGCTCTGACGAACTGCGCGATGCCGGTCATCAGTTGAAACATCAGTTGCGTGCGCCCGGCGAGCAGGTCTTGGGTGGCGGCCGCGGGCGAGACGTACGGCACATGCGTCATTTGCGTGCCGCTCATCGATTTGTAGAGTTCACCGGCAAGATGCATGGAACTGCCGTTGCCGGTGGAGCCGAAATTAAACTTGCCGGGGTTGGCCTTGACGTGGGCGGTGAACTCGGCCAGCGTTTTTACCGGCAGCGACGGATGCACCACCAGCACGTTGGGCACATTGCCGTAGAGCACGATATGCTCGAAGCTGTTCACCGGGTGAAACGGCAGCGAGCGATAAAGATGAATATTGGTGGCGAGCGCGCCGGAGGAAGCGACCACCAGCGTGTAACCGTCGGGCTGCGACTTGGCGACGATATCCATGCCGACATTAAAATTCGCGCCCGGGCGATTGTCGATGATGACGTTTTGGCCATACAGCTTGTTTAGCCCCTCGCCGAGGATGCGCGAAATTGGGTCGATAGTGCCGCCCGGCGGCGCGGGTACCACCAGACGGATGGGGCGATTGGGGTAAGTCTGCGCCAGCGCGGCATTGGCGGCGGCGGCGAAAATCAGGGCGTAGAGCAGACGACGTAGCGGCATAATCGGTTCCTGGTTAAATTGCGCTGGCAGTTTGCCTGTGCCCGGGGAATTGGTCAACGCGGGCTTGACGCAGTCCGTCAAGGCGAGTGACCATACCACTGAAGATTCAAGACAGGAAAGCCGCCCCCTGTCGTTCCCGCCCGTGCGGCAACGACACTGTGGGGTGTTAATCTGCGATCAATAGCAAAGGGTGCCGAATGAACAAACGCGAACGTTTCCAGGCTGCCGTCCATGGCGGTGAACTCGATCACCCGCCGTGCGTGGTGTGGGTGCATTTCGTCACTGATGCGCTGCCCGGCGAAGTGGCGGCGCAGCGGCACGCCACGTTTTTGCGTACCTACGACTGGGACATCAGCAAGGTAATGCACGATTACCGCTACCCGTTGCCCGAGGGGCTGGAAACGCTCAACACGCCCGCCGACATGCTGCGTTTCGAGCGGCTGCCGGTAACCACGGCGAATTTCCAGCAGCAACTGGCATTGATGCGCGCGCTGCGCAAAGAGTTGGGGCCGGATGTGCCGATCGTCGATACGTTTTTCGATCCGTTTCAGCAGGTGATCCGCACCGCGGGCATCAGCAAATCGCAGTTCATTTATGGCAATAAGCGCGAAGCGCTGCACATGCTTGACGTCGTCACCGACAACGTGTGTGGCTACCTGCACGAGCTCAAAAATGCCGGCTGCGACGGCGTGTTGTATTCGATCAATGGCGCGATCACGCCGGCGGGCGATCGCGGGGTGGATGAAGAAACCTTCGAAACATTTTTAAAACCGTTCGATCAGCGCGTGCTGGAGGGGATGCAAGGCATGACGCGCATCCTTCACGTGCACGGCACGCACGTCGACATGAAGCGCGTACTCGATTACCCATGTGAGGTGTTCAGCGTATCGGACCGCTTAAAAGGCAATCCGTCGCTCGCCGAACTGCGCGCGATGACCGACAAGTGTTTGATGGGCGGCATCAACGAAAGCAAGATCCAAGAGCGCTCGATTCCTGAAATCCGCGAGGAAATTTGGGATGCGTTCAAACAAGCCGGCAAGCGAAAATTTATCCTCTCGCCCGGCTGCACCAGCGCGCCGCAAACGCCGCAGCATATTTTGCGCACGGTGAAGGCGACCAGTGTGGCGTTGCGGTAAGGTTGTTGTAAGTATTGGATTTTGTTAATTTTTTATTTGAACGTCAAGGCAATCCCACCACCGCGTCGTTGCCCGAGCGGCAACGACGCATGAAGTACTAAAACGTTGGGCCGATTAATCGCGGGCGCGCCGATTTAAAGCGCTGCACGACTACTGCGCCTTTTTCAACGCCTCAATCCGTTCCCTGGTCGCCGGATGCGACGCGAGATAATCCCCGATGCTGCCGCGCCGCGCTTTATCGCTTTCTGTTTGCGGCGGGATGTGATCTTTATCTTTGCCGCTTTCATCAACCTTGGCGCGGTGCGAGGCTTCGAGCTTGGCCAGCATATCGGCCAGGCGCTTGGGGGATATGCCGTTGGCCGTTAGCATCGCGGCGCCGAACGCATCGGCTTCGAGTTCGTGCTCGCGTGAGTAACGCGCTTGCAGTAACAGTGTCGGCAAGCCGGCGGCGATGCTGCTCACATCACCGATGTACCACGACACCACGAACGCCACGATCGAGCCTTGGATCAGCATACGCATCCCGTGGCGCCGGCTGACGTGGCCCAGTTCGTGCGCCAGCACGGCGAGAACTTCCTCGTCATGCGCGGCGATTTTCACCAACTGATCGGTGATGATAATGGTGCCATCGGGTAGCGCCATGGCGTTGGCGCCGACGGCCACGCCGTCGCGAAAATGCAGCGTGTAGCGCAGCGGTGAGCGATCGTGTGTGAGCATGCGCGCGAAGGCGTCGGCCAGCGCCTTGCGGCGCGGCTCGGGCAGTTGGCTGGGTTTGAACAGATGTTTGTCCAGAAACTCCAGCGTGCCGCCGCTCAGTTGCGCCAGCACGCTATCGGGCATGCGAAAGGCGATGAATTCCGAGGCGGCGGGCAAGCCCCAGCGGTAACCCGCGAACACGATCGCCACCGTCACCGCAACCGCAGCCAGCGCCCAGCGCCAGCGCGTTTGCACACGCACCACCCAATCGTCCCGAAAACCGGTGGCCCGCAACATGCGTGCGAGCCCGGCATGGTCGCGGACCTCGCAGTGCGCGCCGTCGGGATAGGAAATCAGCCGCGGCGCGGCGCCCATCGGTTCGGATACGCGCAGCGTCGCGATGTCGTCTTCGCGCGCCACCGATTCGCCGCGCAGCACGAGCGTGACGCCGCGCAGCGTCAGCGTGACCGGGCGCGCCTTGGCGCTGCGGCCGTCAAAATATTGCGCGTTCAGCGTCAGCGCATCAGAAGGAGATGTCGACATCGAAGATATTCGCGGTTTCCTCGCCCAGGGCGTTCACCGCCTGCTGTTCATGCGCGAAAAATTCGTCGAGATTACCCTGCGGTTGCAGGGCCATGTGGGTCAAGCGGTAGCGGGCGAGCCGGATATCGGCAAAGGGCTTGAATAAACCCAGGGTGAGCACGATCAAGATAAAGTTGGTGACATACAGTATCAGCAAATCGCGCGCGCGTACCCGGCTCGAAAAGCGGTGCGCGCCCAGCGCGGTGTGGTTCCACACTAGATTTTGCGTGCGCGCGGCGTACCATGGGCCGATGATCAAAAACAGCCCCAGGTACAAGACCGCAAGCAACACGAAAAATTGCATCATGTTTTGGATGAGTTTGACCGGGTCTCGCTCGCCGCTGCCCATCGCGGCGAACAGGCCGTAGGAGGCGGCGGTGACACCGATCAAAAATACCGGCGCCAGTATCATCCCCAGCAATTTGAAATACACCACGTAAAAAGATCCCACATCCGCGCTGAAATTAAACGGCGCGGTGCCGTAAGCACTGTGATTATGCTGATAGGCCTTGATGCGTTGATGCGCCAACGGCAACAACAGACCGAACGTCATGACAACGAGGACCGGCCAGCCGAGAAACACATTGTAGGCATCGCCCACCGAACCGTTAAAGCGCAAACGCAGCCCGCGATAACTGCTGTTAAAGAGCTTGAACGTGATTGAGCGCTGAATGAGCCAGGGCATCACCGCGATCAGCAGCAAAAACACAGTCACCGCCAACGCCATGCTCCAATAGGCGGCGCCGTTGTAGAGCATCAGCAGCCCGACGCCGATCAGGCGCCCCTTTAAAATCGCCATCGGATCGCCGTGGTAATCGAAGCTGTTACCGAGCAGCGAGGTATTGCGGTAAAAATATTGCAGCCGCCGCACCTTAGCCGACGCCGAGTAAATGCCGAGCGTGATCAGCGTCAGCGCCAGGTTGACGATCCAGATGCGAAAATACTCGCTGCCGGTGCCGGTGAATTCGAAGGGGCTCGGCGCCGCGCCCACCCGCTGGGTGACGCCGCTTGGGTCGTCCATGGTGCTCCCTGTGCTCATGGTTGTAGGTGTGAGGGCGCATTCTAGGCCATTGGCGCGGTTGGGGCCGGTACTGCGGCGCGTGCGTCCTCAGCGCAATCACCGGAGCAGGACGTATCAGCATTCGCGATATCATAAGCGCCGCTTTACACGCAGTATCAAGTGCGACGTTCGAGAAAGGAATTGCGATGAAAGGACTCGGCGGCAAGACCGTCTACGGCGCCCGCGTGGGCATACTTATGCTGGACACCAAATGGCCGCGCCCGCCCGGCGACACCGGCAACGCGCAGACCTGGCCGTTCCCGGTGCTCTACAAAGTGGTGCCGGGCGCGAGCGCGCGCGTGGTGATTCACGAGCAGGGCAAGGGCTTGGGCCCCGCGTTCTTGCAAGCGGCGGAGGAGTTGGTGAAAGATGGCGCCGATGGCATCACCACCACCGGCGGTTTTCTCGCGATTTTTCAAAAACAACTCGCGGCGCACGTGAACGTGCCGGTGGCGAGTTCGAGCTTGATGCAAATTCCGCTGGTGCAAGCGACACTGCCGCCGGGCAAACGCGTCGGCGTGTTAAGCGTGCAAGGCAATCGCATCACGCCCGAACACTGGGAGGCGGTGGGTGCGCCGCTCGACACGCCGGTGATGGGCACCGAGGGCGGTAAGGAATTCACGCGCGTGATGCTGGGCGACACCATCGACATGGATTACGAGCAAGCCGAGATCGATATTCTCGATGCGGGCGAGACGTTATTGAAAAATCATCCCGAAGTCGGCGCCATCGTCTGCGAAAACCACAATATGGCGCCGTACGCGGCGGCGTTGAACATGCGGCTGGGTGTGCCGATTTATACTGTGTATACCTTCGTGTGTTGGTTTCAGGCGGGCTTGCAGCCGCGGTACTTTGGCAGGCCGGGGGTGCCGAGTGTTGATACTTGGCGCGAACGGTTTTAGCGCGTGTTTCCGTATCTACCGATTTTCAGTTTCAACAAACGTTGATCAACCTACTTGTCGCTCCCGCGCAGGCGAGAGCCCATAAGCCTGTGCCATATGCTTATGGGTTATGGGTTCCCGCCTGTGCGGGAACGACAGGGCGGTAAAGAATCGGATTTAAAAAAATGAATAAAATCAAATGCTTATGAAAGCAGTGCCTTTGAAGACTTTGGCATGCGCATTAAGCGTTTACGCTGCAAGCGCAACCCAAGCCGCCGAACCCTGGCCCACGCGCCCGGTGCGCGTGGTGCTCTCCTTCGGCGCACCCGGCGGCGCTCCTGACACCATCGCGCGCCACGTCGCGCCCAAACTCACCGAGATGTGGGGCAAACAAGTGGTCATCGATCCGCGCTCCGGCGCGGGCGGCGTGGTCGGCACCGAGATCGCCGCCAAGGCGCCGGCGGATGGCTACACCATGGTGATCGTCAGTCCCGCGCACGCCATCAACGCCACGCTGCGCCGGCTGCCGTACGATTCGACGAAAGATTTCGAACCGGTGACCAAACTCGCCGAAGTGCCCAACATTCTCACCATCCATCCCGACATTGCCGCCAAAACGCCGCGGGAGTTGGCGGCGCTCGCCAAGGCCAAACCCGGCGCCTATGCCTTCGGCTCGGCGGGCATCGGCTCCTCGCAGCATCTGGCGGGCGAACTTTTCAAGAAAGCTGCCGGACATCCCCACCATGCACGAATCGGGTTATCCCAACTTTGAAGCCGCGGCGTGGTACGGCTTGCTTGTGCCCGCGCGCACGCCGCAAGCCATCGTCAACAAACTGCACAAGGATTGGAGCAGCGCGATCATGCTGCCCGACGTGCGCAAGCCATTGGTGAACGACATCATCGATCCCACGCCGTCGGATTCGCCCAAGGCGTTTGCGCAGTTTCTCGC
>VGIF01000114.1 GCA_016868015.1 Betaproteobacteria bacterium
GCCCAAGCCGCGGAGCCTTTACCCGATGAAGTTTTTGTTTGAGCTGTTCCCGATCATTCTGTTTTTCGCGGTGTACAAGCTCTACGGCATTTACGAGGCGACCGCAGTGGCGATCGCGGCGACGTTTTTGCAGATTGGCTGGGTGCGGTTCAAACACGGCAAAGTCGAACCCAAGCTGTGGGCGAGTCTCGCCTTGATCGTGGTGTTCGGCGGCGCAACGCTGCTGCTGCACAATGAAACGTTTATAAAATGGAAACCTTCGGTGCTGTATTGGCTGTTTGGCGCCGTGATATGGGGCGCGGCGCTCGCGTTCAAGAAAAATTTGATCCGCGTGATGATGGCAAAACAAATTGAACTACCCGAGCCGGTTTGGGGGCGTTTGCTCTACAGTTGGATCGCGTTTTTTGCGCTGATGGGTGTACTCAATTTGTATGTCGCCTACTATTTTTCAACCGATGCCTGGGTCAACTTCAAACTCTTTGGCGGCGTGGGCTTGATGCTGGTCTTTGTGTTTGGCCAGGCACTCATGCTGTCCAGGCATATCCAGGAAAAAAAGCCCGATGAGGCCGGCAATTAAGCCGGAATTGGGCGCGGCCGCTGCTGTACCTACCCTTTAAGTGAACACCATCGACCAAATGCGCGAGCGCCTTGCCGTACTCGCCCCTGAATCCATCGACATCCTCGACGAATCCGGACAGCATATCGGCCACGAGGGCGCCAAGAGCGGCGGCGGACACTACCAGCTGGTATTGGTATCGGCAAAATTTGCAGGTTTGCCGTTGCCCGCGCGGCATCGCCTGGTTTACGATGCGCTCGGCCCGATGATGGGCGCGGCCATCCACGCGCTGTCGATCAAAGCTTATACCCCACAAGAAATTTAACCTCCAAGGAACCGTTCATGTTTGCTTTTCTACGCCGAAATACACCGATCGCCGCCGCGCTGGCCCTGGCATCGGCGCTAAGCTGGGCGCCCGCCGTGCACGCGCAGACGGTCGCCACCGTCAATGGCGCACCGATACCGCAGTCGCGGCTGGAGTTGTTCATGAAAATGCTCGCCGCCAACAAGCAGCCGGATACGCCGGAAATCCGCAGCCGCGTGCGCGACCAGCTGATCATGAACGAAGTGGTGGTGCAGGAAGCCACCCGGCGCGGCCTGCACAAAACCCCCGAAATCGCGGCGCAACTCGATATGCAGCGCCAGGAAGTGCTGGTCAACGCGCTGGCGCAGGAATTCGCGCGCGCCAACCCGGTCACCGATGAAATCATGCGCAAGGAATACGAACGTCTCAAACAAGCCGCCCCCGCCCGGGAATACAAGGCGCGCCATATCCTAGTGAACAAGGAAGACGAAGCCCGCGACATCCTCGCGCAACTGAAAAAAGGCGCCAACTTCGAAAAACTGGCGGCCGAGCGCTCCAAGGACACCGGCTCCAAAGGCCGCGGCGGCGACCTCGATTGGGGCCCCGCCAACCGCTACGTAAAACCGTTTGCCGATGCCTTGGCCCGGCTCAAAAAGGGGCAAACCACGGACGCGCCGGTGCAATCCGATTTCGGCTTTCACATCATTCGTCTGGACGATGAGCGCGCCCCGAAGATCCCCACGTTCGAGGAATTCAAACCGCAATTGCAGCAAGGCATGCAACAGCAGCAGATCCAAAAGCTGTTTATGGAATTGCGGGCAAAGGCGAAAGTTGAATAACCCTGTACAGGATTAGGTTAATGGGTGAAGCTTGAAATGTGAAGGGTACCCCACGAATTGGCTTGGCCCTTTCACTTTTTATCGGCCACCCTTCGCGTTGTCACCCCACCCACTTTCGCGCATTCCCAAACATGCGTAGCCACGGCCCATCTTCGCCCCACTCGCCCGGGTAGTACGAATTTTGCACCGAGCGAAACACGCGCTCCGGATGCGGCATCAGAATGGTGTGGCGGCCATCGGGCGTGGTAAGCCCGGTGATGCCTTGCGGCGAGCCGTTGGGGTTTAGCGGGTAGCGCGCCGCCACCTGCCCCGCGTTATCGACAAAACGCAGTGCCACCAGCGGTTGCGCGGCAGCCAACGCGGCGGCATCGGCGAACTCGGCGTAACCTTCGCCGTGCGCCACCGCCACCGGCAAACGGCTGCCCGCCATGCCGTCGAAAAAGAGCGAGGCCGAGCGTTGCACCTCCACCATCGCCACGCGCGCTTCGAACTGCTCGGATTTGTTTTTGACAAAGTGCGGCCACGCGGCGGCGCCCGGAATCAGTTCGTGCAGGTTGCTCATCATCTGGCAGCCGTTGCACACACCGAGCGAGAACGTATCGCCGCGCTTAAAAAACGCCTCGAATTCATCGCGCGCGCGCGCGTTGAACAGAATCGATTTCGCCCAGCCCTCGCCCGCGCCCAGCACATCGCCATACGAAAAACCGCCGCACGCGGCAAAGCCTTTGAAGTCCGCCAAGCTCACCCGCCCGGCGATGATGTCGCTCATGTGCACGTCAAACGCGGCAAAGCCCGCGCCGTCGAATGCCGCCGCCATTTCGATCTGGCCGTTCACGCCCTGCTCGCGCAGGATGGCAATGCGAGGGTGCGCGCCGCGGGCGATGAAAGGCGCGGCGATATTTTGCGCGGGATCGAAGGTAAGCCTGGGGCTGATGCCGGGATCGTTGATATCAAGGATGCGCTCGTATTCTTCTTGCGCGCACTGTGGGTTGTCGCGCAAGCTTTGCATGCGATAGGTGGTTTCCGACCACGCGCGATGCAAATCGATGCGGCGCTCGCGCAGCACTTCGCGTTCACCCACGCGCACGATCAGGGCCGCATCGTGATTCAGTGTACCGATGCGTGTGCACGGCACGCCCGCCGCGGTGTATGCATCGCGCACCGTCGCTTCATCCGGCGCGCGCACTTGCAGAATCACGCCGAGTTCTTCGTTGAACAACGTTGCAATCGCCGGCACGTTTGCGGCGAACGTCAATGTCACGCCCGCGCGCGCCGCAAACATCATTTCGCAGACCGCGGCGAACAGGCCGCCATCGGAGCGGTCGTGATAGGCCAGTATTCGGCCGGTTTTCCTAAGTTCTTGATTTAATTGAATATTTTTTACGAGGCTCGCCGGCGATTCCAAGTCGGGCGCGCGGTTACCGGTGACGTTCCAGGCCTGCGCCAGCGCCGAGCCGCCGAGCCGCTGTTTGCCGTGGGCGAGATCAACCAGCAACAAAACGGTGTCGCCGCAGTCGGTGCGCAGACGCGGTGTCAGCGTTTGCCGCGCATCCGCGACGGGCGCAAACGCCGACACAATCAAGGATAGCGGCGCCGTCACTTCTTTTTTCTGTGTGCCTTGCGTCCACGAGGTCTTCATGGACAACGAATCCTTGCCCACGGGAATGCTTATCCCCAACGCCGGGCAAAGCGCCATTGCCACCGCGCGCACGGTGTCGAACAGCGCCGCGTCTTCCCCGCCGTGCCCGGAAGCCGCCATCCAATTCGCCGACAATTTGATATCGCCAATATTCGCTATCGGCGCCGCCGCGATATTGGTAATCGCCTCGCCCACCGCCATGCGCCCGGAAGCGGGGGCGTCGATCAGCGCCAGCGGCGTGCGCTCGCCCATCGCGAACGCTTCGCCGCGATACGTGTTAAAGCCCATCAGCGTCACCGCCACGTCGGCCACCGGCACTTGCCACGGCCCGACCATTTGATCGCGCGCGCTCATGCCGCCGACGCTGCGGTCGCCGATGCTGATCAAGAAGGTTTTATCCGCCACCGACGGCATGCGCAGCACGCGGTAGGCAGCTTCTTTGAGATCGAGTTTGGCAAAATCAAACGCCGGCAGTGGCTTTGCTATACGTGTAACCCGCCGCGTCATCTTCGGCGGTTTACCGAGCAGCACGTTAAGTTCCATGTCGACCGCGTTGTTGTTAAACACCGGGTCGCGCACGGTGAGTTGGCCGTCACCGGTGGCCTCGCCCACCACCGCATACGGGCAGCGCTCTCGCGCGCAAACCGCGTCGAACAACTTCAACGACTCAGGCGCGATCGCCAGCACATAACGCTCCTGCGCCTCGTTGCACCAGATTTGCATCGGCGACATGCCGGGCTCTTCGCTCGGCACCTTGCGCAGATCGAAGTGCCCGCCGCGCCCCGCGCTGTGCACCAGTTCCGGCAGCGCGTTGGACAAGCCGCCGGCGCCGACGTCGTGGATCGACAAAATCGGATTGCCGTCCGCCAGCGCGCAACAACGGTCGATCACTTCCTGCGCGCGGCGTTGAATTTCCGCGTTGCCACGCTGCACCGAATCGAAATCGAGATCTTCCTGATTGACGCCGGTGTCCATGCTGGAAGCGGCGCCACCGCCCAGCCCGATCAATAGGCCCGGCCCGCCCAGTTGAATCAGCAACGCGCCCGCTTGCGGCTCGGCCTTAAACGCATGGCGTGCGGCAATGTTACCGACGCCGCCGGCAATCATGATCGGCTTGTGATAGCCGCGCATTTCGCCCGCGACGTTTTGCTCAAAGGTGCGAAAGTAACCCGCGAGATTGGGCCGCCCGAATTCGTTGTTAAACGCCGCGCCGCCGATGGGCCCCTCGAGCATGATTTGCAGCGCCGAGGCGATGCGGCCGGGTTTGCCGTAGGGTTGGGGGTGAGGCATGGGTGAACCGTTGGCACTGCCGCGCTCCCACGGTTGGATAAAGCCGGGGATGTATAAATTTGAAACTGAAAATCCGGTAAGGCCGGCTTTGGGCCTGGAGCCGCGTCCGGTTGCGCCCTCGTCGCGGATCTCGCCACCCGAACCGGTGGCAGCACCAGGAAATGGCGCTATCGCCGTCGGGTGGTTATGCGTTTCCACCTTCATCAGGATGTGCGTGTCATCCTCGACAAAACGGTAGGCACCGCGCTCGTCCGGATAAAACCGCGCCACGCGCGCGCCTTCGATGATGGATGAGTTATCCGAATAAGCCACCACCGTGCCGCGCGGGTTTTTAGCGTGCGTAGTGCGGATCATGCCGAACAACGAGTGGTCTTGCGGCGCGCCGTCGATCACCCAGTCGGCGTTGAAAATTTTATGCCGGCAGTGTTCGGAATTGGCCTGCGCAAACATCATCAACTCAACGTCGGTGGGATTGCGGCCCATGCGCGTGAAATTGTCGGCGAGGTAGGCGATTTCATCTTCGGACAACGCAAGGCCCATGTCGCGATCGGCTCGCGCCAGCGCCGCCGTGCCGCCGCCCAGAACGTCCACCGAGGCCAACGGCTTGGGTTCAAAATGCTCGAAGAGCTGGTGCGCATCGTTCATCGACGTGAAAACGATTTCGGTCATGCGGTCATGGATCAGCGGGGCAAGCACTCGTTGCGCTTCACCCGCGGCGATACCGTTCACCCAAAACGTCGTGCCGCGTTCGATGCGCCGCACCACTTCCAGCCCGCAGTGGCGCGCGATGTCGGTGGCCTTCGATGACCATGGCGAAATCGTGCCAGGGCGCGGCGTCACCAACAGTAACGCACCTTGGGCAACGCCTGCGCTTGAAGCGGAGCCGTAGGTAAGAATGCGCTGCAGGCGCTCGTGTTCGCCAGCGTTTAACGCACGCTCAACTTCAACGAAATGCCAAAACTCGGCATACAGGCTCAAACCCGCAAGCGACGCCGGCAACGACTGTAGAAGTTTGGCGAGGCGAAAATCGGAAAGGGCGCAGCGGCCGTTAAGATGAAGGATATGCTTGGTCATCAGATCGCGTGCACCATAAACTGCTATTGTACTCTGCTTTTCGGCTAAACTTTAGCCACCTATGCGACTGAAAATCAACCACGGCACCCCGCTCCAGCTCACCGCCGATGTGCGCCGCATCGAGGCACGCCACGCGCATGAACCGTTGATGGAGCGCGCAGGCCTGGCCGCCGCACAGCTCGCGCGCGAGATCGCCGCCGACAGCGGTAAACCGATATTGATTTTCGCCGGCCCCGGCAATAACGGCGGCGATGCGTTGGTAGTGGCGCGTTATCTGAAGCAATGGTTTTTCAACGTCACGGTGGTGTTTGCGGGTGACGCGGCGAAACTGCCGGCCGATGCGGCCAATGCGTTCAAGCAATGGCAAGCCGCGGAGGGTACGGCGCTCGATCAAGCGCCACCAGCCAAACATTGGGGCTTGGTGATCGATGGTCTCTTCGGCATCGGCGTCACGCGTGATATCACGGGCCGCTACGCCGAGTGCATCGATCGCATCAACCAGGCGAACGCGCCGGTGCTCGCCATTGATATTCCCAGCGGGCTTGATGCCGACAGCGGCCGCGTGCACGGCTGCTGCGTGCGCGCCACGCACACCATCACCTTCATCGGCGCCAAGGCGGGATTGTTCACGCTCGACGGCCCTGACCAGTGCGGCACGGTCGTGCTCGACGATCTCGATTTACAGGGCGACGGCGCGCCCGGCCGCGTGCTGGGCGCAGGCATCGTTGAAGAAACGCTGGCGCCGCGTTTACGCAACACGCACAAAGGCACGCACGGCAGCGTCGGCATCATCGGCGGAGATCGCGGCATGGTGGGGGCGGCGTTACTCGCCGCGCGCGCGGCGTTAAAGCTTGGCGCGGGCCGCGTGTATGCGGGATTGATCGCGCGCGATGCGCCGCTGCTCGACGTGATGCAGGCGGAGCTGATGCTGCGCTCAGCCGATGAGGTGTTGAAACTCGATCATCTGAGTTGTCTCGTCGTCGGCCCCGGCCTGGGGCGTGCGCCCGAGGCGGCGTTTTATTTGCGCTGCGCGTTGGAGGCAAAACTACCGCTGGTGATCGATGCCGATGCATTGAATAGTATCGCTGCCGAGCCAAAAATAAAAACTCAATTAAATCAGATACTTACAATTAAGGTATTAACTCCGCATCCGGCGGAAGCCGCACGCCTACTCGGCTGCAGCACGCGCGACGTGCAAAGCGACCGCATCGCCGCCGCGCAGCAAATCGCCGATCGATTTCAGGCGCACGTGGTCCTCAAAGGCGCCGGCAGTGTTTGCGCGTCGCCGAATCAACCGTGGCGCATCAACACGTCGGGTAACCCCGGCATGGCGAGCGCCGGCATGGGCGACGTGTTAAGCGGCATCATCGCCGCGCTGCTCGCGCAGGGCACATCGCCACAACGCGCGCTGGATGGCGCGGTGTGGTTGCATGGTGCTGCGGCGGATGCGTGCGTCGAGAAAGGCGTGGGGCCGGTGGGTTTGAGCGCCAGCGAAACCATTGATGCGGCGCGCGCGTTGTTCAATGCGTGTATTGGGCGCGGTAGATGATGATTGCGGTGTTTTACCTGCCCCCCAAAAAACGCAGCCGCAGATTCCCGCAGATGAACGCGGATTAACCCACGAAAAAATCTGCGAAAATCTGCGTTAATCTGCGTCGAAGGTTTTAAACACCGCCCCCTTTTTGAAGCAGATATACGCAGATGAGCGCGGATTAACCGCGAACCCATCTGTGGAAATCCGTGAAATCCGTGGCAAAAAGGGGTTGATGCGTGCGCAGGCTTGCCGCCAAGCATCACCGTAAGTATTTGATTTTATTAAATTATTTATTTTCATCCACCAGCCGCATCGCGCGCAGCCCCAACGTCGCCGACACCATCCCGGTCATCGGCACCACGCAGCAAATCGCTTCCAGCACCTGCCGCCTGTTCATACCGTAGTCATAAGCGCGACGTATTTCGCGCGTGGCCAGATCGACTTCGCCGCGCATCGCCAGCGCCGCGGTGGCGATCAACGCGCGCGGGCCGGGGCCGAGGATGGCGTTGGTGTCACCATCGGTTCCGGTGCAGTGATCGATGAACGCCGCCGCGCGTTGCGCCAGTTCCTCGTCGATGCTCGCGGCGTAGCGCCATTCGTCCATCTCGGCGAGGCTGTCGGCTGTGCCATTCACACGCTGCCGTCCCAGCGTCATTTCGGCGAAGGGTTTTAATTGCCTCGGCTCACCGTCGGGCGGCAATTTACCGAACGGATAATCCGCGCTGTTGGCTTTTTCAATCGCCAGCGACACTGCGGTCAGGCTCGCCCAGCCCACCACGCTGGCGAACGCTTGCGCGCCTTCGAACAGCGCTTCATTGGTCAAGCCTTCGCGATACGCGCGGCGGATGTGATTGGGCGCATGGCGCAAATCGCCCTTGGCGCACAGCGCGGGGATGGCGATGAGTTCGCGCATCTGCAGCGAAAGACTGCCGGCTCGCGCGGTTTGCCCGTGATATTGATGCAGATAACTGACCGTCTGATTGATCAGGTGATAGGTCTTCGGGGTGGCATACACCACGGTTTTCCATTCGGGGAATATGTCGCCGCGCGCGGCGGTAGCGCGGGCGAGGATCGCTTCGGGGCTTAAGTCAAGTTCGCCGGACATGGTTTTCTCCAGAAATTTTTCGCTTCAAGGTTACTGCATTCTCGCGCACCCCACCCGTTATAATCCACGGTTTTTTGTCGCCGCCCCCATGTGGTTTAAAAATCTGCTGGTTTATCGCATCAAGCCTGATGCGCGCCTCAAAGCCGAGGACATCGAGGACAAACTCCGGGAAAACGCCCTGCAGCCCTGCGGCAGTTTCGAGATGGAATCTCGCGGCTGGGTGCCGCCGCGCGGCGACGAGCGTTTTTTGCACAGCCTAGAGCGCCAGTGGCTCATCACCTACGGCGCGAATCAAAAAATCTTGCCCGGCTCGGTGATCACGCAAACTGCCAAGGAGCGCGCCGCCAAACTTGCTGAAAAACAAGAGCACCCGGTGGGCCGCAAACAAATGCGCGAGATTCGCGAGCGCGTGATCGAGGAGTTAATGCCCAAGGCGTTTAGCCGCCGCCGCACACTCGCCGCGTGGATCGATCCGGTTAACGGCTGGGCGGCGGTCGATACCGCCGCCGACAAAAAAGCCGATGAGCTGCTCGAATCGTTTATCGCCGCCAATATCGACATCCACATCAAGCGCCTGGAATGCCAGCAATCGCCCGCCGCGCAAATGACGCTGTGGCTGCAAAGCGGCGAGGTGCCCGCGCCGTTCACCATCGATCAGGACCTGGAGCTAAAAGCCTCGGGCGAAAGCCGCGCCACCGTGCGCTACGTCAATCATCCGCTCGAAGGCGGCGAAATTCGCCAGCACATCGCCGGCGGCAAAACCGCCACGCGTTTGGGGCTGACCTGGAAAAACCGCATTTCGTTCGTGCTCACCGATCAACTACAAATCAAGCGGCTCGCATTTCTCGACATACTCAAAAACGACACCGAAAATCAGGTTGAAGATGCCGAGGAAAAATTCGACATCGATTTCGCGTTAATGACGGGAGAATTGGCGGGGATGTTGGCGGATTTGACCAAGGCGTTGGGGGGATTGAAGCGCGGCGCGTAACCCTGCGCTGTTGGCTTTTGGTGTGGCATCGGGCGCATTTATCTCCTTCTCCCCTGAACGCGCCGTACGCAAGGCAGTGAGACGATCAAGGCTGCTGTGCGCCCCGCTCCCCCTGCTGGCGATTGCGCCCGCCGCGCGAGCGATGCCGCTGCTGGGTTTGCCCCTGCCGTTTTTGCCGCGGCTGCGCCTGACGCTGTGGTTGGCCCGGCTGCTGTCCCGGTTGGCCGCCGCCCTGCCCGCTGCGCCGGCGGTTGCGCTTGCGGTCGTTGCCGGCACCATTGCCACTGCCGTTGCCATTACCCACGCCATGAGCGATGTTACCGTTGCTGCCCTTGGCCTTGCCCTTGCCCTTGCCGTTGGCGTGCAAACGGGCATTACCGCGTTTGCGCCGTGGCTCGGCCATGAAACCCGCTGAAGACGGGAACATCTGCCCGGCGTTGGTTGACGGCTGGCGCGCGTCGTATTCGTGCTCTTCGTTGTCCGACTGCGGCAGTGCGACGTTGTAATTGATTTCGTCTTCCGCATCGGGGTTGCGTTGATGTTTCGGCGGTGGCGGCAGGCGGTTGCCGATGTTGTCAAGTTCCTCGTCGATGTCGCCCGCAAGGATGCGCGCGCGGATGCCGCGCGCCACTTTCACCGGCGGTATGCGGTTGCCAAAATCGTCATCAAGGATGACATTGCGCTGGTTGCGCGGCGTGGTGTCGCGATTGCCGCGGTTGTCGCGGTCTTCCTCGCGCTGGCGGCGGCGATTTTGATTTTGCTCCGCGCGGTTAAAGTTACGTTCGCGCGGTTGCCGGGGTTGCGCGCCGGCCGCCGCATGCGGCTGACCATTGAGCGGCACGGCGTTGGCGCGCGCTTCGCCGGGGTTATTCTCGCGATGTTCACCGCTGTTGCGGTTACGCCCGCGGCGCCGGCGCCGCCCGCCGCCTTCGCGGGATTCCTCGCGCGCGTCATCGGACTCGCTATCGCCTTGTGGCGGCTGCTGCTGCACACGCGCCTGCTGGCGCTGCTGCTGTTGCAACTGATGCGGCGACACCGAACCGGGCTCGTAGCCGGCGATCAGCGTTTGCTCCAGGGTGCGGCCGATCAGTTTTTCGATTTCGGCCAATAGCGGCTGCTCCTCGGGCGCCACCAGCGAAATCGCCTCGCCCGCCGCGCCCGCGCGGCCGGTGCGGCCGATGCGGTGTACATAGTCTTCGGCCACTTGCGGCAGATCGTAATTCACCACATGCGGCAGCTCGACGATATCCAGCCCGCGCGCCGCCAGGTCAGTGGCGACCAGCACGCGCACTTGGCCCGCCTTGAAATCGTCCAGCGCCTTCACCCGCGCGCCCTGCCCTTTGTTGCCGTGGATCGCACTCGCCGATATCCCGGAGCGGCCCAGTTGATGCGCCAAGCGGTTGGCGCCGTGCTTGGTGCGGGTAAATACCAGTACTTGCTTCCAGGCGCCGCTTTTGATGAGGTGGGTTAGCAATGTGCGTTTTCGCTCTTGCCCGGTCGGGTGCACGCGCTGCGCAATGAGTTCGGATTCGGCGTTGGGCCGCGCCGCCGCTTCGATTTGCGCCGGATCATGCAGCAGGCTGGTGGCCAGCGCGCGCACCTCATCGGAAAACGTCGCCGAAAACAGCAGGTTTTGCCGCTGTTGCGGCAGCAACGCGAGTATGCGCTGCACGTCGTGGATAAAGCCCATGTCGAGCATGCGGTCGGCCTCGTCCAGCACCAGAATTTCCACGTTGGACAGATCGATGGTCTGCTCATTGCAGTGATCAAGCAGCCGTCCCGGCGTCGCCACCACGATCTCCACGCCCTCTTGCAGCGCCTCGATCTGCGGGCCCATGCCCACGCCGCCGAAAATCACCGTCGAGCGCAGCGGCAGGTATTTGCCGTAATCGCGCACGCAGTCTTCGACTTGCATCGCCAGCTCGCGGGTGGGGGTGACAATCAGCGCGCGCACTTGCGGTGTCAGCGTCGGTGCTTCGGTGGTGGCCAGGCGCTGCAGCAACGGCAGCGTGAAGCCGGCGGTTTTGCCGGTGCCGGTTTGCGCGCCGGCAAGCACATCGCGGCCTTCGAGGATTAAGGGGATCGCCTGGATTTGCACCGGCGTGGGCTGGTTGTAGCCCGCATCGGCACACGCACGCGATAACTCGGCCGTAAGGCCTAGGTCGGCAAAAGACTGACTCAATCAGTTCTCCCTACGATCGGCTTGCCGCGACACGCAAAGCGACGCGAACCGGTTCAAGCCGATACCACGTTAGGGTCTAAGGGGCTCGCGGACCCGCCGCACGGATAGGGTTTTTGATTGCCGTCGCGGCTGCCACGATCAGGACGCAACCGCAAACCGGATCATGCGGTGCTGGTGTCCAAGTCGGGAATAATACACCAGTCGCTAGAGCGCAAAATGGAAATTCTCGACATTGCGTGACGTTGTTTTTATACATTATTGATTTTATTGATATTTTTAATAATCGCCGATGCCTATCGGCGCCCCGCCTGCAACACGCCCTTAACCTCGCGCACCGTCGACAACACCCGTTTCAACTGATCGAGATCGCTAATCTCCAGCGTAAAGCGCATACGCGCCAGCATGTCGCGCGTGAGTGTGTTGGTGGCAATCACGTTGGCGCGCTCGCGCGTGAACATTTCGCTGATGTCGCGCAACAAGCCGGTGCGGTCCAAAGCTTCGATTTCGATTTCGACTGGGAAAGTCGCACCGCTGGCCGCGCCCCACTCCGCCGGCACGATGCGTTGCGCATCCAGGCGCTTGACGTTGACGCAGCTTGCGCGGTGCACGGTAACGCCGCGGCCGCGCGACACAAAGCCGACGATCGGTTCCGACGGCGCCGGCTTGCAGCATTTAGCCGGCACGGTGAGCAGCTTATCCACGCCCACCACCAGCACGCCGCTGCCGCCCCCGCTACGTGGTTTGCGCGTGGTGGGCACGATTTCCTCCACTGGCGCTTCGGCCGGCGCCGGGCGCAGCGCCTCTTGCAAGCGCTTGGGGCCGACGTCGCCGCGCGCGATGCCCGCCAGAAAATCTTCGAGCTTTTGGTAGCCTTCGGCTTCGGCCAACTTATCGAGATTCAACGCGGTTTGGCCGTGGCGCTGCAGCTCTTTGTCGAGCATGGCACGGCCCTGTGCGACATCGGCTTCATGGTTTAAGCGGTTAAACCACTGCCGCACTTTGCCGCGCGCGCCGGCGCTTTTGATAAACCCAAGTTGCGGATTGAGCCAATCGCGGCTGGGCCCACCTTGCGCCACGGCCGTGACTTCCACTTGCTGCCCGTTTTGCAGCGCGGTATTGAGCGGCACCATCGCACCGTCGACCTTGGCGCCGCGGCAACGGTGGCCCAGCTCACTGTGCACGTGATATGCAAAATCGATCGGCGTCGAACCCTTGGGCAAATCCACCACCTTGCCCCGCGGCGTAAACACGTAAATCGTGTCGTCGATCAGCCCCGTGCGAAACTGCGCGGCGAATTCGCTGGTATCACTAACTTCGCTTTTCCAGTCGAGCACCTGGCGCAGCCAGGCGATTTTTTCGTCGTACCCTTTGTCGCCTCGCTCACGACGGCCGCCCTCCTTGTAGCGCCAGTGCGCGGCCACGCCCAGTTCCGAACTTTGATGCATCTCATGGGTGCGGATCTGCACTTCCACCGATTTACCCTCCGGCCCGATCACCGCGGTATGCAACGAGCGGTAGTTGTTGGCCTTGGGCTTGGCGATGTAATCGTCGAACTCCTTGGGAATCGGCGACCACAGGTTGTGCACGATGCCCAACACGGTATAACAATCTTTCACGTCATCCACCAGCACGCGCACCGCGCGCACATCGTGCAACGCCTCGAACTCACTGCCCTTGCGCTGCATTTTGTTGTAGATGCTGTAGATGTGCTTGGGGCGGCCCATGACTTCGCCCTTGATGCCGGCATGTTTTATTTCTTTTTTGAGCGCATCCATCACCTGCTCGATGTAACCCTCGCGGTTCACGCGCTTATCGTCGAGCAGGCGCGCGATGCGCTTGTAATTCCCGGCATCGAGGATGTGAAACGCCAGGTCTTCCAGTTCCCACTTCAATTGCCACACGCCGAGCCGGTTGGCGAGCGGCGCGAAGATATCGCGGGTGAGTTGCGCCATCTCGCGGCGCGCGTTTTCATCCGGGCTTTTCACGACGTGACGCAACGCCTGCGTGTGATCGGCGAGTTTGATCAGCACCACGCGCACGTCTTGCACCATCGCCAGCAGCATTTTGCGCAGCGCTTCCAGTTGCGCCGCTTGCGCCTCGGGCTTTAGTTGCGCCACGCGCCGGCTGCTTAACGCACCCATGGCGTTCATGCGCAACACGCCCTCGGCCAGCATCGCGATGTCGGCACCGAATTGGTCGCGGATGCGTTTGCCCGCCGCCGGGTCCAGTTCCAGCAGCGGCCGCAGCAGCGCGGCGGCCGCCGCTTCATGTCCCAATTGCAAGGCGCGCAACAGCGACACCGTGCCCAGCACGTGGGTTGGTATCGCCTCGCCATCGGCGAGCGTTTTGCCCTCATATAGCGGCTCAACAAACGCCCACACGCCGCGCAGCGTTTGCGCGGCGGCGGCCGGTTCACCGACGGCAAAATCATCGATCCACGCGTGCGTGGCGCTCACCAGCTTCAGATGGGACGCTTTAACCATGGCCGGCTGAATGGGTTTGAAGTGTGGTTTTTTAGGCTTTGCCAAAACCTGAATGTGGCATGAAATAGTTTATTAAAAATAATGTAAGCGCTTGATTTAATTTATCTTTTTTCTATGCTCGCAAAGCTGCCCTATGTGTCTGCGGCGGCGCTGGTATGTGCTGTGCTTCGCTCAGCGCCAGCTCGCGCAAACGGAACACGCTCACCGCCTGCAGCAACTCACGCACTTGGTGTTGAAGCGATTGTACCGCGCCGGCGGCGTGCGCCAGCAGCGCTTGTTGTTGCGTGACCTGATCGACCTCGTCCACCGTCGCGCGTACCTGTTCGATCACTTGTTGCTGGCGCGCCGAGGCGCGCGTCATTTCCTGCATGATGTCATCCACCGCGCGCGCGCCGCCGACAATATTAGGGATACGCTGATCAAGTAGGTAAAAGGTGCGCCCGAGGAAAGCGATGATGCCGATTAGGCGAAATGAATGCTGATTTCATCAGGCCGAAGGCGCTTTCGATGTTTAATTCGGTGTTTTTCGCCGTTTTAGGCTTCCGCTGCACGCACTTATCCCGTGAGCGGCCTATCCCATTTGTAAATGTTCACCATCGCCAGCATCGCAAAGGCGCGATTGGCGTTCT
>VGIF01000115.1 GCA_016868015.1 Betaproteobacteria bacterium
GGAATCGGCAACTGGCCCCACTCCGGCATGCCGGGGCCGCCGAGCGGGCCGCCGTTTTGCAGCACCAGCACCGAGTTCTCGTCGATTTTCAAGTTTTCGTCGTCTATGCGCGCGTTCATTTCGTTGTAATCCTTGAACACCACCGCGGGGCCGGTGTGCTTCAACAAATGTTTTTCCGCCGCGGTGGGTTTGATCACCGCGCCGTCGGGCGCGAGATTGCCGTGCAGCACCGCCAGCCCGCCGGTGGCCGACACCGGGTTCGAGCGCGGACGGATCACGTCGTCGTTGTAAACCTTGCAGCCTTCGAGATTTTCGCCCAGCGTTTTGCCGCTGACGGTTTTGCAGTTGAGATTCAACAAGTCCTTCAAATTGGCGAGCATGCCGCGCAAACCGCCGGCGTAATAAAAATCCTCCATCAAATATTTGTCGCCCGCGGGGCGGATGTTGGCGAGCACCGGTACCTTGCCCGATAGTTCGTCGAAGCGTTCGAGCTTTAACGGCACGCCCGCGCGCCCCGCCATCGCCAGCAAGTGGATCAACGCGTTGGTCGAGCCCGACATCGCATGCACCGCGACAATCGCGTTGTCGAACGATTGCGCGGTCAACATATCCGAAGGCTTCAAATCCTCCCACACCATTTCGACGATGCGTTTGCCGGTGGCAGTAGCCATGCGCGGGTGATTGGCGTCCGCCGCGGGGATCGACGCCGCGCCGGGCAGTGTGAGGCCCAACGTCTCGGTGATCGAGGTCATGGTGGAGGCCGTGCCCATCACCATGCAATGGCCGTAGGAGCGCGCAATGCCCTCCTCGACTTCCTCCCAATCACGCTCGTTGATGTTGCCGGCGCGCAGCTCCGCCCAATATTTCCACGCGTCGGTGCCGGAACCGAGATGTTGCCCGTGCCAATTGCCGCGCAGCATCGGCCCCGCCGGCATGTAAATCGCGGGAATGTTCATCGACAGCGCGCCCATCACCAGCGCCGGCGTGGTCTTGTCGCAGCCGCCCATCAGCACGCAGCCATCGACCGGATACGAGCGCAGTAACTCCTCGCATTCCATCGCCAGCATGTTGCGGTACATCATGGTCGAAGGTTTTTGAAACGGCTCGGCCAGCGTGATCGCCGGCATTTCCAGCGGGAAACCGCCCGCTTGCCACACGCCGCGTTTGACTTCCTCCGCGCGCGTGCGGAAGTGCGCGTGACACGGATTGATATCGCTCCAGGTGTTGATAATGCCGATCACCGGCTTGCCCGCGAAATCCTCGCGCGAGTAGCCCATTTGCAGCGTGCGCGAGCGGTGGCCGAAGGAGCGCAAATCCTTCACGCCGAACCATTTGTAAGAACGAAAATCCTCGGCGCTTTTTTTGCGTTGAGCCATGGTGGGTCCTTTCTATCGTGTACTTGCAGGCACGAGCCAACGTTAGCTCGCGAGGTGATGCGCGATTATGCAGTAGCAACCGCAGCGGCGGCAATCGCGTGCAACGGCGATCGCTAACATCACCTGCCAACATCTACATAATCAGCGGCACTTCTTCCCTCATCCCCGGCCCTTCTCCCGGAGGGAGAAGGGTGGTAGCTTCCCTCTCCCACCGGGAGATGGATCGGGGGTGAGGGAAAACGTTAGAACCGCATAACGTCATGAATTGCGTCAAGCTCAAGAGCAATATTTAATAAGAGAGGAGACCCTCAATGAAACTCGCCCCGCTAAACATCGCGGCAACCGTTGCCTGCGGTATTTTCGCGACACAAGCACTCGCCCAAAAATACCCCAGCCGCCCCGTGCGCATGGTGGTGCCGTGGAGCGCCGGCAGCCAAACCGACTGGCTTGGACGCCTGGTTCAACCCAAGCTCGCCGACAGCCTGGGGCAACCAATCATCATCGACAACCGCCCCGGCGCGGGCAGCACGGTAGGCGCGACGATGGTGGCGGCAGCAACACCCGACGGCCACACCCTCATGATGCAAGCTGCGGCGCACGCGGTGAGCCCGGCGCTTTACACCAAGCTGCCGTACGATGCGGTCAACGATTTCGGGTGCATTTCGCGCGTGGGCAGCGTACCCAATGTGCTGGTGGTGGCGCCCTCACTCGGCCTTACATCGATCAAGGAATTGATTGCGCATGGCGGAACAAGGCGTGGTGCCGCGCTCGTCGACGCCGGTGAAGTTTGATAAATTCTTGCGCGAGGAAGTCGAGCGTTTTGGGAAAATCGTTAAGGTGTCGGACGCGAAGGCAAACTAACGCCACCCACACGTTATCAAAACATATTCGCTATTGTTGAGTCGCTTCCGCTACAAATTACGCATAACCCTTGTGTCGTTCCCGCGCAGGCGGGAACCCATAACACCGTAGCCCTTGAGACATCTTATGGGTTCCCGCCTGCGCGGGAACGACCTCAGCGGTTTATCAAGACTTCGGGCAAAATAACGAGGAAGCCAATTAAAAAATATTAAATTAAATCAAATACTTACTATGCCTTCGTATCCGCCACCAAACCGGCCGCCTCCACCCCCTTCGCCGCGCACTCCTCATCCTCATCGCCACTTGCGCCGCTAATCCCAGCCGCGCCCAAAATTGCACCGCTCGCATCACGAATCAACACCGCGCCTTGCTGCGGCAAAAACTTCCCTTGCGCGGTCGCCGACAGCGTCAAAAAGAAATTCGGGTTGCCCTTGGCGCGATTGGCCAACGCGCGGCTGGAGCAACTCATCGCCACCGCGCCCCACGCTTTGCCGAGCGCCACGTCGTAACGAAACATGCTCGCGCCATCTTCGCGCTGCACCGCTTTGACGTTGCCCGAATCGTCGAGCACCACGATGGTGAGCTTGGCGTAGTTCTTGGCGCGCGCGTGTTCCAGCGCTTTGTCGCAAATGGTGTTGGCTTGTTTGAGTGTTAACGGCATATCGACCTCCTGGAAAAATTTCGGATCGAAAGAAATCGCGTGGCAATGCGCGATGTAACAGCTTAATCGGCTATACCTGCATTAGTCCGCGCGTATATTCGCCGCGCGTATAAACGTGCCATAACGTTCACGGTCGCGCCGCTGCACTTCGGTGAACTCATCGGGCGACAGGGTTACCACCTCCGCGCCAAAGGCGGCGAGCGCGGCTCGCGCTTCCGGCGTTTGCATGATGCGGCCGATGTCGCGATTTAAACGCAGCACGATCTCGCGCGGCGTGCCGGCGGGCACATAGACGCCGAACAGCGCATCGTTCACTTCGGTGCCGGTTTCGGCCATGGTCGGTATGTCGGGAAACAAGGGCGAACGCGCCGCGGCCGCCACCGCCAGCGCACGCAACTTACCGGATTTCACGTGCGGTATCGATAACCCGGAGTCGAAGGCGAAATCGACCTGGTCGCCGATCAGCGCGGTCACCATCAGCGCCGCGCCTTTGTACGGCACGTGCGTGGCCTTGAGCTTATTCGCGAACAAATAGCGCTCGGCGTGGATGTGCAGCGTGCTGCCGGTGCCGACCGAGCCGTAATTCAACTTGTTGGGATGGGCGCGCAGATAGGCAGTCAGTTCCGCCACGCTTTTCACCGGGATGCCCGGCCGCACCACCAGCAGCGTCAAGATGCGCGCCAGCGGCGTCACCGGCGCAAGATCGCGATCGACGTTGACGTTGAGCTTGTAAATATGCGGCCCCACCACGATCGGGCTGCCGGACGAGGCAAGAATGGTGTAGCCATCGGGCGCGGCCTTGGTGACCAACTCAAGCCCGATATTGCCCGCGGCGCCGCCGCGATTGTCGATCACCACCGGTTGCCCCAAGGTTTCCGCGAGCCTGGGCGCAAACGCGCGCGCCATCAGGTCGGTGGTGCCGCCGGCCGGGAAATTCACCACCAGCCGTATCGGGCGCACCGGCCAGTTTTGCGCGTTGGCGGGCAACGCCAATACACCCACCATTACAGCAACCGCCGCGCTTAGAACAACACGTGTCGAATTGTCCATACCCCCTCCTGTTTGAAGTTTTATATTTACGAGGCGTCGGCTTGCGCCTTTTTGCGCGCGAGCGGCCAGCTCGGACGCTTGATTTCGAACGCTTGCGTGACCACCGCGTAATCCATGTAACCCAAACGCGCCAGCGGCTGCGCACGCACGGTGTCGAAGCGGCCGTTGCTGATAAAGGCGTCATCGATGTGGATGCCCACCACCTGGCCGATCACCATCACATTGCGCTTGCCGTTGCGCGGATCCACCGGCAACTCCACGAACTGATGCAGCTTGCACTCCAGGTGCGCGGGCGAAGCGGCCACGCGCGGCGGCTTCACCAGGCGCGAAGGCAGGTGACCGAGGCCGGCTTCCTTCATCTCGTCGATGCCGTGCGGCGCGGGCGTGGCGGTGTCGTTCATTTGATCGCGCAGCGCCCACGTCACCAGGTTGCACACGAACTCGCCGGTCTCGCGCACGTTGCGCAGCGAATCTTTTTCACCGCCATCGGCCTCGTGCGCGCCGTTCGCGCCATAAAACACCATCGGCGGATCGGACGAAACCGCGTTAAAAAACGAATACGGCGCGAGATTCACCACGCCTTGCTTATTGATGGTGCTCACCCAACCGATGGGCCGCGGCGCCACCACCGCTTTAAACGGGTTGAAATTAAGGCCAAGCGCTTTAAGCGCCTCGCGCGTGAGATCCTTGGTTTCGCAAAACATCGGCGGCCTCGTGTGTGGACGGAAGCCGCATTTTAATGCGAAGCGGCCTTATTCAGAAATATGCCCGCGTGAGCGGATCGCGCGGACCCTCACGCGCCTATCGACAGATGCGCCCGGGCACAGCGATACTCGCAGCGGGTTACTTGCCCGGCTTTAACCCCGATTGCTGCGCCAAACGCGTAAAGATCTCGAGATCCGCGCGCAAGTTCTTGGCATGCTCATCCGGCAGGGTAGGGGCAGCCTCAAAGCCCAGGTTGTTGAGTTTTTCCTTCACCGCCGGCAGCGCCAGGTTACGCGCGACTTCGCGGCTGATTTGCTGGCGTATCGCCAGCGGCGTCCCCGCCGGCGCGAACCACGCCTGCGAACCATCGCGCCCCCAGCCCGGCAGCACTTCCGGCGCCGCCGGCACATCGGGCAGCACCGGCGAGCGCTTGGGCGTTGCCACCACCAGCGGTATCAACTTGCCGTCGCGGATCAGCGGCAGCGCCGCCATCATCCCCGGCGTGCCGAAGTGCACGCGGTCCGCGGCGATTTCGATCAGAAACTCCACCTGACCTTTAAACCCCACGTGGGTGGCCTTGATGCCCGCGGCCTGGCGAAAGCGCTCGCCGCTCAGATGCGTCGAAGTCAAAGCACCGGTGGAACCGAACAGCACCGGCTTTGCCCGCGATTGGGCCATGGCGATAAATTCCTTGAGGCTTCGAATGCCAAGCCCCGGTGAGATCACCGCCAGGGTGGTGGAATATCCCAACTCGGCCACCGGCGCGAAATCCTTCAATAAATCGTACGGCAGCGTGCTGCTCGATGCCGTGGCAATCACGATCGCGGCGGATGTTGCGAGCAAGGTATAGCCGTCGGGCGTGGCCTTGGCAACCAGCGCCGCGGCGAGCGTGCCGCCCGCGCCGGGCCGCGCCTCGATCACGATCGGATGGCCCCAGGCTTCGCTCATGCCCGGCGTGATCAGGCGCGCGAGTATGTCGGTGGTGCCGCCCGGCGTGAAGGCGCACACCAGACGTATCGGCTTTACCGGAAACTTTTGTTGCGCGAGGCTTGGCGCGGCCGCTGTCATGATCACGGCGGCGAGACATCCAATCCGCAAAACCCGCAACCCCGTGTTCATTTCTCCCGATTTCGATTCGCCGCGCGCGGCGCATGTGCTACGCATCATGGGGAAACCTCCGGCTGGGTGGTAACGGCTGTTTCAAACACGAATAAGCAATGGCCAGTACGAAGCAGTTTGAACCCAAAACCCGACAATGACAAGCAGAAGCCGTGTGAGCGCATGGCGCGCACCAATGGCCACGCGCAACGGCGCGCGGTTGACGCGTCCATACGCGGGCGCTACATTGCCTGCCTCCCGACTTATACGTAGCAACCCCAGCAACGCCAAGCGCGGAGGATGACCTACGATGGAATTTGGAACCTTCAATCTGATGGGCGCACGCGATGCGAGCGCGCCCACGTCGCAAATTTTCGGCGAAGTCGCCGAGCAAACCAAACGCGCCGACGAGCTGGGCTATAGCATCGCGTGGTTCGCCGAGCATCATTTCTCGAATTATTGTCTGTGCGCCTCGCCGTTGATGATAGTGGCGCATTGCGCGGCCAATACTAAAAATATACGTCTGGGCACGGCGGTGGTGGTGGTGCCGCTTTACAACCCGGCGCGGCTCGCGGCCGAGATCGCGATGGCAGACGCCATGTCCAACGGCCGCCTGATGCTGGGCATCGGCGCGGGCTACCAGCCGTACGAGTTCGAGCGCTTCGGTGTGGACCTTGCGCAAAATCTCGAGATGACCAACGAGTTCGCCGACATCCTCAATCTCGCGTTTAAGCAGGATTTTTTTAGCTACCAGGGCAAACACTACCAAATGCCGCAAACGCATATCGCGGCGCGGCCGGTGCAACAGCCGCTGCCGATTTATGTGGCCGGCCATACCGCGGCAATGTTCCGCGCCGCCGCGCGCCACGGCTATCGCGTATTGTCTTCCGGGCGTTTGGGCGGCGCACAATTGCTCGCCGATCAATACAACGATTTCGTCACCGCGTTTAACGCGGAAAACGTGCCGCTCGATCAAGGGCACATGACGGTAAACCGGTTCGCCTGCATCACCAATAGCCGCGACGAAGGCATGCGCTTTGCCGAAAACGCGCGTTACCAGGCGCGGGTCGCCGCAAGCCTGCGCAACCGCCAGCAGGTGATGGAAGGCATTTCGTTGAAAGACGTGCCGGCAAAGGACGAACCATCGCTCGAAACTATTCACGACAATTTGCTGATCGGCGATGCCGATACCGTGGCGGAAAAACTCTTGCGCGACATCCGCGCCGCCAAACCGGTGCACGTATGCTTTTCGTTCAAGGTCGGCGACACGCCGCATAAAACCGCGATGCGCTCGCTGGAGCTGATGATCGGCGACGTCAAACCGCGCGTGGAAAAAGCGCTGGCGCGGTAAACTCAGCACACACTTACAACACAGGGAGTCACACGCATGAACGGCGCGGAAAGTTTGGTACGCACATTACTCAAGGGCGGCGTGGATGTTTGCTTCGCTAACCCCGGCACCTCGGAAATGCATTTTGTCGGCGCGCTCGATCGCGTCGAGGGCATGCGCTGCGTGCTGGGCTTGTTCGAGGGCGTGTGTAGCGGTGCGGCCGACGGTTATTACCGCATGACCGACAAACCCGCCTCCACGCTGCTGCACTTGGGGCCGGGCTTGGCGAATTCCGCCGCCAATCTGCACAACGCCAAAAAAGCCGGCTCCGGCATTGTCAACATCGTCGGCGAGCACGCGCTGTATCACATTCAATACGACACGCCATTGACTACTGACATCGAGGGCATCGCGCGGCCGTTTTCGCATTGGGTCAAGACCTCACCCACCTCGAAAACCGTGGCGGGCGATGGCGCGCTGGCGATACAAGCCGCGCGCGTGGCGCCTGGGCAAATCGCCACCCTGATTTTGCCCGCCGACACCGCATGGGGAGAAGCCGATGGCGTGGCCGACACGCCGGCCACGCCGCTGCCGCCGGGGCCGAACAAAGATGCCGTGCTCGCTGCCGCCAAAGCCTTGCAAGGCGGCAACGCATCGATGCTGTTTCTCGGCGGGCGTGCATTGCGCGCGCGCGGGCTGGAACTCGCCGGCAAGATCGCCGCCAAGACCGGCTGCCGCGTGCAAGCCTCCGGCGGCACCGCGCGCATCGAGCGCGGCGCGGGGCGCGTGTCGACGCTGCGTTTGCACTTTGTCGTCGAGACCGCGCAGCAAATGTTGAAAGGCACGACGCAAATGGTGCTGTGCGGCGCCAAGGCGCCCGCGGCGTTTTTTGCTTATCCCGGCAAACCCAGTGTGCTCACACCCGAGGGCTGCACCACCACCACCCTGTGCCCGGTGGAGGGCGACCCGATCGCATGCCTGGAAGCGCTCGCTGCGGAGCTTGGCGCATTGAACGAAAAACCCGAGGGCGTCGCGCAAGCGAAACGTCCTGAAAAACCCAGCGGCAAATTCACCCTCGATGGCTTGGGCCAGGCGCTGGGCGCCACATTGCCGGAAAACGCGATTGTGGTCGATGAATCGGTGACCACGGGCCGCGGTTTTTTCCCGTTCAGCGAAGGCGCGCCGCCGCACGATTGGCTGAACAACATGGGCGGCTCGATTGGCTTTGGCACGCCGGTGGCGGTGGGCGCGGCGGTGGCGTGCCCCAATCGCAAAGTGATTGCGATGATCGGAGACGGCAGCGCGATGTACACCATTCAATCGCTGTGGACCATGGCGCGCGAAGGGCTCGATGTGTGCGTGATGATTTTTTCCAACCGCGAATACAAAATTCTCTATAGCCAATTGAACAGCGTCGGCGTGCCCAACCCCGGCCCGCGCGCGATCGACATGTTGACGCTGGGCCGGCCGACGATTGATTTTGTCGGCATGGCAAAAAGCCTCGGCATGCCCGGCGCGAAAGTCACCAACCTCGAAGAATTGACCGCGGAGTTAACGCGCGCCAATTCGCAGCGCGGGCCGTACCTGATTGATGTTGTTATGTAAGTATCTGATTTAATTGCATATTTTTTAAGGCTGCTGTCACCCATGAAACTCGATTTAACAGGCCGTAACTCGCTGATTGCCGGCGGCTCGCGCGGCATCGGCCGCTCGATTGCACTGACCTTCGCCGAAGCCGGCGCTAACGTTTCGATTTGCGCGCGCGGCGAATCGGCGCTGCGCGCCACCGAAGCGGAGCTCAAAAAATTCGGCCACAAGGTACACGCCGCAACCTGCGACTTGGGTAACGCGAACGCAGTATCAGGCTACATCGCCGCGGCAGCACAAGCGCTGGGCGGCATCGATGTGCTGGTGAACAACGCGTCGGGCTTCGGATCGAGCGACGACGAAGACGGCTGGGCCGCCAGCATCAACATCGATTTGCTGGCACCGGTGCGCGCCACGCGCGCGGCGATACCGTACCTCGAAAAATCCAAAGGCTCGGTGCTGCACATCTCATCGATCGCCGGCTTGAAACCCGCCGCGCGCCAGCCGCCGTACGGGGCGGTGAAAGCGGCGGTAATTCAACTCACACTCACCCAAGCCGCGCAATTCGCGCCCAAACACATCCGCGTCAATTGCATCGCGCCGGGCTCGATCGAATTCCCCGGCGGCAATTGGGAGCGCCGTAAAACCAGCGCCCCCGCCATCTACAACGACGTGTTTAAGCGCTGCCCGTTCGGGCGCTTAGGCACCCCCGAGGAAGTGGCGAGCGTCGCACTGTTTTTATCGAGCAGCGCGGCAGGCTGGGTCACCGGTCAAACCATCGCGGTGGATGGCGGGCAGATGTTGAGTTGATGCGTGCAAGGCTGGTCATGGCCGTTCTCTCCGCTCCTACTTCGCCTTCCACCGCGGCTCGCGTTTTTCCACAAATGCGCGCACACCCTCGGCGCGATCTTCACTCAGATACGGGTTCGGCCCGGCATCCAAACGCAACGCCGTTTGAACCGGCAACTCCCACCCCTTGACCGCCATGTGTTTGTAACGCTGCAGCGTGAGCGGCGCGTTTTTCAACAGACTGCGTACGAATTTTTCCGCGGTATCCGCCAGCGCGGCGTAGGGCACAACTTGATTGACCAAGCCCCAGTGCAGCGCTTCCTGCGCGGTTACCGGCTCGGCGGTGTAAAGCATCTGCATGGCAATGCCGCGCGGGATCATGCGCGGCAGCAACACGGAACCAAAGTTGGCACCCATGCCGCGCTTGGCTTCGGGCAAGCACAGCTTGGCGTGATCGGCGGCGATGCGGATGTCGCATGCCAGCGCGAGTTCGAGCCCGCCGCCGTAGGCGAGGCCGTTTAACACGGCAATAGTGGGCTTGTAGGTTTCGAGTACGGCCTCGAAAATATTTTTATCCGGCCCGGTCATCGGCACCACGTGGCGGCGACCGGCCAATTGATTTTGATGGTTGGCCTTCAAGTCGTTGCCGGCGCAAAACGCCTTGTCGCCGGTGCCGGTGATCATCACCACCCACACCTCTGGGTTGACCGAGGCATCGGCAAACGATTCGATGATCCCTTGGCGCACTTCCGGGTTAATGGCGTTGCGCACTCCCGGCCGGTCGAGGGTGATGTAGGCGACACGGTCGCGGATTTCGTAGCGTAACGCCGGTTTGTTGTTCGATTCACTCATGAGGGATTTTCCTTTCATTCTTGTTAAAACGATCTTGCATTACGCTCGCTATTTCTCGACGGTGTCGCGCTCGATTTGCAACAGTTGATCCATGTTGATGGTGTCGTGCACGGCATGCTGCTCGTCCTTGTGCGTGGTGCCCGCCAGCAACGGATCGGGCACGCCGCGCGCGAGGCACTCGTAGCTTTGTTTCATCGCGCGGTGAAACGCCCACGCCGAAATCGAACTGGCGAGGATGCGAAAACCCAGCGCGCCCAGTTCGGCGAGCGGCAAGCCCGCGCCTTTATCGCCGTGCCCGGACAAGCCGCTCATGAACGGCGGCGGTAGTTCTTGCGCTATTCGCCGCGCTTCGTCGGCATTGCGCACGCTGAAATACAGCATGTCCGCCCCGGCCTCGCGATAGGCTCGCGCACGCTTAATCGCATCGTCGATGCCGCCCGGCCCGCGAATGCCGTTGGTGCGCGCGATGATCACAAAATCGGGGTCGCGCCGCGCCTTAACCGCCTCACGCACTTTCGACGCCATTAACTCGAGCGGCACCATGTGCTCCTTGCCGACGTGGTGATGCGCGCGCTTGGGCAAAATTTGATCTTCGATTTCGATGCCGGCAAAACCCGCCGCTTCCGATAGGCCAATGGTGTGATGCATGTGCATCGGGTCGCCGAAACCCGCTGCGCCGTCGAGGATCAACGGCAAGTTCGTCACCGCGCGGATATCGACACCCGCCTGGCATAACTGCGTGATGTTCAGATTGGCTTCGAGGCAGCAGTTCATATAACCGATGGTGCCGCCGCCGAGATACAGCACTTCAAAGCCCGCGCGCTCGGCGAGCTTTGCCGACAGCGGGTTAAACACCGCCGGCGCGATCAACGCGCGATTGCCGGCGATCAATTGACGCAAGGTTTGGGCTGGGCTCATGTGTTCTCCTTAGCTCCCTGAAGATGGTCGCGCTATTTAACACAGGCCGCGCGGCATGCACGCAGCCTGCGCTGCGGCCCAAATGCATCCAAAAAATACTTAATTAAATCAAATACTTACGAATGTAGACTAACCGCCACTCAAGGCCTGCACAATCACCACATCGTCGTTCGCGCCCAGCGCGTGCGTGAGCGCGTGCACTTGCTCGCCGTTGACGAAGATGCGGATGTGGCGGCGGATGCGGTCTTGTTCGTCGACCATGCGAAAGCGAATGCCGCTGTACTGGTGGTCGAGATCGGCGAGTAGTTCGGCGAGGGTTGCGCCTTGGGCTTGCGTGCGGCGTTTTTGGGTGTACGACAATAGTGCGTCGGGGATTAGTACGTTCACGCTGACACCTCAACGTCGCCGAGCCTCGGCCGTCGTTCCAGCGAAGGCTGGAACCCAGGTTGTAAACCTGTGCGCAGCACCTGAATACAGCGCCTGCGGCGCGGGTTACGACCTGGATCCTGGCCTCCGCTAGGATGACGGTGTTGGTAATGCAATGTTTTCATGCTTTGCAGTCATGCATTAAAGCGCCGCCACTTCCACCGCATAAATCTCCGGCAAATGCCGCGCGATACACGCCCACTTTTTACCTTCATCACGGCTCATCCACACCTCGCCGCTCGACGTGCCAAAGTACAGCCCCACTGGGTCACACGCGTCACCACACATCGCTTGCCGTTTCACCGTCCACCAGCCTTGCGATTTGGGCATGCCGGTATTTTGTTTTTGCCACGTATTACCGCCGTTACGCGTGACATACACCGCGGGCTTGCCGTCGGGGCTCACGCGTGGCCACACCTGCGTGCCATCCATCGGGAACACCCACGCCGTGTTGTCGTTACGCGGGTGCAACACCAGCGGGAAACCGATGTCGCCGACTTTTTTCGACATGCTTTTGCCGATGCGCACCCAGGTGTCGGAGGGGCGATCGATGCGGTAAATACCGCAATGGTTTTGCTGGTAAATGCGATCGGGGTTCGACGGGCACATGCGCAAGCAGTGCGGGTCATGAAACGTCGGTTGCTTCGGGTCAAAGCCAAAGCCTTCGACCACGTCCATGCCGTCGATCATCACTTTCCAGCTCACCCCGCCGTCGCGTGTTTCGTGCACGCCGCCGCCCGACATGCCGAAATACATATGCTTCGGGTCGCGCGGATCGACAATGATCGAATGCAGCTTCGGCCCATCGGGCGTGCCGTCTTGAATAGTGCCCATCCACTGGCGATATTGCGGATCGTCGTTGATCATCGAAAACGGCGCCCAGGTTTCACCGCCGTCTTCCGAGCGGAACAAACCTTGCGGTGACGTGCCGGCGTACCACACGTTCGGCTCGTTGGCATGCGCGGGTGTCAACCAAAACGTGTGGCCCACCGAACGGCCTTGGTCGCCCTTTTCGTTTGCTTCTACTTTGGGGAACGCCGGCGGCTTGGGCACTTCCTTAAACGTGCGCCCGGCGTCGGTGGGGCGAAACATCGTCGGCCCCAAATGCCCGGTGCTCGCCGACACCAGCAGCGTACGCTTATCGCGTGGGTCGAGCACGGCGTGATTGATGATCTGGCCGAGAAAATGCGGGCCGTTGATCTTCCACGCGCGGCGCGTGTGGTCGCCGCGCAGCAACCACAAGCCTTTGCGCGTGGCGACGAGCAGCGCGAGTTTGCCCGCGGCGAATTTGCGTTTCGTGCTGGTTTTGCGTGTTGTTGGCATTGTCATCTTCCTTGAGATTGACATCGGCACTACGCCGCCACGATCGTTTTGAACCCGCCCCAAAACATGCGCTTGCCGTCAAAGGGCATCTTCTTTCCCTTCATCCACTCGGCAAAGCGAGGGTCTTTCATCGTCTTGGCATTCACGCTATCGCGATGTTTGCGCGATTTATAAACGATATAAGCGAACACCACGGTCTCGCCTTTTTTCAGCTTCACGCTCTGCGGAAACGAGGTGTATTTGCCCGGCTTCACGTCGTCCGCGACGCACTCGCGGTAATCCAACGCGCCGTGCTCGAGCCATACCTTGCGGCCCAAGCGCGCCATGCTGACATACTGCCGCAGATTGCGTTTAGGGACCGGCAGCACAAAACCATCGACGTACGACATACAGATCTCCTTTATCAATTAGGCGCCGCGTAGACGAGCGGCCACGGTTTCACGAATGGGCCGTATCGGCCGCACCTCGATACTGCCCACCTGCGCCGGCGGTATGCGCGAAGCAATCTGAATCGCCTCATTTAAATCGCGCGCCTCGATCATGTAAAAGCCGGTGAGCTGCTCCTTGGTTTCGGCGAACGGCCCATCGGTAACCGACAGCTTGCCGTTACGCACGCGCACCGTGGTGGCGCTGGTCACCGATTGCAGCGCTTCAGAGGCCAGGCAACGGCCGCTTTGGCGGATGCCTTTGTCGAAATCGACACAATCTTCGTCGGCTAATTCGGGTAGGCGTTTTTCGTCGAGGTACACCAGACACAAGTATTTCATCGCGCGCTCCGTCAAGATTTCTCCGCCGCCGCTTTGAGATTGGCGAGCCCCGTTTCAAAATCCGGCCCCACCATTTTGTCCATGCTCATGAACACCTGCATGAGCTTGGACATGAAATTGTTTTTTCCTTCCATCGCCCAGGTGACCTCGGTACCGCCGCCCGCTGGCGTGAGCGTGAAGTCCACGGCGTTACTGGCTTCAAACGGTTTCACAAAATTGAGTTTGATCGCAAGCCTGGACGGCGGCGTCGACTCCATCACCTCCATGCTGCCTTGCCCCACGTCCTTGTTGCCGTCCCACGCATAGGTCGCGCCCTTGCCGCTGGTGTTGGCGCCGAAGTTGCGCTTCATGTTGGGATCTTTTTTCTCCCACGGCGACCACGCGCCCCATTGCTTGAAGTCGTTGAGAAACGCAAACACTTTTTCCGGCGGCGCTTTGATATTGGCCTTGCGCTCGATCTTGAAATCATCCGGCTTGGTCATCGCAAAACCAATTAATGCGACAAACACCAAGGCAATCACGATCAAAATGGTTTTTAGCATTGCTTGCTCATTAGAAAAGGGGAGCGCTACTGGTTAACCACGCACCGCCGCCTCGATCGCGGCGACGTCGATTTTTTTCATCGTCATCATCTCATCAAAAGCCCGCTTGGCGGCGGCACGATCGGCGCTGGTATACGCCTTGGTCAGCGCAATCGGCGTGATTTGCCAGGAAATGCCCCACTTATCTTTGCACCAACCGCACTCGCTCTCTTGTACACCGTTGCCGACGATGGCGTTCCAATAACGATCGGTTTCCGCCTGATCTTGCGTGGCCACT
>VGIF01000116.1 GCA_016868015.1 Betaproteobacteria bacterium
CATGTGCAAGGCCGACTTGGACGGGCTGCGCGCGGCGGGCTGGAGCGATCCGCAAATCGTGGCGACCGTTCACGTCACCGCGTTTTTTGCCTATATGAATCGCGTGGCCAACGCATTTGGCGTCAGTTGAACGCCGCGGGGGCTGTGCGGGATGCTGCCAACGCCGCATGGCTTTTTAAAAAATATTAATTAAATCAAATACTTAAATATAATGACTCAAGATGATCTGTCGTTCGAGGGGGTGAAGGTTCTCGACCTGTCGCAGGGTGTGGCAGGCCCTTATTGCGGTATGCACCTCGCGCGCAACGGCGCCGATGTCATCAAAGTCGAGCCCACCGAAATCGGCTGCTGGAGCCGGCGGCTGGGCAAGCACACGGGTGACCAAACCGCGCATTCCGTCATCGTCAACCGCGCCAAGCGCTCGCTTGCCATTGACCTGAAGAGCACGCAGGGCGCGGCGATCGTACAAAAGCTCGCGAGCCAATGTGATGTGTTGATCCACAACTATCGCGTGGGCAAGATCGACAAATTTAAACTTGACTACGAAAGCGTCAAAAAAACCAACCCTAATGTCGTCTACGCGCACATCACCGGCTTCGGCCCGCAAGGGCCGCGCGCCGATAACCCGGCGACCGATTCGGTGATGCAGGCCTACACCGGCATGATGTCGATCAACCGCGACGCCAACGGCGCACCGCAGCGCATCGAAATGCTGGCGATCGATTTCTCCACCGGGCTGTATGCGTTTCAGGCGGTGTCGGCGGCGCTCTACCGCAAAGCAGTGAAAGGCCGAGGCGCGCACATCCAGACCAGCCTGCTGGAAAGCGCGCTGGCGCTTCAGGAAGGCGCGATGATGGAACACCATCTGCAAGGCGGTGCGGCCGAACCCATCGGCATGCCGGTGGGCATGTTCAAAACCCAAGACGGCTTCATGAGCGTCAACGCGCGGCGCGATGAGCACTTCAAGCGGCTAGCCAAACTGCTCGGCAAGGACGGATGGATCACCGACCCGCGTTACGCCGATGCGCGCGCCCGCGTCAAAAATCGCGATGAGCTGATGGCTGAACTGCGGCTGTCCTTTGAAACCAAAACCTCGGATGAATGGGTAGAACTGCTATCCGGCATCGACATCCTGAAAGCCAAGGTCAATACCTACGACGACCTGTTCAAAGACCCACAAGTGCAGGCGATGAAGGCGGTGCGCTGGGTGGAGAACGACACGCTGGGCCGCGTGCCGATGGGCACGCTTTGCGGGCAGCGTGCGCCGGTGACGGGTGATGCGCTGACGCATGCGCCGCATTTGGGCGAGCATACGCGGGAGATTTTGGGGGAGATGGGGTACGGGGCTGGTGATATCGAAAAGCTGACGGCTTCGGGTGTTATTAAGTGCTATCGAGGGCTGAGTTAATTCGAGCCGGCCCCTTTGTTCATTAAGAAGTCGAGATTCGGATTAATTGACAGGAAACCAAAAAAAGGACGCAATATGATGATAAATGGCTTTAAATAGGGTTTATATGCAGGTTTCTATGCGTGAATTGAAGTCACATTTGGCGCGCTACATCAAGCAAGCGCGCATGGGGCAAGCGCTTGAAATTACTTCTCACCGCAAGGTGGTCGCGAGATTGTCTGGCGTCCCGTCTTCCGAAGATTCAGCGATGTCGCGCCTGTTGGCATCGGGCGCTGCAAATTGGCAGGGCGGAAAGCCCGTTGGCGCTGCGCTGAAATTAATGGCCAAAGGAACGCCGGTTTCCCAAATCGTGCTGGATGATCGCGGGTGATTTTATTTTGCGATACATCGGCCCTGCTGAAACTTTACATCGAAGAGCCGGGTAGCGACGCGGTAAAGGCGCGCCTGCACGAGGCCCAAGCCGTGGCGGTGTGCCGAATCGCATGGGCTCAAGCCCATGCCGCCCTGTCCAGACGAGCGCGCGAAACGCCCGAAGACGCGGGCACCCTCGAACAAGCCAAGGCCGCACTAGCCGCGGATTGGCCACGCTATGTCGTCATGGAAATCAATCAGGCCGTGGTTGAAAGGGGCGGGGATTACGCAGACACCTTCGCGTTACGCGCCTACGACAGCGTTCAGCTCGCAGCCGCCTTTGAAACCGGTCTGATTGCACAGACGCCGGTACGCTTTGCCTGCTTCGACATCCGCTTGAACAAAGCCGCAAAGTTGCAGGGCATGGATTGTCTGTAAATGGCCGTGCGCGTGTTTACGGGCTGTACGCAATACGCAGGTGCTAACGCGCGTAACCCGCAATCCGTGGGACGTCACTAAGCGAAGCGCGCTGCGCCGAATGGTTCGGCCGATGAAGCCCACATGCAGTACAATGCGCTACGCTGATAGCACCCTATGCGGACTGATGTAGAAACGGCGTTTGAAATTCCCGTCCCCCTCGGCTATAAGGTAAACAAAGTGATGGAAGAGCCCTTCCATCGAATGCCAGAAGGACTCTGAGACCATGAAAAAAATCGTTGCCGCACTGACCCTGCTTGCCCTCGCCGCGTGCGCCACAACGCCGGAGATGGAGGGGCCGCCGACTGCGTTCCGCCTCACCTCGCCCGGCATGCCGGACAACGCGCGGCTGCCGCCGAAGGCCGCAGGCAACTTCGCCAAGAACCCCAACTGCACCGGGCAGAATGTCTCGCCCGCGCTCGCCTGGAGCAACGCGCCGGACAAGACGCGCAGCTACGCCATCATTTGGGACGACCAGGCCGGCCGCGCCGGCCTTGGCGTGTCGCACGGGGTGATCTACGGCATCCCGGCGAGCACCAGCGGCTTTGCAGAGGGCGCGCTGGGCGGGGCACCCACCACCGGCGCGTTCGTGCCCGGCAAGAGCACCATCGGCATGCACTGGTTCGGGCCGTGCTCGCCCAAAGGCAATGCGCCGCAGCACTACGTGATGACTATCATCGCCACCACCCTCGAGCCCGATGCGTTGCCGGCCGGGCTGACCAAGGCCGAACTGCTCAAGGGGCTGGAGGGCAAGGCACTGCGCGCTGCTAGCCTGTCTTTTCGGTTCTGGCAGTAGGAGCGGGAAGCTGTAGAGCGTTGCCTTCCGCGTTCACGGCGTGCCCGCGACCGGCGATCCACTGATACTTGCGCCGCATCCGAGGGGAAACACGCAGACGATTTTTGGGGGAAGGTTCTAGGGCTGGGGAGATCGAAAGGCTCAGTGTTTCTGGCATTGTGGCGTGCTATCGAGGCCGAGCTAGCCTAATCTAGACTTCTTTCCGCTATTTTTGAGGTTTCACTTAGCGACGATTCCACACTCGGTGCTAGAAAAGAACCTCCGTCAAAGAGCGATAAGTTCCAACCTGGAGTCGTGTTTTATTTGCGCAACCCGCGCCTACGGTGGTGTGGGAGGACTGACGGGGGAAATCCCGTCAGTTCGACCCGATCTAAATTCAGTTAATCTTGATATTCGCCACCTTAACCACTCGCACCCACTGCGCAATCTCGCTCGACAACATCTGCGCGGTTTCTTCGGGCGTGGTGGGGATCACGTCGCGGCCATCGTTGCGTAAACGCTCCAGGATGTCGGGACGCTTGACGAACGCGGCGATGGAGCGGTTCACACGGTTAATGACTTCGCGCGGCGTGCCGGCGGGGGCGATGATGCCGTTCCAGCCCCAGGCGTGAAAGCCCGGGTAGAACTCGGCGATCGACGGCAATTCCGGCACCACGAAATAACGCTTGTTGGCGGTGACCGCGATCGCGCGCGCCCGGCCTGATTTGATATGCGGCAAAAACACCGGGCCGGAGGCGATCATGATGTGCATTTGCCCGCCGAGAAAATCGGTGAGCGCCGGTGTGTCGCCCTTGTAGGGCACGTGCACGAAATTCATTCCCGACATTTGTTTTAACAACTCCGAGGCGAGATGCGGCGTGCTGCCGGTGCCGGGCGAGGCGAAGTTAAACGCCCCCGGCTTGGCCTTGACGAGATCAACGAATTCCTTGAAGTTGTTGGCTTTCACCGACGGGTTGATGCCCATGATGAACGAGCCCATGCCGATCATGCTGATGGGGGCGATACCCTTCACCGGGTCGAAGCTTAAGGGATACAGCGCAGCCGCCGCGGCGTAACTCGATGGGATCACCGCCAGCGTATAGCCGTCGGGCGTTGCGCGCGCCAACAGTTCCGAGCCGATGGTGCCGCCGGCGCCACCGCGATTGTCGATGATGAATTGCTGGCCGAATTCCTCGGTAAGATGCGGTGTTACCAGCCGCGCGATGATGTCGGTGCTGCCGCCGGGCGGGAAGGGCACGATCACGCGCACGGGGCGTACCGGCCATTTCGTTGCAGGTTGCGCGTGTGCGCTGGTTTGCACGGCGATTGCTGCGAGTGCAAGTGTGCTGAGTGCGAGCAAACATTTCATTGGGTGCTTTCCTCCTCGTTTTTGACCGCGATATTAAACATTAGTCGAAAATTCTTCCGCTGTCGTTCCCGAGTTTTACGCAAATGAGGCGCGAACCCATACGGTGCCTCAAGTCCAACGGTGTTATGGGTTCCCGTCCCCGACTAAAGCATTCGAGGGCAGGCTCTGCGCGGGAACGACACGGTAGAGTGTCGTGTTTTTTGTTGCGTGACCGAATGTCGTGCGGTCGCGCACGCAAGAAAAAAGCCCCACGGCGCAACGCAGCGGGGCTTTAAAATAACAATTACATAAGTATTTGATTTTATTGAGTATTTTTATACATCCTCGCCGTAATGAATGCGCCGATACGGCAGCGTGATCACCGAACGCGACACGCGCACGTCGACCAGCATCGGGCCCGGGTTGGCGAGCCATTCTTGCGTGACCTTTTTCACTTCGTCGATGGTGCGGCACAGCGCGCCGCGGCCGCCGAAGGCGCGCGCCACCGCGCCCAAGTCCGGCGTGGCGATGCACGAAGTTTCAACCTGCATGTTGTGCGCGTCGAGTTTGTAGTACTCGGCACCCAAGCACTGGTTGTTCATGCAAAAGATCAGCAGCGGCACATTGTAGCGCACCATGGTGTCGAAGTCGCCGATGTGCATCATGGTGCTGGCGTCGCCGTCCATCAGAATCGCTGGTTTGTTGCCCGACGAGATCACCGCACCCACCGCCGCCGGCATCATCTGCCCGATACAGCCGAAGAAGTGCCCCGGCATGCACATCGGGCGGCTCTTGCGAAAGAGAATGTTGGTGAAGCCGGCGGTGCAGCCGCTGCCCGCGAACAGGCTCACGTTGCTGGGCACCATTTCGTCGAGCATGTTGCACATCGGGCGCGGGTCGAGTGTGCCTTCTTCGAGTTTGTACTCCTGGCGGTCTTCCCACGCGTTGGCGAGGCGTTCCTTTACTTCGCCGGTGCGATAGCCCATTTGCTTGAAGTTGCGCTTGGTCAGCTCGGCGTTCAGCGCGGCGATGCCGGCCTTGCCGTCGGACTGCACATAGTGATCGGCGCCCTTGCCGCGCGACAGCATCACGTGCGCCTTCGGGTCGATGTGGATGAACTTCGCTTCCGGATAGAGCAAGCCTTCGTGCGTGGTGTAGCGGTTTAAGCTCGCGCCCACCGCCACCACCACGTCGGAATCGGAGAGTAACTGCATCGCGGTCTTGGTGGCGTAGGTGCCGGAAATGCCGATGTGGTATTCGTCATCGCCCAAGAAGTTTTTCGCTTGCAGCGTGGTGGCGAGCAGCGCGCCGCTGCGTTGCGCCAGCGCGCGGATTTCGTCACCGGCGCCCGACCACATCGCGCCGCGGCCCATTACGATCACCGGACGCTTGGCTCTTTCCAGCATGTCGGCGGCTTGTTTGATCGCGGCGTCGTTAGGCGCAACCGTGCGCTTGGGAATGATCGCGGTCGAGGGCATGTACGGCTCGTCGTCTTCCCACTCTTTTTGCTGCAGATCGAGCGGCACGGAGAGCAGCACCGGGCGCGACTGCGTGCGCGCGATGTAAAACGCTTTGCGCACGGCTTCGTCGGCATCTTGCGGCGTACCCATGCGCACGAACGCGGCTTCGCAGCCGTGTGCGAACGCGGATTGATCGAGCGCCTGGGTGTATTCGTCGTCGCTCACAGGGTATTCGCCGCAGAACGCCACCAGCGGGGAGGACGCGCGCGCGGCGGTGACGAAGGCCGTTGCCAGCTGTGTCGTGCCCGGGCCGCAGGTCGCGGTGCACACACCGGGCGTGCGCGACGCACGCGCCCAGCCGTCGGCCATGCCCATGCCTACGCCCTCGTGGCGTACTTCGTGCATCTTGATACCGTTCTTCTGATTGGCGTACTGCCAGTACATATTGCCGTCGCCCATCATGCCGAATACGTGGGTGGTGCCCTCGGCCTTAAAGGCCTGCGAAAGACGTTCATACACCTTCATTGTTTACTCTCCTTCTCTTTGCTTGGGTTTAAATCAGCCAAAAACTCTGCAATCGGAAATCAGTCCGAAAGCGATGCGCGTCAAAGTCTCCGCTGTCGTTCCCGCGCAGGCGGGAACCCATAAAACCGTGCCCTATGGCACCACGTATAGATTCCCGCCTGCGCGGGAATGACATGGGGTGCTGTATTGGTCTTGGCGGCATGCGTGGTTCACGATCATGCTTTGGTCCCACCACAACGCTCAGCCAATTGCTCCGCAAAACTCGCCGTCATGCGCTTGATTACCAGATTCGCGCCCGATTCGATCAAGTGCGCAAGGCGCCCGGTCAACTCACACTCGGCTTTAATCGGAATCGCGCTTTGCGCCACCGCATCCTGCCCTTCCACCTTGAACTGCATGTCGGTTTTGAATTTGGTGCCGCTGATTTTGTCGCGCCCGCGCGCGGTGACGCTGCCGGATTTGTTGGCTTCGTCGTAATTGACCATCACGTTGGCGGCGAACGACACCTTGGCCGGGCCGAATTTCACCGCCATCTTGGCATCGAACGACCCGTCTTCGAGTTTCTCGCCGAGTTCGGCGCCTTCCACGCATTCCACCACCGCAGTGGGGTCGGACAAAATGGCCCACACCGATTGCGGCGTGGAGGAAACTTCGATGCGTTCGTTGACTTCGATCATGAGTGGAAACAGCGGTGAGGGTGCGTGTTGATATCGTGCGAGCGGCGCGCGATGCGGGGCGCTACTCGCGTGGTTGTTCAATCGGAGACCGCGATGATAACAATACCTGGGTGTCCACAGGAATGGCTACGCACGAATTAAAAATTTTTAAGTAAAACAAACGCTTACTGATATGACCTGGAGTTACGGCGCGATGAGAGCCGTAATGCGAACTTTGGGCCTTGCGTGAGCATCGGCAAGCGCTGTCGCCGCCTGCGGTGTCGCACAAAAAAACCGGCCACCAGGTTGCCCCGATGGCCGGTTCGTAGTGCTGTTGCGAGAAAACGCTTAAGCCTTCGCCAGCGCGTCCAGCAACTCCTTGCTCTCTGGAATGGTGCCCGGCTCGTAGACTTTCATCCACTTCACCACGCCATTCGCGTCAATCACATACGCGGCGCGCTTATCAAAGCCTTTTTCGTCGTTGAAAATGCCGTAGGCCTTGCCCACTGCCGCGTGCGGCCAGTAGTCGGAGCACAGCGGGAAGGGCATGCCGCCTAGTTGCTCCACCCACGCTTTCAGGCTGGGAACGGTGTCTGCACTGATTTGAATGATTTCAACGTTCTGCTTCTTAAATTCTTCGTAGTTCGCACGGAACCCGGATACTTGATTCTTTCACCCACCGGTGAAAGCGAAGGGCATGAAGGCCACCACCGTCTTGCGGCCCTTGAAGCTCGACAGCGACACCTTGCTGCCGGTGTGTGCGTCCAGCGTGAAGTCGGGCGCGGGGGCGCCCACTTGGACTGACATAGGATTCTCCTTTTTAAGTGTTGAGCGGCGAAGATTACAACCCAATCGGTCGGCGGGCAACCGCGACGGCGATAAGGCTTTGTGCACCCACTCAGTGCGTGGCGCGAACTGGCGCGGCAGGCGCCGATGCGCTAGAGTCTGATCGCCATGAAAACCAACTCGAAGATCAACCGCACGCTCATCCCTGCCCTCGTCTTGTTGCTGATGGCGGGCGCCCTGCTCGTGGGCCCGGCCATCGCGCAAAAGTACCCGGAAAAAACGGTCCGCATCGTCGTGCCGTTTACGCCCGGCGGCGGCACCGATGTCTACGCGCGTACGTTGGCACAGCGTTTGTCCGAGGTCTATGGGCAGCAATTCATCGTCGATAACCGCCCCGGCGCGGGTTCGACGCTGGGCACCGAAGTCGCGGCGCGCTCGCCGGCCGATGGCTACACGCTGTTGATGACCTCGGCGTCGTTTTCATTTACGCCGGGGCTGCACCCCAAGTTGCGCTACGACTCGCTGAAGGATTTCAACGCGGTGTCGCAAGTGGTGCGCGTGCCGCACGTGATCACCGTGCTGCCTTCGCTGCCGGTGAAAGATTTGCCGGACTTCGTGCGTTTGATGCGCGAGCGCCCCGGCCAGGTGCTTTACGGCTCGGCGGGCCCGGGCAGCGCCATGCATCTGGCGGGCGCGCTGTTCGCGGTGGTGACCAAAACGCAATTGGGACACGTGCCCTACAAAGGCGGCCCGCAAACCGCGGCGGCGGTGATGAGCGGCGAGGCCACCACCGCGTTTAACACGCCGGAAACGGTGATGGGCCTGATCCGCGCCAAACGCTTGCGTGCGCTGGCGGTGTCCACGCGCGAACGCGCGCAAGCGCTGCCGGAGGTGCCCACCGCGATCGAGTTGGGCTTCAAGGATTACGAGGCGATCGGCTGGTTCGGCATGCTCGCGCCTGCGGGCACGCCGGCGTTGATCGTCGAGCAATTAAGCGCCGAAATATCCAAAACCATGCAATTGCCGGCGATCCGCGAGCGCGCGCTGAACGATGCCGCGACGCCGGTGGGCAGCACGCCGGCGCAGTTCGACCGCTTTGTGCGCGATGAGATTGCGAAGTGGACCAGGATTATTCGCGATGCGGGGATTAAGTTGGAATAGCGTATGGGCCTATCCATAGAAAAGCTCGCGCAGTTCACAGCCCAAACCCAGTGGGAACAAATCCCCGCGCACGTGCAACAACACGCCAAGTTGGTGCTGCTCGACACCCTCGGCGTGATCCTCGCCGGCTCGGTGCGCCCCGAAGTCGCGGCGCTGCGCGAGCGCATGGCTTGCACCGTCGGCCCCGGTGCGACGGTGTATGCATTGGGCGCCTCCACGCACGACCCGCGCACCGCCGCGTTGTTAAACGGCATTGCCGGCCGCGCGATTGAATTATGCGAAGGCTTGCGGCTCGCCTCGGGCCAGGCGGCGATGCAAATCCTGCCGGGCATGCTGGCGGTGGGCGAGCACGGGAACGTGAGCGGCAAGACCTTGTTGACCGCGCTGGTCACGGGCTACGAAATTGCGGCGCGTATCGGCATGGCGTTTACGCCGCGCCCGCTGGCGCATCAAAACGGCCAGGCGATGGTGATCGCGGCCGCCGCCGCCGGCGCGCGCATGCGCGGGCTCGACGCCGCGGGCGTGAGTTTGGCGATGCGCATTTCGGCGATTTTGATGATGACGCCGAGCTACACCAACACCGGCGCCGGCGCGACGGCGTTGAATGTCTCCGGCGGCATGGCGGGTTTTGCCGGGGCGTTTGCGCCCGATCTGGCGCTGGCGGGCTTCGAAGCGCAGCCCGATGCGATCGAAGAGTCGCTTTCCAAAATGGTCGGTGATGGTTTCAATACCGAACACTTGCTCGACGAACTGGGCACGCGCTGGGAAATCACCCGCAATTATTTCCGGCTGCACGCGTGTTGCAACCCGGTACATCCCGCGATCGACGCGTTGCAAGCGGCGCTCGCCGAGTTGAAGCCGCACGCGGAAGACATCGAACGCATCGAGTTCGCGACCTATCGTTTTGCCTCGGTGATGAAGAACCCGAGCCCGTCGAATTATTTCGCGTCGAAATATTCATTGCCGCACGCTGCGGCGGTGATGGTGGTGCGCGGTGATACACGCCACCGCGCGATTGACGATAGCGCGTTGCGCGACCCGACGATTGCGGCGGTGCGTGCGCGTGTCAGCATGGTCGAAGACGCCGCGATGAGCGCGCGCGTGCCCAAAGACAAGCCGGCGAAAGTCACGCTGACGCTGAAAGACGGCCGCTGCATCACGCACGCCGTCGACAGTCACGTGGGCGATTTCAATAACCCGTATCCCGAAGCCGTGTTGCGCGAAAAATTTCGCGATCTTGCCAGCGACGTGTTAACACGCGAAGGTATCGCCGCAGTGGAGCGTGCAATCGATGGCTGTGAGTTATCGGCGAGCGTCGGCGAGTTATCGGTGCTGATTCAGCGGTTTAAAAAACACTAAATAAAATCAAATACTTATGATATTCGACCTGATACTCCGAAGTGATCGCGTGGTGACGCCGGCGGGTGTCGCCGCGTGTGACGTCGCGATACAAGGCGAAAAAATTGCCGCCGTGGCGGCGGCGGGCAGCTTCGATGCCAGCGCCGCCAAACGCGTGATCGACATGACCGGCAAAATCATTATGCCCGGTGGCATCGACCCGCATGTGCACTTGAAATGGTATTCGCCGCACCCTGACGGTAGCGTCACGCTGACCGACGGGCCGGAGATCGTCGGCCGCGCGGCGCTCTACGGCGGCACCACGACGATGATCGACTTTGTGCGCTGGACGCACGGCAAAACCGTTCAGCAAGCGATTGACGAGCGCCACAAGGATTGGACGAACAATTGCCAATGCGACTACAGCTTTCACGTGATGGTGGAAGGCGCGCTGCCGCCGGAGATTTTTCCGCAGCTCACGCACGTGCTGCGCAACGGCTACCCCACGATCAAAATGTTCACCACCGATATCACCCCCAGCCGCCGCGGGCGCATGGTCGATTTCGGTGACATCTGGGAAGTGTTCAAAGTGGTGGCCGATGCGCACGGCCTGTGCGTGATACATGGCGAAGACAACGACATCGTGATGCACATGTACGACAAGGTGATTCGCGAAGGCCGCACCGGTTTCGAAAACTTGGCGGAAGTGCACAACGCCATGTCGGAGGATTTGTCGTTTCGCCGCGTGCTGGGATTGGCTAAAAACGTGCCTGGCATCGCGATTTATTTCATGCACGTGAGTGCCGCCTTCGGCGTCGAAGCGATCCGCGAGGCGCGCGCCAAGGGCCTGCCGGTGTACGGCGAGACGCTGCACCAATACCTGATGTACACCTCGGAAGATTACAAAAAGCCCAACGGCCAGATGTATCACACCTACCCCTCGCTCAAGGCGCAGACCGATCAAGATGCGCTGTGGCGTGGCACGGTGGATAGCAGCATCAGTACCGTCGCCACCGACGAGGTCTGTTGCTCGTTAAAGGCGAAAACCCAAGGCAAACGCGTCGACGACACCACCGGCGGCAACGTCGGCGTCGAGCCGCGCGTATCGCTGATGTATTCGGAGATGGTGGGGCGGCGCGGTTATACGCTGGAGAAATTCGTCAATCTGGTGTCGACCAATGCCGCGAAAATCATGGGGCTGTATCCGCGTAAGGGGGCGCTGACGGCGGGCGCCGATGCGGACATCACCGTGCTCGATCCGTCACGTAAATTCATCCTCACCAAAGACATGCTGCACGAGCAGGATTATTCGCCGTGGGAGGGCCATGAGTTTCTGGCGTGGCCGTGCTTGACGGTGCTGCGCGGTAAAGTCGTGGTCGAGGGCGGGCAGTTTTTGGGCGATGTGAAGGATGGGCGGTTTTTGCCGCGCAAAATCTCCGGTTACATACGCGGTGGGGCGATGCTGTAGCGTTTGCCTGCGAACAAGCATTGTCCCGTGAACGGCACGCGCGAAAAACAACCGGTGTCGTTCCCGCGCAGGCGGGAACCCATACGCTGTTTCAAGGGCCGCTGTGTTATGGGTTCCCGCCTGCGTGGGAACGACAACCTTGGTTTGCTAAGTTTTGTGACCTCTGGCGATTAACATGGAGCAAGCACCGCTGCGCGCTTTTCTCGCGGATACCCTTGCGTTGTGGGGCGTCGCCGGCGACGTGCAACAAGGGAGAGGACCTGCGGTAGCTGAAATATGCACGGCCAACGGCGCGCTGGTTTGGATCGAACCCGCCTCCGATGACGCCCCCTTCCGCTGGCAAGTGCGCTGGCGCGCCGCGGGTGAAGCCCCTGGTGCCCCGCGCGAAGTGCGACCACGCGCGTGCAGTTCGCTGGTGGGCGTGCTAGCGGCCATGCGCGAAGCGCTCAACGTCGAGCGCGGCAGCGCGGTGCGTATTGTGCCGGCGCCGGCGCAAACATGATTCCGGTTTCCGTCATCACCGGCTTTTTAGGCAGCGGCAAAACCACGCTGCTCGCGCGCCTGCTGCGCGACCCCGGCATGGCGCGCACCGCCGTGATCATCAACGAGTTCGGCGAAATCCCGCTCGATCACGATCTCATCGAAACCAGCGATGAGTCATTCGTGCGGCTCTCCAACGGCTGTTTGTGCTGCAATGTGAGGAGCGACTTGACGCTTACACTGGGTGAGCTCGCGGCGCGGCGCAAGGCGGGCAGCGTGCCGCCGTTCGAGCGCGTGGTGATCGAGACCAGCGGGCTCGCCGACCCCGCGCCGATTTTGCAAGCATTGATGGCGGATGGCGAATTGAACGGTGTGTATGCATTGGATGGCGTGATCACCGTGGTCGATGCGCTGCTGGGGCTAAACACACTCGAACAACACGAAACCTCGCGCCGCCAAGCGGCGCTGGCCGATCGCATCGTGTTGACCAAAAGCGATCTGCAAGGCGCGCGGCCCGATGCGGTGGCGCAACGCGTTGGTGAGGTGAATTCGGGGGCGCGGTTGTTGCAAGCGGTGCGTGGTGATATCAGCCCGACGCTGCTGTTTACGGGCGGTTCGTATGGTTTGTCGGGCAAGTCTGCCGATGTGAGCGATTGGCTGGCGCACGAAATGCACGCACACACCCACGCCCACGAATCTGATATCGCCAGCGTTTCCATCGTGCGCGACGAACCGCTACACGCGGTGACACTGGCGCTACTGCTTTGCGCGCTCGCTGAAAATTGCGGCGCCGATCTGCTGCGCATGAAGGGGATCGTCAACGTCGCCGAAGACCCGCAACGCCCGGCGGTCATCCACGGCGTGCAGCATGTGTATCACGCGCCGGCGTGGCTGCCGCGCTGGCCGTCGGCGGATCGGCGCACGCGGCTGGTGTTGATCGGGCGCAAGCTGCGTGCATCGTGGGTGCGCGCGCTGATCGAGTTGCTGGAGCAAGAAGTCACGCGGGAGAGCGCGCGGCACGGTTGACGCTGGCGCGTCACGCCGATTAGGCTCATGCACCTGCGGGGCAGGTGCAGGGCCAAACTAAAACGAGGGAGCCAGGATGACAGCATTCAAACTCAACGCGCGCGCGACCGCTGTTGCGGCCACGCTGGCCGCGGCGTTGTCGATGCCCGCGCAACCGGTGCATGCGCAGAAATACCCGGTGAAACCGGTGCGCATGTTGTCGGGCGCGTTCGGTGGCCCCGCCGACAACATGGCGCGACTGATCGGGCCCAAACTGGCCGACATGTGGGGCCAGCCGGTGGTGATCGAAAGCCGCCCCGGCGCGGCGGGCACGATTGCCGCCAACATCCTCGCCAGGGCGGCGCCCGATGGATACACGCTACTGTTGATCTCCGCGCAATTCGCCATCGGCGCGGCGATGCACGCGAAGCTCCCCTACGACCCGCACAAGGATTTCGCGGGGGTCACGCAAATCGGCGTGTCGGTGAGTGTGCTACCGGTGCATCCGACACTGGGACCGAAAAATCTCAAAGACTTTATCGCGTACGCGCGAGAGCGGCCCGGCAAAATTCTCTTCAGCTCCGGCGGCGCCGGCAGCGCCACGCACTTATCGGCCGAACGCTTTAATGCCGCCGCGGGTATCAAGGGCGTGCATGTGGGCTTCAAAGGCACGCCCGATGCGTTGCTCGAAGTGGCCGGCGGGCGTGTTCAGTATTGCATCGTCGGCCTGGGCTCGGCGTTGCCGCTGATCAAGAACCATCAGTTGTTGCCGCTCGCGGTGAGCACGCCGACGCGCTCGCCGCTGTTGCCCGACGTGCCGGCGATCCCCGAAGTGGTGCCCGGTTTTGGGGTTGACGGCTCGCATGCGCTGCTCGCGCCCGCGGGCACGCCAATGCCCATACGCAGTCTGATCAGCCGCGACGTGGCGCGTGTGTTTGACATGCCTGACGTCAAGGAGAGGCTCGCCGCGCAGGCTTATGTCGCCTTGCCTACCACGCCGCAAGAACATGACAAAATCATACGCGAGCAAATCAAAAGTTTCGGTGAAATCATTCAACGCATAGGGCTCAAAGGACAGATTTAAAAAAATGAATAAAATCAATAACTTATGAAATTTCGTGTATCAAATGGTTTGCCGGTGATGATTGAACCGGGCGATAGCCGCGAGCCCGCGCGAGATGGTTAACGCCGGCGCGCCGCTGGCGCGCGACTTGCATGAGCTTTTGCATCTGGCGGAAATTTTCAAGGCGTTGGCGAGCATCATCGCGCGCGACCGGCGCGCAACGTT
>VGIF01000117.1 GCA_016868015.1 Betaproteobacteria bacterium
CGCCGCGCTAAGCGGCGGGCTGCACGCCCAAACCGCCGACGACGGCGACTTATGCCGCAACACCGAAAACAATCCCGATCTGGCGATCAAGTATTGCACCACGGCGATCGAAACGCGCAAGGCGAACAATGAAACGCTCGCGCGCTGGCACGTGCAGCGCGGTGTGCAATGGATCGCCAAGGGTGATTACGAGCGCGCCATCGCCGATCACAACGCCGCGCTCAAGCTCGACGCTAAGACGCCCAACGCGCACTACCAGCGCGGCCGCGCCCACGCGCTAAGGGGCGAAGCCGAACGCGCGATCGCGGATTTCGATGCCGCCGCGAAGCTAAGGCCCGACGACCCCGTGATTTACCACGCGCGCGGCGTCGAGCGCATGGTCATCGGCGACTACACCCTGGCCATGGCCGACCTCGATCGGGCCATGCAAATGGACCCCAAGGCGCGCGGCTTGCATTTCGCGCGCGGCCGTGCGCGGTTTTACGCGTCGGACTTCGCGCGCGCGGCAGCGGATTTTGAAAGCGCGCATGCCGTGCGGCCTAATATCTATACCGCGCTGTGGCTGTATCTGGCGCGCGCGCGCGGCGGCAATCCCGATGCCGAAATGCTGCTCGAACGCGAATCGCGGCCACTGCGCGGCGGTTGGCCCTCCGCCATCATCGCGCTTTATCTGGGGCGCACCGATGCCACATCGGTCAACAACGAAACCACGGTGGGCGAAATCGCACAACAACGCGAGATGCGCTGCGAGGCCGATTACTACGTCGCGCAATCGTTCATTCTCAAAAACGAACGGCCGCGCGCGCAAGCGCTGTTGCAAGCCGTGCAGCGCGACTGCGCGAAAAATTTATTGGAATACGAAGCAGCGGTGGCGGAATTGCGCCGCTTTAAGTGATTTCATAAGTATCTGATTTTATTGAATTTTTTATGAGGCTTAACGAACTCGGCCAACCCATCGGCGATGCGCTCCCTGATTGGCAAGCGCCGCCGCGTGTGGCGCGCACCACGCTCGTCGGGCGCTTTTGCCGCGTCGAGCCTTTAAATGCCGCGCAACACGCGGCGGACTTATTTGCCGCAAACGCGCTCGATAGCGCCGGCGCGGGCTGGACTTACTTGGGCTCGGGCCCATTCGCCGATTTTGCGGCGTTTCAAACCTGGATCGAAAACGCGAGCCGGCGCGAAGACGCGATGTTTCACGCCATCATCGATCTGCGCACGCAAAAGCCGGTGGGCTCCGCCTGCTACTCGCACATCGATCCCGCCAACGGCGTGGCCGAGATCGGCAGCGTCAAGTTTTCGCCGCTGATGCAACGCACGCCGGTATCGACCGAATCGATGTACCTGATGATGAAAAACGTGTTCGAGCAGGGCTACCGGCGCTACGAATGGAAATGCGATTCACTAAACGCCCCCTCGCGCCGCGCGGCGCAGCGCTTCGGCTTTTCGTACGAAGCCACGTTTCGGCAACTGGTCGTCATCAAACAACGCACGCGCGACACCGCGTGGTTTTCCATCATCGATAGCGAATGGCCGGCCATCAACGACGCGTTCACGCGCTGGCTGGCGCCGGAAAATTTTGACGCGCAAGGTCAGCAGCGCGTGGCGCTGTCTGCACTCACCGGGCCGTTGCTTAAAGCGCGAGGCTAACCCAAACGTAGGATGGGTGAAGGCCGCAGGCCGTAACCCATCACAGCAGTAATAAAAGCACAAAAGACATGATGGGATGCGCTCCGCTTCATCCATCCTACAAAACACGGAACGTGCTTACGCGAAAACTTATGAGACTCAACCCCCACGGTCAACCCATCGGCGATGCGCTACCCGATTGGAAAGCACCACCACGCGTCTCCCACACCACCCTCAGCGGACGCTACTGCCGCGTCGAGCCGCTCGACGCCGCCAAGCACGCCGCGGATTTGTTTGCCGCAAATGCGCTCGACACCAGCGGCACGGGCTGGACGTATCTAACGGTCGGGCCGTTTAGCAACGCCGCCGACTATCGCGCGTGGGCGGACAAAGTGAGCGTGAGCGACGACCCGCTGTTTCACGCGATCTTCGATTTGCACACGGCAAAGCCGGTGGGCGTCGGCGCCTACATGCGCATCGATGCCGCCAACGGCGTGGTGGAAATCGGCAACCTGCGATTTTCGCCGCTGATGCAGCGCACGCCGGTTTCCACCGAATCGATGTACTTGATGATGAAACACGTGTTCGCGCTCGGTTACCGGCGCTACGAGTGGAAATGCGATACGTTTAACGCCCCCTCGCGCCGTGCCGCACAGCGTTTCGGGTTTTCGTATGAAGGCGTGTTTCGCCAGGCGGTGATTTACAAACAGCGTACGCGCGATACCGCATGGTATTCCATCATCGACAGCGATTGGCCGGCGATCGATGCGGCGTTTAGTGAGTGGCTTGCGCCGGATAATTTTGATGCTGACGGGAAACAGCGGGTGGCATTGTCGGCGCTGACGGGGCCGTTGTTGAAGGCATGGGGATAAAAGCCGGATGGGTGGAGGCCGCCGGCCATAACCCATCAATCGCTCGATACCAAGTCTGCCGATGGGTTGCGCTGCACTCCACCCATCCTTCTATGAAAACTGATAAACGGGAAAATTGCGTATCCGCTGCAAATGCTTTTCCCAAACCTGCGGATTGACAAAATTCACCGGCTTCTCATTCCGTAACAGCCGCAACACTTCCTGCGCCGAGCCGATGCTCAAGCGCCGCATGCTCTCCTGTGTCAAGCCACCCATGTGCGCGGTGAGCACCATGTTATCCAGCGCCAAAAACGGGTGGTCGCGCCGTAGCGGCTGCTCGGCGTAAACATCGCACACCGCGCCACCCAAGCGCTCTTCGCGCAACGCCGCGGCAATCGCCATTTCATCCCACACCGGGCCGCGCGAGACATTGACGATACCGGCCGTGGATTTCATCAAGGCGATCCGGTCCTTGTTGAGAAGGTTGCGCGTGGCATCGGTCAAGGGGCAGCACATGGCAATAAAATCGCTCTCGCGGCACAGCGTGTCGATGTCCACGCCTTTCACGAACGTCGGCACCGCGTTTAAGCGCCGCTGATGCCCCAGCAGTTTCATACGAAAGCCGGCGTGACAAATCTCTGCCACGCGGCTGCCGATATTGCCCAAGCCGATCACGCCGAGGGTGCGGCCCATCAACTCCGTGGATTTTTCGCCGAGGGCGCGTGCGCTGTTCCAATCTTTCGTGCGCAGCGTGTGGTTGATCAAATGCATACGACGCGTCAGCAGCAAGAGTGCGCTGATCACATACTCCGCCACCGATTCGGCGTTCACGCCAGGCATATTGGCCACCGGTATCGCGTTCGCGGTAGCGGTCTCAACAGGAATCATGTCCAGCCCCACCGCGTAGCGCACCACGCCGCGCAGCCGCGTCGCCATCTCAAAAATATTCGGCGGCAAATTGGCGCGCACCAAAATCGCATCGGCATCGCGCGCGCCATCGAGCAACGTTTGCGGCTTAACGTCGGGCGCGATCACCACATCAGCCACTGATTGCAACAACTCAATGCCTTCGCGGCCGATGGGGTTGGTCAACAAAACTTTAGGGCGTGTCATGGTGTTTTCAGTATGTGGTGTGTTTATGGGTGATTCTGCTCGCGTTTGCTATTATCCATGCTTTCCGCGATGCGCTTGCAGCCGCCGGCAGGTAACGTCAAAAACTTTGACGCAGATTTACGCAGATGAACGCAGATTGCACCCCTGAGCCGAAAACGCTTTTTGCTTGGGTTTAATCTGCGAAAATCTGCGTTCATCTGCGTCTAAAATTTTTTTGTGCGCACTGAATCGAAAGAGCCTCATGAACAAACCCACCGAAATTAAAGTCACCGAAGACGCGCCGGAGGGCAAAATTTCCGAAGCGGCAATGGCGGCTGCGCGCGAACTCATCGGTGCGAAGCTGCGCCCGGAACAATTTCTGCGCGATGCAAGCGTGGATGCGATCACCATTTTTGCCAACGGCGTGGGCGATCTGAACCCGCTGTATCGCGACCTCGAATACGCGCGCTGGACGCGCTTTGGCGGGCTGATCGCACACCCGTGCTTTCCGTGGACGCACCACTGGCCCGGCCGCTCCTACTGGGGTTTGCCCGGCGTGCACGGCTTTGGCGTGGCGGTCGACTGTGAATATTTTCGCAATGTGCGCCCCGGCGACCGCATTTCGATCTGGAACCGCGTGCTCGACGTGCAGGAAAAACAGTCCAAGTTCTCCGGCAAGATGGCGATGCAGTACCTCGAATCAACCTACATCAACCAGCGCGACGAAGTCATTTGCAAGGCGCTGGGGTTGACCGCGCGCCACGAGCGTAAAGCCTCGCGCGACAAGGGCAAATACCGGGAAGTCAAAACCCACGTCTATACGCCCGAGGAACGCGACCGCATCGATGAAATGGTGTTGACCGAGGCCGAGCGCATTCGCGGCCCGCTCACGCGCCATTGGGAAGACGTCAACGTGGGGGACGCCATCGACGAAATCGCGCGCGGCCCGCTGTCGGCCTCCGACACCATGGCGTTCGTCATCGCCTCCGGCCGCGGCTCGGCGCACGGCGTACTGCTGCGGCACGCCGCGCGCCACCCCAATCATTACATCCGCAATAAAAAGACTGGCGGCGGCATCGAATACACCGGCATCGGCCACCATCGCGAGGATTTCGCGCGTGACGTCGGCGTGCCGGGCATGTACGATTATTTGCCGCAGCGCGCGTGCTGGTTCGCCACCGCGATTACCAACTGGATGGGGGATGACGCGGTGCTAAAGCGTCTGCGCATGGAAGCGCGTTTGTTCAACTGCCAGGGCGACACCACCTTCATCAGCGGCAAGATCGTCAAAAAATACCTCAAGGACAAATGCGCGCTGGTCGATATCGAAATGAAAGGCATCAATCAGCGCGGTGAATTGTCCTCGCCCGGCTACGCCACCGTGATGTTGCCCTCGAAAGACCCCACGACCAAGATACCGCTCAATGGGGCGGTGTGCGATTTGGAATTGCCGGTGGTGCGGTAACAAAAACCTGAAAAACCTTAGACGCAAATTTACGCAGATGAACGCAGATTTTCCCGCGATTAATCTGCGTTCATCTGCGTAAATCTGCGTCAAATGGTTTTGACGTTGTTTTAGGAGAGCCCGAATGCCCAACACGATGTTTCTCGTCCTCGACATGATCAACGATCTGGTGCACGAAGACGGCCCCAACGGCAAAAAAGGCTACGGCCCGATACTCGAACGGCGCAAGGTGCTCGATAACACCGCGCTGGCGATTAACAAAGCACGCGCGGCCGGCGTAAAGCTCGGTTATGTGCGCGTGGGTTTTTCGCCGGATTATCGCGAGGTGGCGTCGAACAGCGCCTTGTTCACGGGCGCGAAAAACGCGGGCTTGTTCAAGCTCGGCACCTGGGGCACCGAAGTGCATCCAAAACTCGCGCCCAAGCCCGGGGACTACGACATCATCAAGCATCGCGTGAGCCCGTTTTACGCCACGCGCCTCGATGTGATTTTGAGCACGAATCAAATCACCAAGCTGGTGCTGTGCGGCGTGTCCACCACCGGCGCGGTGCTCTCCGCCGCCAAGGATGGCCACGACCGCGATTACGACATCGTGATCCTCGATGACTGCAGCGCCGCCGCCAGCGACGAGCAACATCATGCGACGCTGGAGATGGTGTCGCGTTTTGCGGCGATCAGCACCGCCGCGCAAATTCAGTTTGCATGACGCACACTGCACGCGCCGCCGCCAGCGACGAGCAACATCATGCGACGCTGGAGATGGTGTCGCGTTTTGCGGCGATCAGCACCGCCGCGCAAATTCAGTTTGCATGACGCACACTGCACGCGCCGCCGGCGGTACTGGGCCGACAATTAGCGTAAAATTATAACCTATTGATTTTATTGAATATTTTTTTATGTCCCCTCAAACCCTGATAGTAGACGAATCCGGCGATGGCTTGCTGCAGGTCACCTTGAACCGCCCGCAAACGCGCAACGCGTTGAACACGCAAATGGGCCTTGAGCTGCGCGAAATTTTCGCGCCGCTGGCGTTTCACCCGCGGCAGGTGCGCTGCGTATTGATCACCGGCTCCGGCGACAAAGCGTTTTGCGCCGGCGGCGATTTGAAAGAGCGCAACGGCATGAGCGACGAACAATGGCGCGTGCAACACGCCATTTTCGAGGAAGCCTACTACGCGATCATGAACTGCGTGGTACCGGTGATCGGCGCGGTCAACGGCTCGGCCTTCGGCGGCGGCTGCGAATTGGCGCTGGCATGCGACTTCATTTACGCATCGAGCAGCGCGCGCTTCGCATTGCCCGAAACCACGCTCGGCATTCTGCCCGGCTGCGGCGGCACGCAAAACCTGCCGCGCGCGGTGGGCGAGCGCCGCGCCAAGGAATTGATCTTGACCGGCCGCGCCTTCACCGCCCAAGAAGGCTACGAATGGGGCATGGTCAATCGCGTGTGCGAGCCGGCGGATCTGATGCCCGCCGCCTTGGCCACCGCGCGCCAGATGTGCACCAGCGCCCCGGTGTCGCTGCGCCAAGCCAAGACCGCGATCCGCCGCGGGCTCGATGTCGATTTGCGCACGGGGCTTGCGATTGAAGTCGAAGCATACAATCGCACGGTAGTCACCGAAGATCGGTTGGAAGGCGTGCGCGCGTTTGGCGAGAAACGCAAGCCGGTGTTCAAGGGGAAATAGGACGCTGACGAGCAAAAACCTTCGCCCTGAGCTGGTCCAAGCCTGTCTTGAGCTAAGGAAACACTGAACAAGTCCTTCGACGAGCTCAGGGCGAACGCTAAGTTGTTGATTCCGTTCGTGGTGAGCTTGTCGAACCATGAACGGAATCAACTTATTCAGCATTTCCCTAAATCGAAAGGGGCGATTCGATTTGCGGGCTTCGACAAGTTCAGCCCGAACGGCTTACGTGTTTTTCCCTCCACGCCGCCGCGCACTTTGCACAATCACCCGAATCGCATCGCGATAACGCACCCCCACAAAACAGCCGTTGTTGCCGAACGAATGCGGATCGAGGTCGTGATTAGGGTTCGCCTCTAAAAACACCAGTTGGTTATCCGGCGTCAGCCGGTAATCGAGCCGCGCATAACCGCGCAGCCCCAACGCGTGAAACGCCGCCTGACTGTCGCGTCTGATTTGGCGCAGCAGCGCCGCCGGCAACTTGGGCTCGATCCAGTGCACGCGCCAGCGCATGCGGTACTTGGCGGTGTTTTTGACGTTGTAAGTCGCGAACGACGGCGCCGACGGATGTTTGCGCCCGATCACCACTTGCACCGGCCGCATCACGCGCGGTTCGTTGCCCAACAGCGCAATGTAAAGATCGTTGCCGGGAATAAATTGCTCGCACAGCGCGGGCTGTTGATACTTGCGGTGGATCGCGCGCACGCGCTCGCGCAGTTGCGCAACGCTACGTACCAGCGAACGCTTGCCGATGCTGTCCGAACCATCGCCGTATTGAGGCTTGACCAGCAGCGGAAAACCGAAATCAGGCGCGCGCACCGGCTCGCCCGGCGCAATCGTAAGCGCCCGTGCCACCGTCACGCCCGCCTGGGCGACGATCTGCTTCGCCAACGATTTATCGCGGCAGGTTTGCAGCGCCTGCGCGCCGCTGCCGGTGTACGGCAAACGCAACAATTCGAGCAGCCCGGTGATCGCCGCGTCGAGCCGCCGGTCGCCCTGCACCCACTCGGTGAGGTTAAACACCACGCGCGGCTTTAACGCGCGCAGCTCGGCGACGGTCGGCGTGACCTCGGGGTCGAACGGCACGATCGCGACGGATGGATACAGCGTGCGCAAGGTGCGATAGAGCCATTGCTCGACGCTGTTTCGATCCACCACGAATCTGCCCGATGGGCCGCGCGCGCCGGTTTCGATATCGACCAGAAGCGCGACATCGCAGCGCGCGGCTTTTTCCTTGGGCATGGCCCGATTCTAACGTGGCCTCGCGCAAACCCAAAAAGGCGTTGATGCGCAAGTGGTATCATTACTCGATTCAAGAAAACGAGAACGATGATTTTGCACGCCGCCAATCGTGTTGGATGCTGGTTGTCGATGACGCGGCTGCTGGCGGCATTGTTGATGGTAGCGGCCGGCACGGTGCTCGCCCAAGACGCCGCCAAAAAAGCCGCCGCGCCGGCACGCCCCGCGCTCACCGTCACCACCACACAAGCGCAGACCATCGACATGGCCGTTCGGCTCGCCGCCAACGGCAGCATCGCCGCGTGGCAGGAGGCCTCGCTCGGCGCGGAGCTCAACGGGCTGCGTATCGCCGAGGTGCGCGCCGACGTAGGCACGCACGTCAAAAAAGGCCAGGTATTGGCGGTGCTGGCCGCCGAGACCATCGAAGCCGATATCGCGCAAGCGCGCGCGGCGCTCGCGCAAGCCGAAGCCTCGCTCGCCGAAGCGCGCACGGACGCCGGGCGCGCGCGCGCGGTGCAAGGCACCGGCGCGTTAAGCGAGCAACAGATCGAGCAGTTGCTGACCGCGGAAAAAACCGCCGCCGCGCGCGTCGCGGTGCAGCACGCAACCCTCGATCAGCAACTGTTGCGCTTGAAATTTACGCGCGTTCTGGCCAGCGACAGCGGCATCATTTCCGCGCGCGGCGCCACGTTGGGCGCCATTGTCGCGCCCGGCCAAGAGTTGTTTCGCTTGATCCGCCAGTCGCGCCTGGAGTGGCGCGCCGAAGTCACCGCCGCAGATTTGAGTCTGGTGCGCGCCGGGCAAACGGTCAACGTGCGCGCCCGCGCGAGTGGCTCAGACGGCTTGGTCACGCAAGGCCGCGTGCGCTTGATCGGCCCCACGGTGGACGCGCAAACCCGCAACGCGATTGTGTTTGTCGAGCTGCCGAACGCATTCGCCGCGGGTTTGCGCCCCGGCATGTTCGCCAACGGCGATTTTCAGATCGGCGCCAAACCCGCCCTCACCATCCCGCAAGCCGCGCTGGTGTTGCGCGATGGGTTCAGTTACGTGTTCGTCATCGGCGGCGGCAACCGCGTGACGCAAACCAAGGTGCAACTCGGCCGGCGCGAAAGCGATCGCTTTGAAGTGCTATCGGGCGTCGAGGCCAATCAAACGTTGGTCGCATCGGGAGCGGCGTTTCTGGCCGATGGCGATACGGTGCGGGTGAGCGAGCCCACCAAGCCGGCTGCAAAATAGCCCGGCTCAAGTAAAAATCATAAGTATCTGATTTTATTGAGTATTTTATAAACGCTCGATGAACGTCTCCGCCTGGTCCATCCGCAATCCGATCCCCGCGCTGATGGTGTTCGTACTGTTGACGCTGGGCGGTCTGCTCGCCTTCAAGGCGATGAAGGTGCAGAACTTTCCGGATCTGGATTTGCCCACGATACTGGTGAACGCGGCGCTGCCCGGAGCTTCGCCCACGCAACTCGAAACCGATGTCGCGCGCAAGATCGAAAATTCGCTCGCCACGCTGCAGGGTTTAAAGCACATCTACACCCAAGTGCAAGATGGCAGCGTCACGGTGTCGGCTGAGTTTCGCCTGGAAAAACCGGTGCAAGAAGCGCTCGACGACGTGCGCTCGGCGGTGCAGCGCATCCGCGCCGATCTGCCCGGCGATTTGCGCGAGCCGGTGATTACCAAGCTCGATCTCGCCGGCCAGCCGGTGCTGGCGTACGCGGTTGCCTCCAGCCAGCGTGACGACGAAGCCTTGTCGTGGTTTATCGACGACACGTTGACGCGCAAGCTGCTCGCGGTGCGCGGCGTGGGCGCGGTGACGCGCGTGGGCGGCGTCACCCGCGAAATCAGCATCCTGCTCGACCCGCTGAAGCTGCAAGCGCTGGGCGCCACCGCCACCGAAGTGTCGCGCGCGCTGCGCCAAATGCAACAAGAATCCGCCGGCGGCCGCGCCGATCTGGGCACGGGCGAGCAGCCGCTGCGCACGCTCGGTACGGTGGCGTCAGCGGCGGAGCTGGCGCAAATCGAGTTGTCGCTCGGCGCGCGCCGCGTGCGGTTGGATCAAATCGCCACCATCCGCGATGCGCACGCCGAGCCGCGCTCGCTGGCGCTGCTTAACGGCAGACCGGTAGTGGGTTTTGAAGTCGCGCGCAGCCGCGGCGCCAGCGAGCTTGAGGTGGGCGACGGCGTGCAAGCCGCGCTCGACGAATTGCGCAAGGCGCATCCCGATCTCGTCATCACCGAATCGTTTAACTTCGTCAAGCCCGTGCGCGAGGAGTTTTACGGCGCGCTATCGCTGCTTGCCGAGGGCGCGCTGCTCGCCGTGCTGGTGGTGTTTTTGTTTTTGCGCGAATGGCGCGCCACCTTCATCGCGGCCACCGCATTGCCGTTATCGATGATCCCCGCCTTTCTCGGCATGCACTACCTCGGGTTTTCGATAAACGTGGTGACGCTGCTGGCGTTGTCGCTGGTGGTGGGTGTGCTGGTGGACGACGCGATCGTCGAAGTGGAAAACATCGTGCGCCACTTGCGCATGGGCAAAACGCCGTATCAGGCGGCAATGCAAGCCGCCGACGAAATCGGCCTGCCGGTGATCGCCACCACGTTCACGCTGGTGGCGGTGTTTTTGCCCACTGCGTTCATGGCGGGTATCGCGGGCAAGTTTTTCAAGCAATTCGGCTGGACCGCGGCGCTGGCGGTGATTGCCTCGCTGCTGGTCGCGCGCATGTTAACGCCGATGATGGCGGCCTACATGATGCGCCCCGATCACAAACAGCCGAGCGACGGGTTCATCATGCGCCACTATCTGAATCTCGCGCGCGCATGCCTCGCGCACCGCTGGTGGACGCTCGCCGCGGCGTTCGCTTTTTTCGCCGGCTCGCTGGCGCTGATCCCGCTGCTGCCCACCGGCTTTATCCCGCCCGACGATTATTCGCAATCGCAAGTGCGCCTGGAACTGCCGCCGGGTTCGACGCTCGCGCAAACGCGCGAGGCCGCCGAGCGCGCGCGCGAAATTCTCACCCAGGTGGAGCACGTCAAGGGCATCTACACCGCCATCGGCGGCGGCGCCGCCGGCGAGGACCCGTTTACGCCGCCCGGCGCGGCGGAAGTGCGCAAGGCAACCCTCACCTTGTACCTCACCGAGCGGCGCCAGCGCCCGGTGCGCAAACAAGTGATTGAAAAGCAGATGCGCGAAGCACTGGCGCAGTTGCCCGGCGTGCGCTACCAAGTGGGTTTGGGCGGCGCCGGCGAAAAATATATTCTGGTGTTGACCGGCGAGGACAGCGTCGCGCCGGCCAAGGCGGCGCGCGACGTGGAGCGCGATTTACGCACCATTCCCGGCTTGGGCGCGATCGCATCTAGCGCGGCGCTGGTGCGGCCCGAAATCACCGTGCGGCCGGACTTCGCGCGCGCCGCCGACCTGGGCGTCACCTCCGCCGCCATCGGCGAAACGCTGCGCATCGCCACATTGGGCGACTTCGATTTTGCCTTGCCCAAGTTAAACCTCGCGCAGCGCCAGGTGCCGATGGTGGTCAAGCTCGATCCCGCAGCGCGCGGCGACCTTGAACTCTTGTCGCGCCTGCACGTGCCGGGCGCGCACGGTCCGGTGATGTTGGGGCATGTGGCGACGCTCGATTTATCGAGCGGCCCCGCCGTGATTAACCGCTACGACCGGCAACGCAACATCAACTTCACCATCGAACTGTCCGGCCAGCCGCTGGGCGACGTGCTCGAATCCGCGCGCGCGCTGCCCTCGCTGCAAAACCTGCCGCCCGGCGTGCGCCAAGCCGAATTGGGCGATGCGGAAGTGATGGGTGAACTGTTCGCAAGTTTTGGCATCGCCATGGCTATCGGCGTGGTGTGCATCCTCGGCGTGCTGATTCTGTTGTTCAAGGATATCCTGCAACCGTTTACGATTTTGTTCGCCCTGCCCTTGTCGCTGGGCGGCGCGTTCGTCGCGCTGCTGCTCACCGGCAAGAGCCTTTCCATGCCCTCGCTGATCGGCCTGGTGATGATGATGGGCATCGCCACCAAAAATTCGATCTTGCTGGTCGAATACGCCATCGTCGCGCGCCGCGATCGCGCCATGAACCGACTGGATGCGCTGATCGACGCCTGCCACAAGCGCGCGCGGCCGATTATCATGACCACTATCGCCATGGGCGCGGGCATGCTGCCCACCGCCATCGGCACCGGCATCGCAGACCCGTCGTTTCGCAGCCCGATGGCGATCGCGGTGATCGGCGGCTTGATCACCTCGACGTTGCTAAGCCTGGTGGTGATTCCGGTGATTTATACGTTTGCCGATGATATCGAGCGCTTGTTTAAGCGGCGCAAGGCAAACGCCGGCGAGAGCGGTGAAACCGCGGCCACGTGTTAACGGTGCCGTCGTTGAAGCCCGCGCTCGCGCTTTCGGCGATCCGTTTTGCAGGCGGCGCACCGTTTAACGGCACGCGGGAGCGAGCGCAAGCGCTGCCCCTGATACAGCGGCTCGCGGTTTCAGCCGGCCTTCCCGACACGGACTTGCCGGTGAGCGCGGCTCGGCTGGAGGCTCTAACCGGCGGACGCAGCGAAGCGCGCGTCTTTAAACTGACGCGGCGCTACGGGCCCGAGCGCATGGCACTAGGCGCGCCGGTGGCGGTGAAACTCGCGCCGCGCGCGCAAGGCGTGCGCGAAAGAACGCACTACGAACAATGGGTTCGTGACGCGCTTCCCGCGGCGTGCCGTCCGGAATTGCTCGGATTTTGCAGCTCGCGCGCTTACGCCGCGCTGTGTTATTCGTACGCGGGGCGCCACGGCCTGACGAAGGCCGATACGCTAACCCGCTGCCTGCAACGCGGCGACACGGCGAAAGTGGGCCTGGTTCTGCGCAAAATCTTCGATCCGCTGCACGACAGTTGGTACCGCCCGGCGCAACTACGCATGCAAAGCGATATCGCAAGCCGCTACCGCAATCACTACTTCACGCGGGCGCACGCGCTCGCCAACACCGAGACAGCGCTACGAGCGTGCGCCGCGCGCTACTTCAACGTGCGGCAAGAAGACGGGCACTACGTCATCGGCGGCTGGTCGTTTCCTTCGCCGCGCGTGGTGCTTTTTAATGCCAACGTGAAGCGCCGCTATCACAGTTGCATCCTGCACGGCGATTTGAACTCCGACAACCTCCTCATCGGCGAAAAGCCGGCGGGCGTGGTCATCGTCGATTTTTTGAAAACCGGGCGCGGGCACGTGTACGAGGACTTGATGCACGTCGAAGCAAGCGTGCGCATCAACACGCCGCGCGATGCGTCGTTCGCCGAAATTTGGGAGAAGGAACGGCTGATCGCCCTGGGGCGGCGGCTCCCCGGCGACCCTTATGCGGCAGCGATCCGCAAAATCCGCGACGCCGCCGCCCGCTATTTTGGCCACGTCGAAGACGAGGCCAACTACCACTTTGCAGCCGCAGCGATCGGTTTGCGGCTGATGCAGGCGGTTGACTTGACGCACATCGCGCGAGCGAGGATCACGGCGAGTGCGTTGTGGGCAACTAAAACGCTAGCAGAGAAAATTTAGCGTGACACCTCAATCTTGTGTGCTCGCGGTAGGGTGCGCAATGCGCACGCTGGAATGTTCTCACAGCATGCGCATTTTGCACCCTACCGCCGCGGGCGAATTAAGTCTTCGCCCGCGGCAAAAACGCCAACACCGGCGGCGGCGCATCGACAATCTTGCCGCAGCCAAGTTTACAAGCCCATCGCCCATTATCAGGCCCGTAAGCGCCTTCAAGCTGCCACCAGCCCTGGTTGTGCTTGCAGCAGGAACTGCAGATCGCCATGCTCTGGTCGTTGACACGATAGACCCCCGCGCCACGACAGATCGCGCAATCGCGCTCGGCGTTCAACGCCGCGTTGACGTAAACGTCGTTCTGGCGAACCGGGGCATGCTGTTGTTTGACGTAAGCTTCCGGATCGACCGTGCAATCGGCCGGCATGAAGAGCTGTGGCCCCAGCAATGCGTAATAGTTGTTGCGCGTCTCCGCGATCAACAGCGTCTTATGCTCGGCAATCGACATCACGCCCGATGTGTGCAGCACGCTGCCGCAAAACTCCGGGTGCGACAGATGCACGATGCAATAGCCCCAAATAATCGGCGGCGCTGTTTCATCGGTCTGTTTGACCCGCATCCATTCGCGAAAAATGCCGTTGAGCTGCTTTGCCATCTTTCCCCATCCCTGATCAGGGCCACGCTCATTGACCTTCAATTTTTTCTGGGCCTGCTGCCCTACGTGTCACGCCGTTAACGCATGCGCCGCGCGCCCCACCACCGCCACCATCGCCGCCGCCGCGCCGCAGTTGCAATCGTACGGTTTTACACTCGCGGCAATCTCATCCGCCCCGGGTGTGCAACGC
>VGIF01000118.1 GCA_016868015.1 Betaproteobacteria bacterium
GCGGTACCCTCGCTCAAACCAAGCCCCGCGTTCCCCGGCCTGCCGCCGCTCGCCGAGCAGGTGCCGGGCTACGCCATCGATATCTGGGTCGGCGTATTCGCGCCCGCGGGCACGCCCGCGCCCTGGGTCGAGCGCTTGAATCGCGAAGTGAACGACATCGCGACCGCGCCCGAACTACGCATCTTTCTCGATCCGGACGGCGCAATACCCACTGCAATGAGCGCAGCCGCGTTCACCGCCCGTATTCGCGAAGACCTTGCGCAGTGGCGCAAAATCGCGGCAGATCGCAAGATCAAGGTCGACTGATGGATTCTCTCAAAATCATCTGCCCCAACGGTCATCTGGGCTTCGCGCCGATCCGGCTCGACAGTTTCAAGCTCGGCGTCGCCGCGCGCCCGCACTACATTGCCGCCGATTCCGGCAGCGACGACGTGGGCCCGATCCCGCTGGGCAGCGACACGTCGACCAGCCCGCTCGCCTGGCAAACCCACGATCTCGAACACATGCTGCTGGCCGCGCGCGGGCTCGGCGTGCCGATGATCATCGGCTCCTCCGGCGACACCGGCAGCAACAGCCGCGTGGATTTGTTCGTGCGCATCATTCAGGACGTCGCGGCGAAACACCGCCTGAAGCCATTTAAGCTCGGTTATTTTTATTCGGAAGTCGACAAGACTGATTTGCGCAGTCGCATGCGCGCCGGCGAAGTGGTCGCGGGGCTCGATGCGCGCAATGCGCTCACCGAGGCCGAGCTCGATGCCACCGAGCGCATCGTCGCCATGGCCGATGTGCATCCGTTTATCGAACTGTTAAAACAAGGCGCTGATGTCATCATCGGCGGGCGCAGTTCCGACAGCGCGGTGTTCGCCGCGCCCGCGATACATCATGGCTTCCCCGCGGATCAGGCGTATTACCTGGGCAAGGTGCTCGAATGCGCCTCGTTTTGCGCCGAGCCCTACGGCGGCAAGGAAACCGTGCTGGGTGAGATCACCGCGAGCGACGTCAAAGTCACCGCGATGAGCCCGGCGCAGCGCTGCACCATCGCCTCGGTGTCGGGCCACGCCATGTACGAGCGCTCCAATCCGTTTTACGAGTTCGTCGCCAGCGGCAAGCTCGACATGTCGGCCTGCCACTACGAACAGCACAGCGAAAAAACCACGCGCATCACCGGCGCGCGTTTTTATCCCGGCACCGAATTTCGCGTAAAACTCGAGGGCGCGGGCAAGGTGGGCGAGCGTTACATCGGCATGGTCGGCATCCGCGACCCTTACACCATCGCCAATATCGATGCGGTGATGGGCTGGGCGCGCACGCAAGTGCGTGAGCGTTTCGGTGACGCCAACGAAGGGAGCTACCAATTGCACTACACCGTCTACGGCCGCAACGGCGTGATGGGCGAATTGGAGCCTTTTAAACACAAACCCGCGCACGAACTCGCCGTGCTGGTGCAGGGGGTCGCGCCCACTGCGGAAATGGCGGAGGAAATCTGCATGATCGGGACGCGCCAGATGTTTTACGCGCGGCTGCCGGAGGTGAAAGGCTCGGCCGGCTCGGTGGCCTTCGCGCTCGACGAAGTGCTGCGCGCAAGCCCCGCCTATCGCTGGACGCTGAATCACACGCTGCGCTGCGAACACCCGCTGGCGCTTTTCCCCACGCACATGACAACCGCGGGTGCGGCATGAGCGCGCGCAAACTGTCCGAGCTCGCCAAAACCGTGCGCAGCAAAAACGCCGGCGTCGACAAAATTACTTTCGATGTGATCTTCGCGCAGCGCGACACTTACGAACGCGTGAAACGCGCGCGGGTGCTAACGCGTGAAACGGTGGCGCGGCTTTACGGCATCCCCTTCGATCGCATCACCGACTTTGTCGAATTCGATCCGGCCAATGCGATTAAGTTCACCATCTTGCGTATGGAGCCGAGCGGCAGCGCGGGCGATCCGGATATCTTCGGCTCGCAGCATTACGCGCCACTGCTGGACCTCGAAGTACCCGATTGAACACCACGCGCTGCACGCGGGATCAATCCGCGCGCATGCCCGCCTCGCGCACGACCTTGGCCCAGCGCTTGATCTCGGACTGAATGTACGCGGCAAATTGTTCGGGCGTGCTCGAGGCCGCTTCGATGCCGGATTCCTGCAATCTTGCCCGCACATCGGACATCTGCAAAATCTTGGCGACTTCGCCATTTAGCCGGCCAACGATCTCGCGCGGCGTGCCGGCCGGCGCGCCGCCCTTGTACGGCACGTGCACCATGTTGACCCCGGCCATGGTTTTGAACAGTTCGCCCGCCAGATGATCGGTCGCGCCAGCGCGATTGTCGATCACGACTTGTTGACCCAGTGCCGGGCCGAGTTTTAGCGCGATCGCGCGCGAGGTGATATCCGCGCCGCCGCCGGGCGCGAACGGGCTGATCCATCGTATCGGTTTAGCCGGCCACGCCGCCGCGGTTGCTTGCGCTACAATGCAGCGGCTTTCACGAACGCTTTATTTGGACCGCACTGCTTATGAATACACCAACGCCCGGCATGCTCGGCGCCATGCTGGAGCTGCAAGCCAACATGAATCAAAAAATCGACACAGACTGGCTCGCCAAGCGCCACGCGTATTTACGCGCGGTGCTGGTGGAAGCCACCGAGGCCCTCGAACATTACGGCTGGAAGTGGTGGAAAAAACAAACGCCCGACATGGCGCAACTGCGCATCGAGATGATCGACATCTGGCACTTTGTGCTGTCGGAGTATTTGCTGCGCGCGGGCGGCGATAAAACCGCGGCGACACAAATGCTGCTTGCCGAGTGGAACGCAGCCGCTCACGTTGACTTCGACGGCGCGCGTTACGAATTGAACGCGCTCGACATTCGCCAACAACTTGAATTGCTCGCCGCGCTGGCGGCGGTGCGCCGTTTGTGCATGCCGCTGGTGGCGCGGCTGTTTGCCGAGTGCGCATTGGCGCCCAAGGCGTTATTCCGCGATTACGTTTCCAAAAACGTGTTGAACCACTTTCGCCAAGATCGCGGCTACAAGACCGGCACTTACAAAAAAACCTGGGACGGCGCCGAAGACAACGTACACATGGCGCAGATTCTGGAAACGCTCACGGTTGCGGATGCGCAACTGCCCGCCGCGCTGTATCAGGCGCTGGCGGGGCGTTACGATACGTTACACGCTGCCGGTAAGCTCGCCTAAACGGGCTTTACTTCGGCGTGTGCTGCGCCAAAAACGTCTTAATACGCGCCTGCGCCGCGGCCAGCGGATCGCCCACTTTCCAATCGAGGATGTATTCGACGTTTTGCAGCAGCTTCGAACACTCATCCGAAATCGGCCGCGGATGTGCCTCGTCATTACCCGCGAGCAACAAAGTCGGTAGCTTGAGGCTTCCGACAAACGCGCGATCGGCGCTATACACAAATCCCGGCGCGTAGAGGTTTTGGTAGAACGCATCGAGCACCGCGTCGCTCGGCGCCGGGTCCAGGCTCTTCGCCCAATCGTTGAAGCGTTCCGGGCGGCCAGGTTTTAGCTCGCCCACGCGCCCGATCGGCTGTGCGATCACCGCCGCCGCCACGCGCTGCGGCTGCTTTTTCAAGAGATTAAAAATAAACGAGCCGCCGATGCATTGGCCGAACACATGGCAGCGCTCGATCTTCAAATGGTCGAGTACGGCAATGTGATCCGCGGTGTAGCTGTCCCAGCCGTCTTGCGCGGTCAGCGTTGCGCGCGAGCGGCCGCCGGCGTTACGCTGGTCCATCACGATCACGCGGTAGTTCGACGACCATTCGGCCACCGGCTTCACCGGCGCCATGGCGGTGTCCCACACCTTGATAGTCGATAACAACCCCGCGGGCGCGAACGTTAGGATGGGAAAACCCTGGCCGTGTTCTTCGTAATAAATGGTGGCGCCGTTTTTTTCGATGGTGGGCATGATCAAGCTCCTGTTGAATGTAAAAGCGCCGTCGCTTGACCAGCCTGCGCGAGCAAGCGGCGCGAATTCCCCCCTCTCCCCTCGGGAGAGCAACCGTGTTCAACGTCAAGCGTTTTTGAGGTTCCACAGAACATAGCTTTTTAGCATGGTATTCATGATGGCCAACAATTTTCGCATGCAAGCGACGATCCCGACTTTGGCGGGTTTGCCTGCTTTTTTCAAGCGGGCTGCGAATGCCTTGATCACGGAATTACAGCGCATGGCTGAGAGAGCCGCCATATATCGGACCGCCCTCACATAGTGACGGCCAACGGCTGACCCGCACCCGCCATTTCACTGGCCAGACGAATCTCCAGCCCGCCGGTGGCTTCCACCACAATCAGCGCCGGGCGAGCGGGCTTGAGCCACTGAAGAATCTGGCCAATCCCGCTATCATCGTATGCTACATGCAACGTCTGTCCAGACGGCGCGATGTGTAGGTCTACGTATCCTTGGATACGTCAATCCCAACAAACTTCTCTTCATCGTTCTCGCTCATACACATCCTTGTAGAAATGCGGGCTTTTTGGCCCAAGCAACCGTTCGGGTTGAAAGCGAGAAACCGGCACAGCGCTCCTTGCTCTCCCACGGGCTTGGTGTCCCAAAAGGCCGTCGAGCTGCCATGCCGGGCCAGACTACGTCACAATCAAGCTTCCATTTTCCCGCAAAATCGAACATAAAAGGGGCAGGGGTGAGGGAAACGCTTTTTAAATGCCCGCAAGTTCATGACAGGCGCTAAGCCACATCGGCGCGCCATGAGCGGCGACTCCGCCTTCTGGCAATTCTCGCTGCGCTTTTATCGCCGGCCGGAAGTGCCGGCACTTTGCCTGAAGCTGCAAGACGAACACGGGGTTGATGTTAATCTATTGTTTTTATTAGTGTTTTTTTCAATCAACAAACGGCGGCTCACGCCCGGCGAGGTACGCCGCATCGACGCCAGCATCAGCCGCTGGCGAGAGTGTGTGGTGCAGCCATTACGCGCCATCCGTCGCGATCTCAAAAACGGCATCGCGCCCATCGACGTCAACGCCGCTGACACACTGCGTAGCGCCATCAAGCGCGACGAACTCGAAGCCGAGCGCCTGCAACAACTAACCCTGGAACGGGCGTTCCCCGTGGCCACCACCGGCACTCACGCCGCGCCGCGCGCTGCGGCCGCGGCGAACATCGCAGCCTACGGCAAAATACTCGGCGCGCCGCTACCCGGCGCAACCGTGAATGCGCTGCTCGCTTCGCTGTTTGCGGAATTTGATTTGCAGTAGCCGCTTAATCAGCAGCGGCGGCGCGGATGCGCACCACCACGTCGACACCATCGCTCGCCATGCCCTGCGGCAAAGCGGGCAACCGCGCGAACACAACGTGATCGGCGGGAATATCGGAAATCTCGCCGCTATCGACGTTGTAAAAATGATGATGCGGCGTGGTGTTCGGGTCGTAAAACACGCGATCGGGATCGACCAGCACCTCGCGCACCAGTTTTTTGCGCGCGAACAGATTAAGCGTGTTGTAAACCGTGGCCTTGGAAGTGCGCGGCTCGCGCGCGTTCACCGCCGCCAGCAACTGATCGGCCGACAGGTGCGCACAGCGCGCAAACAACACCTGCGCGATCTCCAGCCGTTGGCGCGTGGGCGTAATACCGCCGTCGCGCAGCTTGCGCAACATGTCCTCCAGGGTGGGGGCCAAAGTGGCGGATATGAGCCGCATAAACTGAACTTGACTAGAATGCCGGTGACAATGATGTGCAAACTGTAACGAAATTCGTGCAGCCACGCAAATCACGGCTGCGCATTCTGCCCGCCGCACGCCGCGGTCAGTAGTACGCTGTAAGAACCATCTGCGCGAGCGGCCCCGCCCGCCCCAAAAACGTGGCTTCCGTCACGTTTCACCCCCCCGCCCAGCCGCTCATTCCCGCCAATCAACCGCACGTCAGCCCGGTTTGTGTCCAGGTTACGCCCTTGATTACCATGCTCGCACCCGGGAGAACCTTATGATGCATGCAAAACGTGTTTGGCCACCAGCGACGTAACGCGCGGCCGGCTTTACCTTGATCGAACTGATGATCGTGGTGGCCATCATCGCCATTTTGGCGGCGATTGCTTATCCGTCCTACGTCGAGCACGTGCGCAAGGGCCACCGCGCAGCCGCCCAGGCACTGCTGATTGAAATCTCCAACAGGCAGCAACAGGCGCTGATTGACTCGCGCGCCTACGCCTTGGGCACCGCGGGCATCACCGCGCTGGGTTATGGCACGCTGCCGAGCGAAATTCAAGGGTTTTATACCATCGATAGCTGCCCGTCGAATGCCCTCACCCTGCCTTGCGACACGACGGCCACAACGCCTCCGTCCTTCACTCTGATTGCAACACCTATTGGCCGTCAGACTCCGGATGGTACGTTGACGCTAAATAACCTTGGCGCCAAGACCCGTAATGGTGTTGCAGGCTGGTAGCCGCAGAAAATTGCAGCCATGAACACCAACGCCATCACGCCCTCGCACCCGCCTCTCGTTCGCCGGTTTTTGTGGGGCCAGCAGGGTTTTACGATGATCGAACTCATCATAGTACTCGTCGTCCTCGGCGTGCTGTTGGCGATAGGCCTGCCCAACTTGAGCGGCTTTATCGCAACCACTCGGGTCAAGAACGCCGCGTTCGATGTCCATACCAGCATCCTGGCGGCGCGCAATGAAGCGATTACACGCAATGCCACCGTTACCATCACGCCCAATGGCGGCACCAACTGGGCCAATGGCTGGGTGATCACCGCATCGTCGGGCACCGTAGCGCTTAAAACGCAAGACGCCCTTCCCGGCATCGCCATCACTGGCCCGGCAACACTCGCCTACAACGGCGCGGGCCGGCTCACGGCCGCGGCAGGCTCGATCAGTTTATCGGCCCCGGACAGCCCGACGGTACAGGGCCGCTGCATCAACATCGACCTCAGCGGTAGGCCGGCAACCGCTAAAGGAGTTTGCCCATGAATTTACCTGCCATGCGCGGCCGCCACCGTGAATCAGGCGTAACCCTGATCGAGGTGCTGGTCACCATCGTTATCGTGGCGCTCGGTCTACTCGGGCTCGCCGCCTTACAAGCCCGCATTCAAACCAGCGAACTCGAGGCCTATCAACGCATGCAAGCCCTGGTACTGCTGCAAGACATGGTTGACCGCATCAAATCCAACCGTGGCCAGGCGGTCCAGTACATCGCAAACGCCGGCACCGCCAGCGGCCTTGATTGCAGCTCCAACCCCACCAGCGGTTATTTAAAAGACCTGTGCGACTGGAATAGCACACTACTCGGCGCGTCTGAATCCATTACCACCGGCGGCGTTACCACGGCGGTGGGCGCCATGATCGGCGCGCGCGGCTGTATCACCAATCCGGTCGCCACCATGCCGTATGAGTTTGTGTTCGCGGTGGCGTGGCAGGGCTTGACCGCCACCAGCGTCCCGACGGCCTCCACCTGCGGTCAAGATCAATTCGGCGCCAACGACGCCTTTCGCCGTGTGCTAACGGCGCGCGTCGTCTTTAGCTGCCTGCAAAGCCAGGCGGATGGCGTGACCTGCGAGGCGACGACACTATGATTCGCAGCGCACTACAACCCGCAACGAGCGTTGTGCGCAAGCGCGCGCAACGGGGGTTTTCGTTAATCGAACTGATGGTGGCCATTGCGCTGGGTTTGTTGATTCTCGCTGCGCTAACCACTGTATTTGTGAACGCAAGCGCCACGCGCAGCGAAATCGACCGCACCAGCCGGCAATAGGAAAACGGCCGCTATGCGATGGAACTGCTGCGCGACGATATCGAACATGCCGGATTTTATGGCGAGTTCGATGCCTCAACGCTGGCCGGCGCGATCGGCTTGATGCCCGACCCCTGTGGCGCAACACTCGAAGAGCGAACCTTCCCTGCCGGTGGCCGGCCGAATGTATTGCGCTTGCATGTGCAGGGTGTCGACAACTTTAACGCCGCCGCCGCCGCGCCCGACAATTTAACCTGCCTAACAGGCATCAAACCCGGCACCGATGTCATCCTGATCCGGCGCGCCAAAACCTGCATCGCGGGCGCGGCCGGTTGCGACGCCATTACCGCGGGCAGGCCGTACATCCAGATCTCCACCTGCGCCACCCCGCCTGTGGCTGCAGCTTCCGGCGCAACCACCCACGCGTTGGCGCCCAGCCCCAACGCCACGGAGTTTGTGCATCTAAACAGGGATTGCACCACCGCTGCCGCGCTACGCCCGTATGTCATTTATGTCTATTTTATTGGAACAGACAATCGGCTTAACCGCGCCGAGTTCACCGGGGCTGGCCTGGGCAACGTGACGCCTCTGGTGGACGGCATCGAAAATCTGCAATTGGACTACGGCCTGGACAGCGCCGGCAACGACGGCACGGCCGATACCTACCTGTCGGCGGCCGGCATACAAACCGCCGCAACCGCGGCGGGCGTCGAACCCTCAACATTGTGGTCCGAAGCCGTCACCGTTCAAATCAACCTGCTCGCGCGCAATCCCGAAGCATCGCCCGGGCACACCGACACCAAGACCTACAACCTGGGCCCATCGGCTGGAACCGTCGGGCCGTTTAATGATGGTTTCCGCAGACACGTTTATAGCGGTTTGGTTCGCATTCAAAACATTAGCGGGCGGAGGGAAAGACCATGACACGCCGTCGTTTACAAACCCAGCGCGGCGCCACCCTGGTCATTGCCATGGTAATGCTGGTGTTATTGACCTTGTTCGCGCTGACAGCCATGAACGCGAGCAACACCAACTTGCGAATCGCCAGCAACGCACAAACCCGCGCGCAACTCACCGCGGCGATTCAGCAGGAAATCGACAAAGCCATCAGCGTGGCCTTCACCCTTAACCCAACGGCGATCGCCGGCAACAAGGCGGTCGATGTCAATGGCGATGGCACGGTGGACTACAACGTGGTCGTGGCCACCCCCACCTGCTTAAGCAGCATACCCATCAGAAATATGGACTTGAACCGCAAAAATACCGAAGACATGAAATGCTTTTACACCGGCATCAATTCGCTGTGTTCCAACACCCGCTGGGAAATCAGCGCCAGCGGCACGGACCCCATTTCCGGCGCGACAGTGGCCATACGCCAGGGCATTGGTATTCGCTCCGTACTCGGAAGCTGTTAAAGCCGTTCACCCCCTCAGATATTCAGCGTTAGCACACTCGCGTTTTACGTAGAGGTTTTATCCACATGAAATCATCGATCTTTAAACAGTTAATCTCGGCCGTCGCGCTGGCGCTGGCGGCAACATCCGCCATCGCCGAAGACATCGACATTTATCAGGCCAACAATACCAGTGCCACCTCTAATTTGTTGCTGGTGATCGATAACTCAGGCTCCTGGAATGCATCGTCGACTACCACCAGCGCGGATCCGGCATTAAATTGCCCCACCACGCCGGCGGGCGCCACACAGATTTTGGATCCCACCCTGGCAGACAGCGCGGGCGGCGTCGAAGTCTGCGGCATCTGGAAGGCGGTGGACACAATCGGAAAGACCGACGCGCTGCTTGGCAAGCTCAACATGGGCCTGATGCTGTTTTCCAAGGGCTCGGTGCAAGGCGGCACTTTCAAATACCCCGCCGTGGCGGCGCCGGCTGCCCTGCCCAATATGGATGCCACCGGCATCGCCAACATGAAAACCGTGCTGCGCGGCCTGAAGAGCAGCGGTGGCGGCAGCGACACCGCCAATGGCACGGACGTTGGCGGCGCCATGCAGGAAGCGTACGCATTTTTCACCGGCAAAACGGGGATGTCGGGCACCACGTACAAAGGTGTCAACCCCGATACCTGCGGCAAAAACTTCGTAATTTTCATCGGCATCTCCCGCTCCTCTGCCGACCCCGGCGACTCCAACGCCAACAACGTTTTTTCGCAACTCGTTGCGGCGGGCGCCAGCGCGCAACAGCAAGCCTATATCCAATGGACCAACAACAACAAATATTCGAAATCCAACAACTACTGGGCCGACTAGTGGACGCGTTTTAACAAGCAAAATCACTCGATCACGACATACACCATCACGCTGGTGGACAAGAATAATCCCAATCCGGACTACGAGCGTTTTACGAAAAGCATGGCCGACGCCTCGGGTGGCAAGGCGTTCGTGGTGGATCTCGACGATTTAAACGGGTTTGTGCAAGCGTTGCTGGCGATATTTAACGAAGTGCAGGCCGTGAACAGCGTGTTCGCCGCGGCCAGCTTGCCGATCAGCACCAACGCCACCGGTTCGTTCCTGAACCAGATTTACTTTGGCATGTTCCGGCCCGACCCGGCGGGCCAGCCGCGCTGGGCGGGTAACTTGAAACAATACCGCTTTGCCGTCGATAACAGCGATCCGTTGCACCCGCAGCTTTACCTGGCCGATTCCCGCCCCAATGACCCGGTGACGGGCCGCCCCCACCAGGCGCTAAGCTCCGCTGGCACTGGCTTTTTCTCGCCCAATGCGGTCAGTTTCTGGACCAGCCAAAACACCAATACGGCGCCGGACAATATAGACCCGACCGGGGCGCTGAATGTCAATGGCGGCGTAAAAGGCGGCTTCTTTATCCACGCGCCGCAAAGCGCGGGCGAAGGCTTTGACTTACCCGACGGCGAAATCGTCGAGAAAGGCGGTGTTTCACAACGGATCCGCCTGGAAAATCTGATCAACAACTACGCCAACACACCGGGCGGCAGCGGCAACCCGCGGCGGCTTTATACGTGCACGACCGGCGCGGTCAATTGCGGCACGGGCAGCTTACTGTCAGCAACTCCGTTTGCACACACCAATACCGATCTTCTCAACCACCCTGGTTTGCTCGCGGGCGTTGCCGGCACCTCTATCAGCACCCTGACACGAGTCGGGTCCACCGCCACGGCGGTACTGAGCAGCGCCATGAGCCCTGTGCTGGGCAACGGGCAGCTCGTGTTCATCGATGGCCCGACCATACACCCACGTTACCGAGGGCAAAAACCCGCGGGCGGACCGCCGACCGCCACGCAGTTCACCTACCCGATTACCGTGTTGCCGCCGGCCACGGCCACCGGCACGGGTTATATCGCGTCCACGCCCGGCGCCAGCCGCAGCATCAGCTCGGCAATACGCAGCGGCACCACCGCGACCATCACCACAACGGTTGCGCACGGGTTTGTCAACGGCGAAACGATCCAGATTGCCGGCGTCGGCGCGGGCTACGATAACGGCGCTGCTGTCGTACAGTCGGCCAGCACGAATTCCTTTGTCATCAACATCACCGTTGGCCCGGCCAATGGCAGCGGCGGCACGGCTACCGTGGGCACTACTTCCCGCGCCATCAGTAGCCTCACCCTCGGCACGCCTGCGGCTACCTCGCCTTTCGCCGCGACGGTTACCGTGGTCCTCTCAGCCAACCACAGCTTTACCACCGGCCAAACGGTAACCATCACTGGCGCTTCGCCGAACACCTACAACGGTGCACGAATCATCACCGGCACTGGCGCGGCAGGAACCTGCCCCGGCTCGGGTGCGAACAATCGGCGCTTTTGTTTTAGTATTAACACCACGCCTACTGATGTTCTTTCAAGCGGAACTGCAAGCGTAACTGCCGCGAGCTCAAACATCACCAGTATTACCCGCACCGCCTCCTGCACCGGCGGTACGCCGACGCCCGCGGCTGTCGCTACCGCGACCACCAGCGCTGCACATGGGTTTGTCGTCGGGGAAACCGTGACCATTTCGGGTGGCGACGCCGACAACGCACTTTATACCGGCCCGGTCAAGGTCTTGACCGTTCCCTCTGGCACGACATTCACCTACGATATAACCACCGACACGCCGTGTAGCGACACCTCCACCGGCAAAACCGCGGCGGCGGGCGGCGCCGATGCCACCACCTTGATTAACTGGGTACGCGGCGAAGACAATCTGGGCGACGAGGCCGGCCCGGGCGCGCCCATCAACGTGCGCCCGTCGGTTCACGGCGACGTGCTGCATTCGCGCCCGGCAATCGTGAACTATGGCGGCAGCATCGGCGTGGTCGCGTTTTACGGCGGCAACGGCGGTGTGTTCCACGCGGTCAACGGCAATCAGACAGCAGCGATAGGCACGGTCCCGGCGGGCGGTGAGTTGTGGGGTTTCGTGCCCACCGAGTTCTACTCCAAGCTGATGCGCCAACATTTGAATGCGCCGGTAGTCAAGCTTGAAGGAACCCCGGCGACCATATTGCCGGCGCCGCGGCCCAAGGATTATTTCTTTGACGGCAGCATCGGGGTCTATAAGAATGGCGCCACGGTGCACTTGTACCTGTCGGCCCGCCGCGGCGGACGCATCATTTACGCGCTGGATGTCAGCGACCCGATGAACCCGCGTTTCTTGTGGAAAAAATCCAACGCCGACTTGCCTGAACTGGGCCAAACCTGGTCCACGCCCAAAGTCGCCAAGGTCAAAGGCCACGCCAATCCGGTGGTGATCTTCGGCGCGGGCTACGACCCGGTGGAAGACCAGGAGCCGCAACCCGCCGCCAATGCAGCCTCGCGATCGATGGGACGCGGCATATTCGTGCTCGACGCACTCGATGGCAGCCTGGTGTGGCAGGCGACGACCGGCGCCGCCGCCGGCACCTCCACTTGCGTCGGCAACCCGTGCTCATTGGATATGCCTTACCCGATTCCGTCGGACATCACCCTGCTCGACAAGTACACCGCCGATCTTGGCGACTATATCGACCGGCTCTACGTGCCTGACCTTGGCGGCAACGTATGGCGTGTTGATCTGGAACCGGCCGCGGGTGCGGGCGTGGGCTTTGCACCCTCGACCTGGCGCGTCAGCAAGTTTGCCTCGGTGGGCGGCACGAGCGCGACCAAGCGCAAGCTATTCTTTCCGCCCGATGTAGTGTCGACCGCCGACTTTGATGCGGTGATGTTTGCAACCGGCGACCGCGAGCACCCCACCCGCACGCAGCAAGCGGTCAACATTCTTAACCGTTTTTACATGTTAAAGGATGTGAACGTGGGTAACGATGCATGCCCGGGCGGCACCTGTACGCCCACCATCGTGGACAATACCAGCAGCACGGCTTGCGTTCCCGCCACCTTGCCCAAGACGGCGACATCGTGTGTCGAGGATGCACCGACCAACCTGTTTAACGCATCGGCGATCTTCCCCACCACGCTGCCCAGCGACTTCCCCGCCACCGTGGGGCCGGCGTATGACGATTCGGGCAATGGGTTCTACGTCAACCTGCTCAATCTGCTGCCGCATCCGCAGGCCGACGGCAGCATCAAGTACGGCCCGGAAATTCAAATGGGCGAAAAGGCGGTTAACGCACCCACCACCATCGGCGGCAATACGTTCTTCGGCACGAACTCGCCGATCCCGCCGGCGCCGGGCGTTTGCCAACCGAACCTCGGTACCGCTCGCGGCTATGGCATCAACTTCTCGACGGGGCAGTTCAACTTTGCGATTTTTGACGGTGGCGGGCTGCCGCCCTCACCCGTCGCGGGTATCGTGGATGTGGATGGCGTCAACTATCCGTTCATCATCGGCGGTGTGCCGCCGCTTAACGGAAACCCCGCCGCGGGCAGCCCGATCGGCGGAACAGCGAGTTCACCGTTGGCGGGCGCGGGCGTCGAAATCACCGTCCGGGCCCCCCGATCGCGTATATACTGGTATCGCGACATCGGTAACAAGTAGCGCGTATTCGATCCTGTGATCTTGTAGTGTTGCAGCTAGCGGCCCAGTATGGGCCGCTTTGCTGTTGACTACGATAATCCCCGTGCAACCGCGACTTAATCAAAATACGCTGGATTACTTGCGGATGTTTCAATGCGGCGTCTTGTCGCTGATCGTGCACGTTGCGTTATTGGGTTTTATCGGCCATGGGCCCCAGCATCAACCGCATCGGCCGCTGGTGGTTGACTTGCGTTATGTCGCGGCGGATCCCGCCCCGCTGGCAACGCCGGCTGCCGAGGCGAAAATGCCGGATCTCACCGTCGAGAACCCTAAACCGCAGGCGCCCAACCCCACGCAAGACCTTGCGCGGGCCGCCGAGCTGCCCAAGCCCGCCAGCGCGGCGCCCGCGCCGATTGAAACGTATTGGGGTGTGGAAGCCGTAGATGTGCGCGCCGAACCCGCCAATGACGTGCCGTTGGTGTATCCGCTCGCGGCACTTGCCCGGCATGTTTCCGGCGTGGTGCGATTTAATCTTTTTGGGTCTTCGGGAAGTCGTGTGGGTCAATTTCGCGAATAAATCGAGCGTTTCCCGAGTGAAGAACGGTGTTTCCAGGGTACTGCGAAACTGAGATGATTTCCGGATGGCCAATCCAG
>VGIF01000119.1 GCA_016868015.1 Betaproteobacteria bacterium
ATCGCGCAGCGGATCGAGCGGTCTTCCCACATGTCGATCCACGCCTGCGAAATATCATCCGACGTCTGCTTATCAAGGATATTGGCTTTCGCCGGATTGTTAAGCGTGATGTACGCGACGCCGTCGCGCTTGATGTAGTCGATGGGCACGGGATCGGCCTCCTTAAGTTTGAAGTTTGTTGCGGATGAAAATTTTCGCTTCGCTGGATTATCGCTAAACTCGCTGCTGCGCGTCGCGTAGCCGGTGCTTGTGCAGGGCGCGAATTGGCCGCGCTTTACATGGGTTGGTTTATACAAAATACAATAAAATCAGATACTTACGATATACCCCGCAACCGTCATCATAATGCTTGCGAAATCCGTTCCACCCTCACAGAAAAATCCATGGCCAAAAAAGCCACACCCAAACAAGAAGAACCCATCGAAAAGCAGTTATGGAAGGCCGCCGATAAACTGCGCAAGAACATCGACGCGGCCGAGTACAAGCACATCGTGCTGGGGCTGATTTTCCTCAAATACATTTCCGATGCCTTCGACGAACTCTACGCGAGGTTGAAGCAAGGCAAGGGCGACTACGCCGGCGCCGACCCGGAGGATAAAGACGAATACAAAGCCGAGAACGTGTTCTTCGTGCCCGCCGAGGCACGCTGGGCGTTCTTGCTCACGCGCGCCAAGCAGCCCGACATCGGCAAGGTGGTCGATGGCGCCATGGATGCCATTGAACAAGAAAACCCGTCGCTGCGCGATGTGTTGCCCAAGGTGTTCGCGCGCGGCAATCTCGACCCCACCAGCCTGGGCGGCCTGATGGATTTGATCGGCAACATCGCGCTGGGGGATGCCAAGGCGCGCAGCGCCGACGTGCTGGGCCATGTGTTCGAATATTTCCTCGGCGAATTCGCGCTGGCCGAGGGCAAAAAGGGCGGGCAGTTTTACACCCCGCGCAGCGTGGTCGAGTTGCTGGTGGAAATGCTCGAACCGTACCAGGGCCGCGTGCTCGACCCCTGCTGCGGCTCCGGCGGCCTGTTCGTGCAAAGCGAAAAATTCGTCGCCGATCATCAGGGCAAGGTCAACGACATCTCCATCTTCGGGCAGGAAAGCAACCAAACCACCTGGCGGCTCGCCAAGATGAACCTCGCCATACGCCACATCGATAGCTCGCAGGTGAAATGGAACAACGAAGGCTCGTTCTTGAACGACGCGCATAAGGACCTGAAGGCGGATTACGTCATCGCCAATCCGCCGTTTAACGACAGCGACTGGAGCGGCGATCTGCTACGCACCGATGGCCGCTGGCAACACGGCGCCCCGCCCACGGGCAACGCCAACTACGCGTGGATACAACACTTTTGTTTCACCTGAACCCCAACGGGCAAGCGGGCTTCGTGCTGGCCAAGGGCGCGCTCACCTCCAAAAGCTCGGGTGAAGGCGACATTCGCAGGGCGTTGGTCGAAGCGCGGCTGGTCGATTGCATCGTCAACCTGCCGGCGAAGCTGTTTTTGAACACGCAGATTCCGGCGAGCCTGTGGTTCCTGAGCCGCAACAAATCAGGCCGTCATTCCGGCGCAGGCCGGAATCCAGTGGGTTTTAGAGACCGCGCCGACGAAATCCTGTTCATCGACGCGCGCAACCTCGGCCACCTCATCAACCGCCGCACGCGCGAGTTTTCGGCGGAAGACATCGCCCAAATCGCCGGCACTTACCACGCGTGGCGCAACACAGACGGCAAGTATCAAGACGTGGCCGGCTTTTGTGCTTCGGTCAATCTCACGCGCGTGCGTGAGCTGGATTGCGTGCTGACGCCAGGGCGCTACGTCGGGCTGCCGGACGACGAAGACGATTTTGACTTCGAGGAGCGCTTTGCGAAGCTCAGAGCGGAGTTTGAAATGCAGTTGGAGGAAGAAATTAAGCTGAACGCCTTGATTGCAAAGAATCTGGCGAAGGTGGGTGCTGATGGTTGACTGGACTAGAGCGACGCTTGGAAAATAGGTAGTGGTGCTACACCCAGAGGTGAACTGCACCCGAACCAGATTAGCGAATGGAAAAAGCAGTTGCTGGAGCGGGCCGCTACCGTGTTTGACCAAAGCCCCGCGGCCGATCCGGTGGATCTGGCGCCGCTGCATGCCAAGATTGGGCAATTGGCCTTGGAGAACGATTTTTTAGAAAGCGCGCTCACCAAGGCGGGATTGCTGAGCGCAAAGCCATGATCGACCGTAACCACGAATTAAGCCTCACGCGCCAAGCCCAGTTGCTCGACATCAGCCGTGGCACGGTGTATTACCTGCCGCGACCGGTGAGCCCGGCTGACTTGGCGCTGATGCGCGAGCTGGACGAGCTGCACCTGCAACACCCGTTCATGGGCGCGCGCATGTTGCGCGACCAGTTGGCGAACAAGTGTTGATACTGGCCGCCGAGGAAAACATCCTCGGGCTCGACGACGGCAAAAAGCGCTACATCGACGAAGTGACGGCGTTGTCACAGGCATTCGCCATCGCGATTCCGCACGAGCAGGCGCTCGCTGTGAAAGATGAAATCGCGTTTTTTCAGGCGGTAAAGGCGCGGCTGGCGAAATTCGACAGCACTGGTGAAGGGCGCACCAACGAGGAAATCGAATCGACGATTCGCCAGGTGATCGATAAGGCGCTGGTGTCGGAGCAAGTGATCGATGTGTTTGACGCGGCGGGTATCAAAAAGCCGGATATTTCAATTCTGTCGGAAGAGTTTTTGCTCGAACTCAAAAATAAAGAGCACAAGAACGTCGCGCTGGAAGTGTTGCGAAAAATCCTCAACGACGAGATTAAGGCGCGTGCGAAAAAGAATTTGGTACAAAGCCGCAGCTTTATGGAGATGTTGCAAGACGCCATCAAGCGCTACCACGCCAAGGTGCTCACCGCCGCCGAGGTGATGGACGAGCTGATCCACATCAGCAAGGAGATCGTCAAATCCGACAAGCAAGCCGAAGAGATGGGCTTGAGCGATTTTGAGTTTGCTTTCTATACCGCCGTGGCGGACAACGACAGCGCCAGGGAATTGATGCAAAAAGAAAAGCTGCGCGAACTCGCGGTAGTGTTGTTCGAGCGTGTGAAGGCGAATGCCTCGATCGACTGGACGATCAAGGAAAACGTGCGCGCAAAGTTGAGGGTGATCGTCCGGCGCACGCTGCGGCAGTATGGCTATCCGCCGGACATGCAGGAGCTGGCGACCGAGACCGTGCTCAAGCAGGCGGAGATGCTGGCAAATGAGTTGACCAAGCGTGTGGCTTGAGATGTTCCGTGCCGCTCTCGGCACGTGCCGGTATTGAGAGGTCCAAACGTGATAAATGACTGAATTTTGGTTTGGCAGATTGTGTCTATTCGGTGCGTGCGGGAAACGCAACCCCTTCCTTCATCCCCATCCTTCCCCCAAAGGGAGAAGGGCTTTGAGCCCTCGCCCTGCGGGAGGGCAGGGTGAGGGAAAACGGTGCATCGTTTGCACTGGATTGACCAGACACGACGGGTTTAAAAATTGCCGGGCTGCCGTGGCGCCACCCGCCCAACGGCGCGGTGCGCTTTTCAGCGATGCAGGCCGCCCTTGATTTGCGCCTGGTAGAGCAAACGCCGCAGCGGCAAGGCGTAATCGCACTCGGTGCGGTGCTGAATGAAATGGTTGTCCCAGATCAGCACGTCGCCGCGCCGCCACTGGTGGCGGTAGATGAATGCATCGCGCGCGATGTGTGCGTAGAGTTGTGCGAGCAGCGCATCGCTGTCGTGATCGTGCATGCCGCGGATAAACGAGGTGCAAGCCTGGCTCACATAAAGGCTCTTGCGCCGGGTGCCCGGGTGCGTGCGTACCACCGGGTGCTCAACGCCGCGGCGAAACGCCTGGCTTAGGCCCGCATCCATGTAAAACGGAATGGCGCGCCGCTTTTGGCCAGGGCGGTAGGGGTTGGCCGCGTGCATGCCGCGCAATTGCGTTTGCAGCGCGGGTGCGAGCGCTTCGTAGGCGGCGGCGGTGTTGGCGAAGCAGGTGTCGCCGCGCGGCGTTCCGTTTTCAACGGGAATTTGCACCGCGTAGTGTACGGTGGCGCGCGGCGGCATTTTCAAATGCGCGCCGTCCATGCGCCAGCGCTGGCCGCTGTCGGTGTAGCCGATGGGTGCGCCGTTGTCGACGATATTCGAGTGCAACAGCAGTTCGGGAAATTCAGCGTGCGCAAACTTGTGCAGCGGTTGCACCGCGAGTTCGCCAAGGGCGCGGCAAAATGCGATGAATTGCGCGGCGCTGAGTTGTTGCTGGCGGATTAACAGCACGCCGTGCTTGCCAAGTTCGCGCAACAATGCGGCGGCCACCGCGTGATCGGGCGCGCGTGATAAATCAAGCCCGCTGACGGCGGCGCCGCTATGCGGTGTAAGTGGTGCTAGAGAGAACACTGCAGTATTTTTGTAAGTATCTGATTTAATTGAATATTTTTGTAAGTATTTGATTTAATTGAATATTTTTTTAAGGCTTGGAAGCGTTGCCATTACTCGCGCAGGTTTACCGCTTGCGCGGGCGGCGGCCAGGCGCAGCGTTGCGCCCGTGGGCCATCAGCGCTACCCACGCCAGGTTGCGCGCGGCAAGCTCGGCGCCGCTATTTGTGATGACGTGATGACGTGATGACGAGGCTGCGGTGCGCCGTGTTCAACAGCGCGTGTTGATGAAACGCATGGTGATCACAAACCGCCGCGCCGCGCGCGACTTTACGCCAGGCGGTGCGCGGCATCCACCACGGCGCCATGATGCGGACAGCGGCGGGGGGTTGCTATAATGTCCGCCTTCCCACCCGCAATCAAAGTTCCGTCATGCTAAAAGGTATTTCTGATCACGAATCGCACGCGGATATCCGCGAAGGCGTACGCGCGTTGTGCAACGAATTCGGCAGCACGTATTTTCAGAAAGTCGACGCCGAGCATCGTTACCCCGATGAGTTCGTGCAGGCGCTGACTAAAGCCGGCTGGTTATCGGCGTTGATTCCGGAGCAATACGGCGGCTCGGGTTTGTCGCTCACCGCGGCCAGTGTGATCATGGAGGAAATCAACCGCAGCGGCGGCAACTCCGGCTTTTGCCACGGACAGATGTACAACATGGGCACGCTGCTGCGCCACGGCTCGGAGGCGCAAAAACAAAAATACCTGCCCAAGATCGCCAGCGGCGAATGGCGTTTGCAATCGATGGGCGTGACCGAGCCCAACACCGGCACCGACACCACCAAGCTGCGCACCGTGGCGGTGAAAAAAGGCGACCGTTACGTGGTGAACGGGCAAAAAATTTACATCTCGCGCATGAATCACACCGAGTTGATGATTTTGCTGGCGCGCACCACGCCGCTGGATCAGGTCAAGCGCAAGGCCGACGGCATGTCGATCTTTATTCTCAACGTGCGCGAAGCCGTGGGCAATGGCTTAACCATCCGCCCGATCCGCAACATGGTGAATCAGGATACGAATCAACTTTTTTTCGATAACCTCGAAATTCCCGCGGAAAACCTGCTGGGCGAGGAGGGCCGGGGCTTTCGTTACATCCTCGACGGCTTAAATGCTGAGCGCATATTGATCGCGGCGGAGTGCATCGGCGATGGTTACTGGTTTACCGACCGCGCCATCAAATACGCCAACGATCGCGTGGTGTTCGATCGGCCGATCGGCATGAACCAGGGCATCCAGTTCCCGATCGCGCGCGCTTACGCCAACATCGAAGCGGCAAATTTGATGCGCTACCGCGCCGCGCAATTGTTCGATGAACACCAACCCTGCGGGGCAGAGGCCAACATGGCGTTGTTGCTCGGCGCCGATGCCTCATGGGCGGCAGCCAACGCGTGCATCCAAACCCACGGTGGCTACGGCTTCGCTGCCGAGTACGACGTCGAGCGTAAATTTCGCGAGACGCGGTTGTTCCAGATCGCGCCGATTTCGACGAATTTGATTTTGTCGTATATGGGGGAGCATGTGTTGGGGATGCCGCGGTCGTTTTAAAATAATACAATTAAAACAAATACTTATATTGGAGTGGACGCCTGCCCTGCATCCTAAAATAATCAATGGCATTGTTTTACGATAGTAATTTATCGTAAAATAAAGGCGTTTCTTATTTTAGGTTCGGCTGACCATGCGTAGGCCCACGCCAGGCCGTTACGTCCGCGTGACGACGGCCACGGAACCTTACCCAGCTTATGTGCCGGCACCGCTCCCGCCGGCGCCGCCGATCGAGTGGAACACCGCGCTGCGCCGCCGTTTCGACGATGCATTGGTCGCGCTGGGGCGTGTGGATGCGATCAGCGGGCAACTGCCCAATGCCGCGCTGCTGCTTTATAGCTTTGTGCGCAAAGAAGCGGTGCTCTCCTCGCAAATCGAGGGCACGCAATCGTCTTTGGCTGACTTGATGCTTTTTGAGATCGACGAGCAGCCAGGCGTGCCATTGGATGACGCGCGCGAAGTCAGCCGATGTGTCGCCGCTTTGGACGAGGGCCTGGCCCAATTGGGCGGCGGCTTGCCGCTGTGCATGCGGCTACTCAACGCGATGCACAAAGCGCTGCTCGATCACCCGCGCGGCCAGGGCAAGGCGCCGGGCGAAGTGCGGCGTTCGCCGGTGTGGATCGGCGGCACGCGTCCCGGTAATGCCGCCTTCGTGCCGCCGCCGGCCGATGCGTTGCCCGATTGCCTTGCCGCGTTTGAACGCTTTCTGAACGATCAGCCAGAGGCCACGCCGCCGCTGATCAAAGCCGCGCTGGCGCATGTGCAATTCGAGACCATCCACCCGTTTCTCGACGGCAACGGCCGCATCGGGCGGCTGTTGATCGTGCTGCAACTGGTGGCGGACGGCGTGCTGCGCGAACCGATGCTTTATCCGAGCCTGTACTTCAAGACGCATCGCGCGCGCTACTACGAACTGCTCAATGCCGTGCGCACCGAGGGCGACTGGGAGGCGTGGCTTGAATTTTTCGCCGAGGGTATCGAGACCAGCGCCGCGCAGGCCGTGGCCACGGCCAATGCCTTGTTGGCACTGGTCAACGCCGACCGCGAGCGCATCGCGACACTCAAACGCGCCACTGCCTCGGCGCTGGCCGTGCATCAGGCCATGCAGCGCCAACCGATTGCAACCTCGGCGTCCATCGTCACTACAACCGGACTCACGCCCGCCACCGTCAACAAATCGTTGGCGCATTTGGAAAAACTGGGTATCGTCGGACGATTTAACGAGCGGCGGCGCGGAAGGGTGTTTTGCTATCGGCGGTATGTGGAATTGCTGAACATGGAGTTGGTTTGGAACTAATTGACAATATCAATCGCCTTTTGGGCGATGATCTCAAGCAAAGCGTTCGGCCTGGGGCAAAGCTTCGGGTGGCGGCGTCATGTTTTTCGATTTATGCCTTCGAAGCGTTGAAGGGCGAGCTCGAAAAAATCGATCTGCTCCAGTTCATATTTACATCGCCGACCTTTGTTCCCGGTGAGGTTGTTGACAAGTTAAGGCGGGAGCATCGCGAATTTCACATTCCCAAGCTCGAACGGGAGCGCAGTCTTTACGGAAGCGATTTCGAAGTTCGCCTGCGCAATGAGCTTACGCAAAAAGCCATCGCGAAGGAATGCGCGGACTGGATTCGCCGCAAGGCCGTTTTTCGTTCCAACCGCGGCGAAGCCCCCATGCAGCAATTTGCTGCCGTTTCCGCGGATCAGATTGAATCGGTTTACCTGCCATTACGCGGATTCACGGCGGTCGATCTTGGCTACGAAAAGGGAAACGCGGTTTCCAGTTTCGTAAACAGAATTGATGAACAGCCGATGACGGGCACTTATCTGGCCTTGTTCGACCAGATATGGCAAGACGCGGACAAGCTTGAAGATGTGACCGAAAAGCTCTGCGAGCACATTGCATCGGTGTATCAGGAAAATTCGCCCGAGCGCATCTATTTCCTGATGCTCTACAACATCTTCAGCGAATTTTTGGAATACGTAACGGCGGATGTGTTGCCCAATGACCGCACGGGTTATCAGGACAGTCTGGTATGGAAGAAGCTCTACAACTTCCAGCGCGACGCGGCCAACGGGGTCATCAACAAGCTGGAAACCTACAACGGCTGCATCCTGGCAGACAGTGTCGGCCTTGGAAAAACATTTACCGCGCTGGCTGTCATCAAATACTACGAGTTGCGCAATAAATCCGTATTGGTGCTTTGCCCCAAAAAACTGGCGGACAACTGGCTGACCTACAAAGGCAACCTGACCATCAATATTTTCGTCAAGGACCGCTTCGGTTACGACGTGCTCTGCCACACTGATCTACTGCGTGAAAGTGGGGAATCCCTGGGCTTGCCGCTGAACCGCGTGAACTGGGGCAACTACGATCTGGTGGTCATCGACGAGTCGCATAATTTTCGCAACAACGATGCCTACAGCGACCGCGAAACGCGTTACCAGCGCTTGCTGAATCGCCAACCGTCAGTGGCACACCTATTGGCATGCCCCTTCAAAACAGGCCGCATGAGGTTCTGTCCACATCGGTTTGAATCGCACCCAGCGCAGGGCACGCAATTGACGCGACATGCTGTCGCTGAAATACTTAAAGGTCTAAACGCTGCGGTTTTCTCGCAATTCAGAACTAATCCGGAGAGCTTTATCGCCGAGGCGGTTCGCCATATTAACGAGCAGAAAGCTGCCGTGATCATCGAACATCTGGCCTATGACCCAGTCGAAGAGAAGTTCGATCTTGATATTTTTACCCTCGGTCAGGCAAAGCAGGATTTCAGCAAGGCGGGCGAGAAGCTGACGCGGCATATCTACGACTACGTGGTCACGGATTCCAAAGTCGAACGGGAGTTTGTGAAAGAGCTGGATAGCAGCGGGGAGGTCGTGGTGTATGCAAAGCTCCCGCGCGGCTTCCAGATTCCCACGCCGGTGGGGGACTACAACCCGGACTGGGCGATTACGTTCAAGGAAGGTGTCGTCAAACACGTCTACTTCGTCGCCGAGACCAAAGGTTCCATGTCTTCCCTGGAGCTGCGAGAAATTGAAAAAACGAAGATTCGATGCGCGCGCAAATTTTTTGAAGAAATGAACTTGCGTTTCGCGCCGGAGAACGTGAAATACGACGTCGTCGACAGCTTTGGGAAGCTGATGCAGATTGTGAGCTAAGGCGTCGCGGTTGGCGTTGGTTGGAAATGATGCGGTGCGGAAATTGCCGAGCCGTGCCCGAGACGGGTTTAATTTGTCGAAAAAATCGTATAATTTCGACATGATTTTGAGTCACGTCGAAGCGCTCGACATGAGGCCGGAGCGGCGCTACCGCCCCATCCATCTTAGGCGTGGTGGAGTAAAATAAGTATTTGTTTTTAAATAAATTTATTGAACTTGATCCAACCCGGCCCTATGCTGGCCTGCCGGCCCTGCCACCCGCTGCCGACATCGAAACCAAGCCCATCCTCAAGGCCTGCATAAGCGCGCGCGCGGCGGTGGAGGGGTTAAAGCGCACCGGGGCGCAGATCCTCAACCCAAGCGTGCTGATCAACACTATTCCCGTGCTGGATGCGCAGGCCAGTACCGAGATCGAAAACATCGTCACCACTTCATGCTGGAAGGGGTGCGCAGCACGGCCACGTGGACCACCGATAAGATCGGGGCCGTCCACGAATTGATGGCGCATACCGCCGACCATGTGCGCTCTTGCGCGCCGAAGATTTACAGCCGGGAACTGATTGAGTTGATATTCGTCCAGCCGTATTGCCGCATTCAAAACATGGTTGACGCAGGCATAGGCCATCGCCAGACCGCGTCGGTTTATTTGAAATCGCTGGTTGAAAACGGCGTGTTGAGGGAAGAAAAGGTGGGGCGGGAAAAGCTGTTCATTCATCCCAAGTATATGCAGTTGCTGACCGGCGACAATCACGGATTTGTCCCCTATGCAGACGCGCGTGGCGGCAAGAGCCGAAACGCGCACTACAATAGCGAAGCTCGCATGAGGGCGAAGTAAACTTTCCAATCATCACGCTGCAAGTGAAAGCATAAATTTCATGTCCAATCTGCCCCTCTCCGGCCTCACCGTCGTCTCCCTCGAACAAGCCGTCGCCGCCCCCATCTGCTCGCGTCAACTGGCGGAGTATGGCGCGCGCGTGATCAAAATCGAGCGTCCCGAAGTCGGAGACTTCGCGCGCGGTTACGATCAGGCGGTGCATGGGCAGTCGGGGTATTTTTTGTGGCTTAACCGCTCGAAGGAAAGCCTGTCGCTGGACGTCAAAAAAGACGAGGCTAAACAAATTTTGGCGAGGCTGATGGCGAAGGCGGATGTGTTTATCCAAAACCTCGCGCCCGGCGCGGCCAAGCGCTTGGGGCTGGGCGCGGACGAGCTGATGGCGAAGCACCCACGCTTGATCGTGTGTGATATCTCCGGCTACGGCGACAGCGGGCCTTACGCCCGGAAAAAAGCGTATGACTTGTTGATCCAGAGCGAAGCGGGCATTTTGGCGGTGACCGGCAGCAAGGAATCGCCGGCGAAAGTGGGCGTGTCGCTCACCGACATCGGCACCGGGCTTTACGCTTATTCCGGCATTATGAACGCGCTGTATCAGCGCGAACGCACCGGCAAGGGCGCGCGTGTCGAAGTCACCATGTTCGAAGCGATGGTGGAGTGGATGAACCACCCGATCATGTACGAGCACTTCGGCGGCAAGGCGATGCAGCGCGCCGGCACCGATCACGCGATTATCGTGCCCTATGGCCGCTTTACCGCGGGCGACGGCAAGGAGGTGATGTTCGGCATTCAAAACGAGCGTGAATGGGCGTCGTTTTGCGCCAAGGTGCTGGAACAACCCGAACTCGCCAAAGACCCGCGCTACGACAACAACACCAAGCGGCTCGCCGCGCGTGATGAAGTGATCGGGTTGATCACCCAGGTGTTTTCAACGATGACGGCAGAGCAGGTGGTGGCCAAGCTCGATGCCGCGGATATCGCCAATGCGCGCTTAAACTCGCCGTTGGAGGTGTGGGATCACGCGCAGTTAAAGGCGCGCAAGCGCTGGCGTGAAGTCGACACGCCGGGCGGGCGCATCGCGGCGTTGTTGCCGCCGGTGACCACCGCGGGTTTTGAGGTGCGCATGGATCGGGTGCCGGCGGTGGGCGAAGACACCAGCCGCGTGTTGAGCGACATCGGTTACAGTGAGGGGGAGATCGCGGCGCTGCGCGCGAACAAAGTGGTGTAGCCTGCTACGCGCGGCGTTTGTGATTGTTTGTGCCTGTTTGCGACTGTTCGCGGCTGCAAAGCGCGTGTCTGTCGCGTGTCTATCGCTTGCCGATCGCACGTATGGCGGCCTGTCACACGATAGCCATGCTGGATAAAAATATCAATAAAATCAAATACTTACAAAATTCTCAAGATCATGAACGACATCATCGAAACGCCGCCGTCGCCCTATTGGATGCTGCACTTCATCGTCAAGCACGGCGATTGGATTGCGATACTGTGCGGCGCGTTGCCGTTGCTGGCGAGCATTGCATGCGTGGTGATTTTTGCCGTGACGCCGTGGGTGATGGTGGCGGGCGCGGTCGCCAGCGTGTTTTTGTTTTTGCTGATGCGCGCGTTTGTGGAACTCGTGCGCGTGATCGTGGATATGCTGCTGCCGAAGTAAAGGCCTGCCGCGCTGTGCTTGCCTGAATCGCGAAAATACGTAAGTATTTGATTTTATTGAATATTTTTTTTAACGTCCGGCAGCCGGCGCGGGCCTGCTTTGTAGAGCACGCGATAGTCACCTTTGAACCACGCATGTTGCGCGAGCAGCGCGCGCCACGGCGTGGCACGCGCTTCGTCGCGCTCTTTTGATTCGAGCGCGCGCAAGTCGGTCAAGTAATGCAGCGCGATGTGCGTCCATGATTGCGGCTGCGGCTTGTAAATCTTAAAGCGCCGGCACATCGGCCAGTACGGCGAGCGCAACAAAATGCCGAGGTGCTCCTCGTCGTACCAGGCGTTGAAATCCTTTTCGCCTTCGGCTGGCACGTGAAACAACACCGGATACAAAATCGCCGCCTCGCGAAACGGCGCGATCGCGCCAGGCGCCTGTTGTTCGTTCATGAACCCCGCGACATGGCGCTCGGTGGAAAGGATCGACTCGTGTTCCGCCGCGGGCAGCAGTCCGTGCAGCGTGGCGGCGCTTGCATTCGATTCAAACACCGCGACGTAAGTGGCGCGCAGCGGGCTCAAATAACACTGCACATTCAATAACGGGCCGCCCGCCAGCATCGACGGCAGGTAGTGATTTTGATGCCACACGTCGAACGCAAAACCGCCCTCGCGCTTGACGGTAATGGCATCGTAAACGATGGTCTTGCCTTGCATGGTGCCCCCCTTGGCGGCTATTGTGCCACGCCCAACGGCACCGCGGATCATCGTGCCGCGGGGGGCGGCGCTCCATGCAAACGTACGCCGAGGGATTGCGCCCCATTGCACTACAATGTGGCTCTCGACGAGGAGATTGACCATGGATCAAGCTGAAAAACCTGTTCAAGGCACACTGGCCGCGGCCAAGAGTGAGACACAAACCCTGTGCGAATTTCTGGCGGGGCTGCGTTATGAGTCGCTGCCGGCGGATGTGGTCGCGCGCACCGAAGATTTCTTTTTGGATTGGCTCGGTTCCGGCCTGGCGGGCAAAGGTTCGCGCCCGGTGCTGGCGCTGGAAAAATTCGCCCAGGCGATGGGCCCGGCCACCGGCCCCTCGGAAATTCTCACCACGCGCGGACGCACCTCGCCGTTTTTCGCGGCACTGATCAACGGCGCGGCCTCGCATGTGGTGGAGCAGGACGACGTGCACAACGGCTCGGTGTATCACCCGGCCACCGTGGTGTTTCCGGCGGTGTTGGCGGCGGCGCAGGAAGTCGGCGCCTCCGGCCGCGATTTGATCGTCGCCTCGGTCGCCGGTTACGAGTGCGGCGTGCGCGTGGGCGAATTTCTCGGCCGCTCGCACTACAAGGTGTTTCACACCACCGGCACCGCGGGCAAACTCGCGGCAGCGGCGGGGGTGGCGCATCTCCTCAAACTCGATGCGAAGCAGATGCAACATTGCATCGGCTCGGCCGGCACCATGGCGGCGGGGTTGTGGGAATTCCTGCGTGACGCGGCGGATTCCAAACAATTGCACACCGCCAAAGCCGCCGCCGATGGCCTGATGGCCGCCTACATTACTCGCGATGGTTTTACCGGCGCGCAGCGCATCCTCGAAGGCGCGCAGGGCATGGCGGCGGGGATGTCGAGCGATGCCGATCCGGCGAAGCTGGTCGATGGCCTCGGCACGCGTTGGGGGCTCGCCGAAACCTCGTTTAAGTTTCACGCCTCGTGCCGGCACACCCACCCCGCGGCGGATGCGTTATTGAAAGTGATGCAAGACAACAAGCTAAAGCACGACGACATTACCGCCGTTACCGCGCATGTGCACCAAGGCGCGATCGACGTGCTGGGCCCGGTGACCGACCCGCAAACGATACATCAATCCAAATTTTCGATGGGCTTTGTGTTGGCGCTGGCTGCGTTGCATGGCCGCGCGGGGCTGGCGGATTTCACCGAAGTCGCGTTGAAAGACAAAGCCACGCGTGCGTTTCACGACAAGGTGAAGATGGTGCTTGATCCTGTTGTTGATGGCGCTTACCCCAAGCGCTGGCTGGGTCATGTGACAGCGACCACCAAGGATGGCCGCAAGCTTGAAGGCAAGGTGTCATCGCCCAAGGGCGACCCGGATAACACGCTTTCGCGGCCGGAGATTGAAGATAAAGCGGTGCGGCTGGCGGGGTATGCGGGCGGGGCGGGTGAGTCGGAAATGGGGCGGGTGATCCAGCGGGTTTGGCGGTTGCGGGATGAGGCGAGTGTGCGGGATTTTTTGAAGGTGTAACTTCAACGGCTTTGCCACAGAGGTCACAGAGAACACAGAGGACAACCGCAAACCATAACCGTCATTCTGGCGAAGGCCAGAATCCAGGTCGTAAGGAATCAGTGCGAAGCACTGCTGTAATGCGCTTTGCGCGGTGTACGACCTGGATTCCAGCCTTCGCTGGAATGACGATATTGGTTAAGCGCGATTGGCGTTCCCCGTAAGCAGTGCTTTGAAGGATATTCCGTAGTAAAAACCATGAGCCTCGTCGAACAAATCACCCACTACGCCACGAACCTGCGCTACGAATCCCTCCCGCCGGCGGTAATCAAAACCGCCAAGCGGGTGATCATCGATTCGATCGGTTGCGCGCTCGGTGGTTACGACAG
>VGIF01000120.1 GCA_016868015.1 Betaproteobacteria bacterium
TGCCCCACATCGTGGTCAAGCCTCTCTTCACTTTCACCACAGCTTCAGGAGCAATCGCATGGCCTCGATCAGCCGCCAGTTCGCGCAGTGGGTTTCCAAGTTGCGTTATGAAGATCTGCCGCCCGCCGTCATCGACCGCGCCAAGGGCGTGACGCTGCAAGCGATGGCTTCAGTCTTGATCGGCGCGCAGACCGCGTCCGGGAAACAAGCGCTGGCGATGATCGCCGATGAAGAAGCGGGCGTGAAGAAAGGCGCCACGCTGATGGTGGATGGCACGCTGGTGACCAAAGGCGGCGCGGCTTACGCCAACTCCGAAACCGCGTTAAGCGGCGGCAAGTACGACACTTTCCGCATGTTGACCCATCCCAACACCGCGATTATTCCCGCCGCACTCGTGGCCGCGGAGAGCACGGGCGCTTCGGGCAAAACCTTTCTCACCGGCGTCGTCGCCGGCTACGAAGTGATGGAGCGCATGGCAGCCGAATTTATACCGCAAACCATGTCGCAAGGGTTTCACCCCGGCCCGGTGTTCGGCATTTTCGGCGCGGCGGTGGCGGCGGCGAAAATCATGGGGCTGAATGAAGAGCAATTGAACAGCACCATCGCGCTGTGCGCGAGCCTGGCGAGCGGCAATCTGGAAAGTGCGCGCGGCGGCGGCAAGGCGCTGCGCGAAGGCGCAGCCACGCGCAGCGCGCTACTGGCGGTGACGCTGGCGCAAGGCGGCCACACTTCGGCCGATTCGGTGCTCGAAGGCGAAGCCGGTTTTTATCACGCGTACTGCGGCAACAACCGCGGCATCCTTAACTATAGTTTCGTCGGCGACGTGAAGGCGAACCTCGACGCCATCACCGCCAATCTCGGCAAGGAATGGATGTTCCTCGAAACGCTTTATCGCATTTATTACACCGCCGGCTACAACATCGCGCACATCGACGTGCCCGCGGCGATTTGCAATGACAACAACTTGAAGCTCGAGGATATCGAGCGCGTCGAAGCGGTGGTGAACTGGATGGAAACCCAATACCCCAGCCCCGCCTACCCCAGCCGCCGCGAAGACGGCGATGCGCGCATCGGCGGCACCGCGTATTTCACCGCCTACGGCGTGGTCAAGCGCGGCTACCCGGTCACCGCCGGCCAGCAAATCAAGGAAGCCGACGCGCCGCCCGACGTGGTGGATTTCATGAAACGCGTCACCATCATCCCTTCGCATAAAATGACGCTGTTCGGGCCGCGCTTCACGATTTTCACCAAGAGCGGCAAGAGCTACACGCGCCAATCCACCGGCCGCGAATTCATCTGGGATTTCGACACCCACGCCAAACGCATCAGCGGCATCGCTGGGAGCCTGCCGATACCCGCCGCGCAATACGAGCAGATCGTCGCGGCTTGCCGCGGTTTGGAAAACGAAGCGCGCGCGGACAAGCTGGTCAAGCTCACCTTAAAACCGTAACCGCGCCAATCACGCAGCGGCCGCGCATTTGAACATCAACCCGCATCACCACATCAGCACATCACCATGGCAGACAACCCAACGGCGGATCTTGCGCAACTCGTACCCACGGGCAAGCTGCGCATGGGCATCAACGGCGCCAATGCGACGCTCTATGCCCGCGCGGCCGACGGCAGCGCCAGCGGCATCGCCGCCGACATCGGCAAATTCATCGCCGATCAACTGGGCGTGCCGTTCGAGCCCACGGTATACCCTGGCGCCGCCGCCTATACCGCGAGTTTTGGCACCGGCGCGTGGGACATCATCGTTACCGGCCGCAATCCGTTTGCGGCGACGCTGGTCGATTTTTTGCCGGACGTGATCGAAATCGACTACGTCTACCTCGCCGCGCCGGGCAGCGACTTTGCCGGCCCCGATCAGGTGGATAAGCCCGGTGTGCGCATCGGCGTGCCGAAAAATGCCTCGGCTGATGCCTACCTCACGCCGCGGCTCAAAGCCGCCGTGCTGGTGCGCCTGGCGGGCGACGCCGACACCGCCGTGGCCTGCCTTACCGATAACAAGATCGACCTTTATGCCACTGGCATCGAAAGCGTGGAAGCGCTGGCCCGGCGCGTGCCCGGATCAAAACTGCTCGGCGCCTTCAACACCGTAGCCTTCGCGGTATCGACCGGCAAAGGCTGGACGCCGGCGGCGGCGGCCCGCATGAGCGCGCTGGTTAACGCGGCCAAAGCCGCGGGCATCGTTCAAAAGGCGATTACCCGATCCGGGCAAAAAGGGGTGCGCGCCGCGCCTTGAAGTGCGGCGGGTGCGCCGGCGGGTTCAAACCAAGCGTGCCAACACAATAAACAATCGCCCCCTTCGACTCAGATCAGAACCGGCTTCGACCAGCGCTCAAGAAACAAAAAAATATTCAATAAAATCAAATACTTACAAAACACCGTTGGTCCCACAACATTCGACAGACAGCCAGTTTCTTGCGCCCGACTGCGCACGCTTCACGGGCGTTATTCGGCTCTGGGCGAACGGCGGTTCTACGAGCCATTAGCGGTGAGCCTGTCCAACCGTTGACGGCACCACGATGCATTTTGCCAGCCGCTCCAGGTCAACTCAAATTGCGTGAATTTGACCAGCGTAGGGTGCGCATCGCGCACACCCCGGCGATCGCCACGCGTGGGCGATGCGCACCCTACTTGTAAGCGCTTGATATTTCCTGCAAAGATCTGGGTAATGATCAGCCTGGCGGGAGCGGGAGCAAGGGTGAGTGAAAGAAGCCCCGATGACGCCGTTGGCACAAGTACTGGCAATGCTCAATCATTCGCCAGCCGCCGCACCTCGCCCCGCCCAAGCTTGAACACCGTCACCGCCGCAACCAGTTGCCGGGCTTCATCACTGAGGCTGGCCGCCGCGGCCGCGCATTGCTCGACCATCGCCGAATTTTGCTGAGTTGCCAGATCGATATGGCCGATCGCTTCGCCGATCTGCGGGATGCCGTGGTTTTGCCTGGCGTTGGCAATACTGACGCTGCCGGTCATCTCGGAGACGTGGCGTATGCTCTGAACCACCTCGTTCATCGTCGCCACGGCGCGATCGGCGAGCGCCATACCTTGCGCCACGCGTTGCGTGCTGGCGCCGATTAACGCTTTGATCTCCCGTGCCGCCTGCGCGCTGCGCCCTGCCAGATTGCGCACCTCGCTCGCCACCACGGCAAAGCCCCGGCCCTGATCGCCGGCGCGCGCAGCCTCCACCGCCGCATTCAGCGCCAGAATATTGGTCTGAAAGGCGATGCTATCAATCAGATTAATGATCCCCTCGATCTGTTGGCTCGAAGCATCGATCTCTTTCATCGTGGCGCCCATCTGGCCCACCACTTGGCCGCCGCGCTCGGCCACCTCGGCCGCCGCCTGCGCGAGGCGGCCGGCCTCGGTCACCTTCTCGGCGTTCTGTGTCACCACGTCGGTCAATTCGGTCATCGACGCCGCGGTATTTTCCAGCGCGCTGGCCTGCTCTTCGGTGCGGCGCGAAAGATCGCTGTTGCCCGACTCGATCTGCCCGGAACCCGAAGCAATGCGCTCGCTGCTCGCGTGCACCTGCGCGACGATGCCGGCCAGCGACTGACTCATCTGATTGAGCGCGGCCATGATGCTGTCGCGATCGCCGGCGGCCAGTTGCGCGCGCGCAAAGAGGTTGCCCGCCGCCACCGCTCGCGCAATCGCCGCTGCCTCGTGCGGCTCACCACCCACCGCGGTCCAGATCGAGCGGCGTATCCACACGCCAAAAATCGTCAACAGCAGCGCCGCCGCAACGATTACCAGCGCCTGCAATCTGAACTGCGTCACCCCACCGGCGTCAAACTGCTTGATCGAGGCGTCGGCAAAAGCCGTCGATGATTTGACCGTCGCGTCCACGCCGATGCGATGCTTCAGGTATTGCTCATGCACCGCCGCCAATTCACCACGCAAGGCGGTGGGATCACCCTGCGCCGCGGCATCCAGCAGCTTAGCCGCGGCGGCGATAAAAGCATGCGCCGCCGTATGCTGCGCGCCGAGCAACTGGGCTTCCAGGCCGAATGGCGGATTGGCCAACCAATACTTGACCCGCTCCTCATACTCGCCCTTTAAGCGGTTGAACTCGCTGCGGCTGCGTTCCGGCGTCAGCGTGCCCTCGATCACCTGCGACAACACCAGCCGCATTTCAATGAGGTACATCGGCGGCGGCAGAATATCCGCCGTGACATCCTTGGCCACGAAGGTTTGCAACGCGGCCTTTTCCGCCTGACCGCGGCCCCACAGCGACACGCCGCCAACCAGCATAATCGCGATCAGCGCAATCGCGGTGAACGCACTCAAGATCGCGCGCAAGCCGATGCGGCCGCGCGCTGTGTATCCAAACGTGGACGGATGCTGGATGCTCACTATCGTCGGCCTCCTCTTTCGCCAAGCGTCTGGATACAGAAAGTAACGCCGACCACAAACGGTTACGCGCGAAGCATCGTGAACCGCGCACCCTCATCGCCGGCGCAACATCGCGCGGCGCGACAACCGTCCATCGCATTTACCCTAGCAAACGCTCTTTTTGCAGGCGGAATTTCGTAAGTATTTGATTTAATTACATTTTTTTATTCACCACTGCCTGATAAACCATCTGCCGCAGCAAAAACCGATAAGGCAACCGTGCCAGCGGCGATTGCATCATCAACACCACGTAAAGCTGCTCCTTGGGATCGATCCAAAAGTACGTGCCCTGCGCGCCGCCCCAGTAGTAGTCGCCCACCGAACCGGGCAGCGGGTTGCGGCCGGCGTCGGTACGCACCGCGAAACCGAGGCCAAAGCCCTGCCCCATTTCCGCGGACGGCGCCAGCGCTTCGAAGCGCACCATGTCCGGGCCGATCGGCGTGCCGGGCGGTAGGTGATTCGCGGCCATCAGATCGATGGTCGTCGGCGACACCAGGCGCACGCCGTCCAGTTCGCCGCGGTTTAACAAAAACTGGCTAAAGCGCGCGTAATCCATCGCGGTCGACACCATGCCGCCGCCACCGCTCTTAAACGTTTGCACGGTGGTGATCGGCACGATGTTGGGCAGCGCGTTTTTCGGGCCTTCGCGCTGCGGCAGCGCCGCGCGTTGCGCGTGTTGCTTGGGCGCGGCGAAAGCGGTGTCGGGCATTTTGAGCGGGCCGGTGTGCGCTCGGCGATGAATTTGTCGAGCGGCATGCCGCTAACGCGCTCGACAATCACGCCCAGCACATCGACCGACGCACCGTACTCCCACGTGGTGCCCGGTTGAAACAGCAGCGGCATTTTGCCGAGATTGGCGACGTATTGATCGCTGGTGACACCGCGGTTGCCGATTTTGGCTTCGGCGTACATGCGCTTGATCAGGTTAGGCGAATTCGCGGCACCCGACGGCAATCCACTCGTATGCCGCAGCAAATCCTGCACCGTCATGCGCTTTTTTTGCGGCTCGGTGGTGAGCATCGGCTTGCCGTCGGCGCCAGCCTTCACCACGCCCACGCGCATGTCTTTCATTTCGGGGATGTATTTGTCGACCGGGTCAACGATCGACAGCTTGCCCTCTTCCGACAACATCATGATCGCGAGCGACGCCAACGGCTTGGTCATCGACGCAATGCGAAAGATCGCGTCCTCGCGCATCGGTGCTTTGGTTTCGGGATTCATCACGCCAAAGGTTTGCGCGTAGGCGATCTTGCCGTGGCGGCCAATGACCAGCACCGCGCCGGGGTATTCGCCCCTGGCTACGCCGTCTTGCATGCGTTGCGTCAGGCGCGCGAGGCGCTCGGAGGATAGGCCTACACTTTCGGGGCTTGCGGCGCGCTCATTGCCGCCGGGCAAACCGGTGGTTTGACATGCGCTTAAACTCAGCGCGCTTACGATGAACGCAGTTCTTAACCACTTCGACATCTTGTTTTCTCCCTTGTTTACGCATTGATCTACGCAAGAACTAAAAGCCATGACAACCAATGGTGTCGTTCCCGCGCAGGCGGGAATCCATAACACCGTAGCACTTGAGGCACCCTATGGGTTCCCGCCTGCGCGGGAACGACATGGATAGGTTAGCTCATATTCGACACTTGGGTGATTGCGCAATTAACAAACTGCTTTCGTTTACGCCCTCGTATCGTACCCCGGCAATACATGCATATCGATCACACAGACACCGCCCGCGCGCACCGCGGCAATGCCCTGCTCAATCGCCGCCAACACGTCTTCGGGTTTTTCCACCGGCCCAATGCCCAGCGCGCCTTGCGAGCGCGCCATCGCCGCAATATCAACTGGCGGGTCGTCGATGCGCTGGCCGATCCAGCGGTTTTCCACCGGGCGGCCGCGGTGCTTGGCCATGTTGCCTTGATGGCGCTCGTCGTTATAGAACGAGCGGTTATTGCACACGATCATCAAACACGGAATCTGATAATGCACCGCCGTCCACACCGCCGTGTTGCCCATCAGAAAATCGCCGTCGCCGCACAGGCCGATGGCGATACGCCCGCTGCCTTTTAACGCGAGGCCCGCGCCCACCGTCATCGGCGGCCCGGAACCCACGCCCGCGCCGCCATCGTGGCCGATGTAATCGAGCGGATGACGAAAATGCGTATACGCGCCGTTCCAGCCGAGCGGGAAACGCGTGTAACAAACATCGACGCCGCGCGTAGCTTGCTCCAACGCGATACCCACGCCGCGTAGCGATACCGCATTCGGCGGATCGGGCAGCGCGGGCACCGGCGGCATGCGGGGCGGCGTGCTGCGCGCGGTAACCGCGTTCAACAGCAGCGGCACCGCCGCGTCAGTCTCGCACATCAAGTACACATCCATCGGCGGCAAACCAAAGTGATCCGCGCCGCCGCCGCGATGGTTGTGCTGATCGCACGACACCTGAATCACTTTAGCGATGATCGGCTTATCGCCGAACGCTTGCTTTAACGTGCCCGCCAAGTCGAGAAAATCGAGCGACAACACCACATCAGCCTCACGCACCATCGCGCGCGCTTCGTCGGTGAGATACGAACCCGGCGCTGACGCGTGCAATGGGTGATCCGTCGGGAACGCCGCCGCGAGTTTGACGTTGGTGCACACCGGTGCGTTTAATTTTTCAGCGAGCGCCACGCGCGCGTTCCAACCGTCGAGGCTGCGCGAGCAACGGCCCATGAGGATCACCGGCGCTTTCGCTTCGGACAACAGCTTCGCCGCTTGCGCCACCAACTCCGGCGCGGGCTGCGGGGAGCGCGGCGGTACGTTGCGCGACGGATCCGGCAGCGCCGGCATCGGCCCGAGTTGGCTTTCCTGCAGACTCACATCGAGATTGACGTAAGTCGGCCCCTTGGGCGCCGTTTGCGCGATTTGCGTCGCGCGCAGCAATGCTTCCGCCGCGGCGACCGGCGAACCCGGCTGGTTATCCCATTTGGTGAAGTTGCGAATGAGCCCGCCTTGATCGGAACTGGTGTGGATCCAGTCGATCCACGGCCGGCGTTGCGTGGCATCCCATGGCCCGCTCGCGCCCATGATCAACATCGGCGCGCGGTCGCACCACGCGTTGTAAATCGACATGATCGCGCGCATCAAACCGATGTTGGCGTGCAAACCCGCGGCCATGATTTTATCGGTGACCTTGGCGTAGCCGTGTGCGATGCCCACCGCGGTTTCTTCGTGCACGCACAACACCATTTGCGGCGCGCGGTTGCCGAGGTAATTGACGATGCTGTCATGCAGCCCGCGATAACTCGCGCCGGGCACCAGCGAAATGTAGGGGATGTCGAGTTCGCGCAGCATCAGCGCGACGACATCGCTGCCCCAAAAGGTTTCGCCGGGGCGGCTCGCCACCGGCGCGTCGTGAACAATCGATTTCGAAGTCGGGTCGGGTGAATTCATGCGGGCTCCTTGAGAATCGCCCAAACTGTGTCACGCCCGCGCGGTGCGAATCAAGGCCGCGTTCACGCACCATCGATGTCGTTATATAAGTATTTGATTTTATTTAATATTTTATATAATGCTATGTGCTTACGACTGCACCGGTTTCGCGCAGACCAAACCGCGCGCTTGCAACGCCGCGCTCACGCGCACACAAAGATCCTCACGCCATGCCGGCGCGATGATTTGCAAACCCAGCGGCAACGCACTGTCGACGACGAGCGGCGCGGCAACGATCGGCAAGCCAATGAACGACAACGGTTGCGTCAACAACCCCATGTTCGGCCGCAGCGGTATCTCGCGCCCGCGCAGCGTCATGGTTTCCTGGCCGATCGACGTTGCGGCACATGGCGCGGTTGGCGCCAGCAACACATCGACGTCGCGAAACACCTCGCGCGCGCGATCGCGAAACCAGCGGCGCAGCCGCTGTGCTTGCACATACCACGCGCCGGGCGTCAGTGCGCCGGCGGTTAGCCGATCGCGTATCAATGGATCGAACGCATCGCGTTGCGCGCGCAGATTCGGCAAATGCAACTGCCCGCCTTCCGCCGCGGTGATGATAAACGCCGCGGCACGTGCGCGTTCGACTTCGGGCCACTGCACTTCGCGTGCGACACCTGCGGCACGCGCAACGGTCACTACAGCGTTCCATGCGTTTTCATCGGCGTTGCGTTCGAAGTAGCCGCCCAGCAAGCCGATGCGCAGCCCTTCAATGCCTAAACCCAGTTGTGGTGTTGTAGGCTCCATCGCGCGAGAGGCGCACATCGGGTCGCGCGCATCCGCACCCTGTATCGCGTCGTACGCAGCCGCAAGATCGGCCGTGCTGCGCGCGAACGGCCCAACGTGATCGAGGCTGCCGACAAAGGGAAACACCCCCGCGCGACTTAAACGCCCATAAGTCGGCTTCAAACCGAACACGCCGCACAGCGCGCTGGGCACGCGGATCGAACCGTTGGTATCCGTGCCCAAGGTGAGCGGCACCAAAGCGCCCGCCACCGCCGCCGCGGAACCGCCCGACGAACCGCCGGCGATGCGCGAGAGGTCATGCGGATTGCGCGTCGCGCCGTAGTGCGAATTTTCGGTGGTGAAGCCGTAGGCGTATTCATCCATGTTGAGCAGGCCCACCAGCACCGCGCCCGCTTCGCGCAAGCGCCGCACGGCGGTAGCATCGGCGATCGCGGCAGCATTCGCAGCGTTAATGCGCGAGCCGGCGAGCGTGACCTCGCCTTGCACATCGAACAAATTTTTCACCGCGAACGGCACGCCGGCAAGCGGCCCCGCGTCGCGCCCCGCCGCGATTGCCGCATCGACCGCCGCGGCGTCGCGCAGCGCGTCCGCCTCGGTCACCCTCGTGAAAGCATTGATGCGCTTGTTATCCGCCGCGATGCGAGAAAGCGCATCGCTCACTATGGTTTTGGCGGTGACATCGCCGCTGCGCACGACGGCGGCAATATCCAGTGCCGAAACAAAACGGTTCATGGCTCAAAGCGCGGCGCGATATCGTCTTCCGCCGCGAGCGGAAAATCCATCACGCATTGCGACAACGCATGAATGCGCGCCATTTGCTCACCCACCGCGGCGCACTCTGCCAATATGAGCGTCAAGCCGACCGTAGGGGCGGCGGCTTCAACAAATCCTTCGGGGTCGAAAGTTTCCATCGTCGTTGCTGGCATGCCACCGTATCAACTGCTTGCTTGCGCAATCACCGCCACGGGCCCGCCACCCGGCGGCCCTTGATGTTCCGCACCGCCCGACACATATATCATGCCGCTGCCTGCAACGCCCGCGATCAAGCCGCCCACCGCGGCGCGCGCATGACGCGTCGAGTTGATGTCCGAATCGTCGAGCATGGTGTGGCGCGCGCCACGCACTGCACCCGACGGCGCGGCCTCGGCCTTGGCGAATACATTCACCAGGCGCTCGCGCGCCGCGCACGGATCGAGCCCAGCATCACGAAACGCGGCGAACACCGCATCAAGATCGATCGCGTCTTGCATCACGGCGTGGCCGATCACGTAACGGCTCGCTGACCGCGCGCTGTTGCCCATCACGATCACCACATTGCCCATCAGTTCGATGCCGGCCGAAGTCGAGGCGACGTTGGAATACTGAGTCCAATCGGACAACACCGCGTGTTCACTCGGCGGCTCGCGCAATTCGTTCAGCGCCAGCGCCACACCCAGCGCCGACGCGCCGCGCGAATAACCCATCGAGGCATAGGTATCCTCGGTCACTACGGCTTGCTCGCGCGCGTGCGCCGCACGAATACGCTCGGCGGTGAGCAGCGGGCATTTGATTTGCACAAAATGTACAGCGGCGGCGTTTTCAATCCCCGCATCGGCCATCGCCACGCGCACGGCTTTCGCCGTTAACGAAATCTGCGCTTGCCGTCCCAATTCTTCGGGCAAAAACTCGCGCGTGTGCGCGATGCCGACGGCCAAGCGTTTTTGGTCCGAGGATTTTTCGTGGGTTGCACGCCGCGCGAAAACCGTGATATGCGGCGACAACACCCCTTCGGTGCCGCCCGACATCACGAACGCGATACGCTGCTCGACCATGGCCGCGCTCAACCCAAGCTTCGGCGCGAGAAAACTCGCCAGTGTCGTGGTCGCATATTCGCGGGTGAAATCGTTGACGCAGCCGTTGCCCTCGGTTTTGCCCATGATCGCAACGATAGTGCGTGGGTCGAGCGTGCCCTCGTCGATCAGCTTGGCCAAGCCCGCCGCATCAGCCGGCCCGGCCATGGAGATTTTGTAAACCTCGACGGTTTGCATTGCCGCTTTAGGCCACGGCTTTCAACTCACGCGGCGCCCCAGCACGTACATGGCTGGTCAAGCGCTGGGTGATATCGCGGCGCACCTGGTTAAAATCGATTGCCGACACCTCGCGCGGGCGCGCCAGCGTGATCGGCACATCGGCTTCGATGCGCCCCGGCCCCGCGGTCATCACCACCACGCGGTCGGACAGCAGCACCGCTTCCTCGACCGAGTGCGTGACAAAAATCACCGTCACCTTGGTGCGCGCCCAAATATCAAGCAACTCCTGCTGCAGGCTTTCGCGTGTCAAGGCATCGAGCGCGCCGAAGGGCTCGTCCATCAGCAACAACTCGCATTCGTTAGCGAGCACGCGCGCGATCGCCACGCGCTGCTTCATGCCGCCGGAGAGCTGATGTGGAAAACGGTCGGCGAATTTCGTAAGGCCCACCATGTTCAAATACTCGGCGGTGATTTCGTCGACGTATTTTTTGGCGAGCTTTTTTTGCCGAGGGCCGAAACCGATGTTTTCGCGCACCGTCATCCACGGGAACAACGCGTAATCCTGAAACACCATGCCGCGGTCGCTGCCGGGCGCGGTAATCGCGTTTTCATACAAACTCACCTCACCGGACGTCGGTCGCTCGAAACCCGCGATAATGCGCAGCAACGTCGATTTACCGCAACCCGAAGCGCCGATCAAACACACGAACTCGCCCTTGTCGATCGTGAGATTGACATGGCTTAACGCCTGCACTTCGTCGGTGCCGATGTCGAAGGTTTTCGAGACGTCGTCGATCGCCAAAAACTGGCGCCGCGTTTTGTGAGGATCGTCAACCATGATGTTGCGGACTCCAGCGAAGCACCCAGTTGTTGATCGCGACGATGATGCGATCGGTCAAAAACCCGGCGACACCGATGACGATCATGCCGGTGATCACCAAGTCGGTGCGCGACAAGGTGCGGCCGTCCATGATCACCGAGCCCAGGCCCGTCGGCACGCCAGTCATTTCGCCAACCACGATCAAAATCCACGCAAAGCCGTGCGCGAGCCGCAGGCCGTTGAAAATGCTCGGCATCGCCGCCGGCAGCACCACTTGGCGAAACAGCTTGGAGCCGTCGCAGCCCAGCATCGACGCCGCCTCGAACAATTTGGTATCCACCGAGCGCACGCCGAAAATGGTATTCAACAAAATCGGATAAAACGCGCCGAGGAACACCAGAAAAATCGCCGAGCGCGGCCCAAGTCCGAAAAAAATCATCGACAGGGGCAGCCACGCGGTAACCGGAATCGGCCGCAGCAGCGACAACGTCGGATCGAGCATTTGCCGAATGACCTTCACCTTGCCGATCATCAGCCCCAGCGGAATGCCGATCGCCACCGCCAGAAAAAACCCGCCGTAAACGCGCTGCATCGACGCTAGCAGATGCGTGATGATGGTGCCGCTGAAGGCATCATTGTGGATGCCGCCAAAGGTGAAATCCCACATCATCACGCCCACTTGATACGGTGTGGGCACCAGCTTGGTACCGCTCACCACCACCAGTTGATGCCACAACACCACCAGCACCAGCGGAAACGCGACGCCCAGCAAAATGCTCTGCACGCGCTCGTTGAGCCACGGCGCGCGCGCAGCACTTCGAGCGCGCGCCGGCACCGGTAATTCAGAAGGTATGGTCGACACCGCTGGTCTCCGCTGGCTTACGAATCAACCCGCTACTTCTTTGCCGCCGGCGCGCTGGTCGGCATGAAACTCGCGTTGATAAACTTATTAAAGTCCGGAAGCTGGCGAATTTGTTTTTTCTCCAGCATCAAAGCGCCGTAGGCACGCGCGCGCTTGATGAACTCGTCGTCGATTTTCCAGGTGAGCTGCACGTTGGGTACGGCGAGTTCGATCGACTTTTGTTGCTGGCCGAGTTTTTGCACCGTCATTTTCACCATTTCGGCGCGGTTATTCATCGCGAACTCGGTGGCCTTGATGTGCATATCCATCATGATTTTCACCAGCCCCGGATTTTTATCGATCATCTCCTGGCGCGTCGCCCACACCATGTTGAGCGAACCGATCGGCGTGCTGTACGGATACTCGACGATGCGCCCGGTGCCGTTGGCAAGGCTAATGCCCGGCCCCGGCTCGGCGCCGACGTAGGCATCGACGTCGCCGCGCGCGAGCGCGGGCGCCATGTCGGAGAACGGCAGGCGAATTTGCTGAATGTCCTTGATGCTCATACCCTCGGCCTTCAAGCGCTCGAGGATCACCACCTCCTGCGTGGAGCCAGGCCAGATCGCGACTTTTTTGCCTTTCAAATCCTTGATGGATTTGATGTCGGTCTTAGTCCCCGCCACCACCGCCATGCCGCCGTTACACTGCGGCGCGAAAATCACCACCGGCTCGCCGGCCGCCGCGCCCAGCATCGCCGCCGCGATACCGAAGGTGGCGAAATCCACCGTGCCGGTCACCACCGCGTTTTTGCTATCGGTCGGGCTTTCAAACGGCACCACTTCGATTTTGTAACCAGGTGGCGCGAACTGTTGATAAAAATGCGGCGTGATGCTGTGGATCAGCTTCAGCGCACCGACCTTGATCACTTTTTCCTGCGCATGCGCGGTGTGTTGCGCAAACGGTGCGGCGAGCGCAACCGCAGCTACGGCGATAACGACACAGGTGTGCCGGCGAAACTTATTCATTTGATGGTCTCCTCGGAGGCGCGAGTTAAGTGCGCTCGACTCTCCTAATGCAACCATCGTGCCAATATAAAAATATTCAATAAAATCAGATATTTACATAAATACAAGCATAAAGGGTCGCGCTATCGTGGTGCATACACGAGCGCGGCGCACCGATTGCGTGCACGCGTTATGCGTGCGCAAGTTCGCGCACCGCGCGCGTGAGCTCACCATCGGCGCGCGCGAGTTCTTCGAGTACGGTGAAGTGATTAAGCGCAGGCAGCGCAAGTACTTTGCCCGGCAGATTTTTTTTTGCGCGCGCCACAGCGTAGTCTTGTGACTGACGTTGCAGCTCCGGCAATTCGCCCGTGCCATAAGCAAGTGTGATTGGTACGGATTGCGCAGGCAGGTTGAGCAACGGACTCAAGCGTTGCACCGCGCTGTCATCCAAACCCAGTTTGGCGTTGAGATAATTCAAACGTATCGGCGCGAGATCGTAAATGCCGCTGATCGCCAGCGCGCCGCTAACACACGGCTCGTCCATTACCATCGCGGTGAGATGCCCACCGGCTGACCAGCCGGAGACGATGATGCGCGACGTATCGCCGGCGAATGCGCCCGCGTGCCGTGCGATCCAGCGAATCGCCGCGCGCACCTCGGCGACGATGCCATCGAGCGTGATCGCCGGCGCCAGTGTGTAGCCCGGCATCGCAACGTGTATGCCGTGCGCCAGCGGCCCGGCGGCAAGAAAGCCAAAGGTTTCCTTGGCGCGCATTTGCCAATAGCCGCCGTGGATAAACACC
>VGIF01000121.1 GCA_016868015.1 Betaproteobacteria bacterium
ACAGCGATGCAAACGAATTCACCGTCATGCAATGCACCTGTTCATCGCGCGTTTGCGCACAGATCACGGTGACGCCGGTGGCAAAACGCCCCAGCGCCGAACGCAGCGCGAGTCGCGGGTCTTGCAGCGGGGCGGACGCGGCGGGCGCGGCCTGTGCGGCGGGTGCTGGACTCATGCGTGTGTCCTGTAGCATGGTTGTTGTTTACGCGGCGGCGGCCACTGGCGGCTCGTCGAACGCGGGCCCGATGTTTTTCACATGCGGCAGAATTTCCTCGGCGAACTGCTGCATGTATTCCGGCGTAATCTGCGGCAAGGTGATCAAAATGTAGCCCGCGCCGACTTCGGCCAGCGCGCCGATGCGGTCGACGATTTCCTGCGGGCTGCCCATTAACGCGCTGTCGTCGGTGGCCAGATCAGGGTCGGCCTGGCTCACTGGTTGCGGCTGCGCCGCACCCGGCGTGCCGTGCACCGCGATGGCACCGATGCGCTTGAAGGTTTCGCGGCGGCGCTCCAGCGCTTTTTGGCGCTCCGCCTCGGTTTTGACGATGGTCACCGAACGCGCCACCACGCAGCGTGTGGTATCGCGCGGCTGGCCGATTTTTTCCAGCCCGTCGAGATACCAGCCCACACGCTCTTTGACTTGCTGCACGGTGGCGAGCTGGTCGAGCATCAGGTTGTAGTTTTTGCTCGATATAAAAGCGATGCCGCCGGCGCTGCCGCCCGCCATCCAGATCGGCGGGTGCGGGCGCTGCACGGGGGCCGGTTCGACCACGATATTTTCAAAGTTCCAGCGCTTGCTGAGATGAGAAAAGCGCTCGTCGCTCGCCCAGCATTTGAGCATCAGGCTAAAGCATTCCTCGAACCGATCTTGCGCTTCGCTAAGCGGGATACAGAACTGCGCGAATTCTTCCTTGCGGTAGCCGCGGCCGATCCCCAGATCGACGCGCCCGCCCGAGAGCACATCGAGCGTTGCCACTTGCTCGGCGAGCAGCACCGGGTTGTGCCACGGCAGCACCACCACCCCGGTGCCCAGGCGAATTTTAGTGGTCTTGGCGGCGAGATACGATAGCAAATTAAGCGAGGCCGATAACTGGCCTTGCCCGGTAAAGTGGTGCTCCACCAGAAACATGCCCGAAAAGCCGATTTTCTCGGCCATCACCACGTAGTTGATAAAGTCGCGATACGCGTAGCTGTCGTGCAGGGTGTCGGCCCGGCCGATGCGCGCACCACCAAAAAGTCCAAATTTCATGGGGTTATCCTTGATCCGAGGCAGGCATTGTCGGCGACAGGTGCCGCTGAAACAAGCGCCATTTTGGCGATATTTGTTTTCCATTTTGGCAATAATGCCGATTCGGCATAATGCGCGTTGCTAAGTAAGTCCAAACAGGGAGAATACGGTGTACGAAGGCGCTTGGCTGGTAAGCGTGGGCAAATGGATGCTTTTAACGCTGTTTTTGGTGGCGGGCACGCTGAATCTGGCGCCCGCGCGCGTCAAAGATCACATCGAACGCATGGCGGCGTGGGGCGTGCCGCTGCCGGCGTTTGCGTTCTGGGTAGGCATCTCGATGGAGTTTGTGGGCTGCGCGCTGGTGATCACCGGCTGGCACGTGCAAGCGGGCATCTGGCTGCTGATCGCGTTCACTGCAATTGCCGGCAGTATTTTTCACCGCTTTTGGCTGGTGCAAGATCCGCTGCGGCGGCAGCTGTTGCGCATTGCGGCGCTTAACAATATTGCGGTGATCGGTGGCTTGTTGCTGTTGCTGCATGTGTTGAAGTAACGTTTGACCCTCGATCGGCCAACCACGGTATCGCGCCCGCGCGAGTGCATGGGCGGCGACTTTCTGAACAGGAATTTTCATGACCACCAACGCCATCAAAACCACCATCGCCGGCAGCCTGCCCAAACCGGCGTGGCTCGCCAAGCCGCAAGTGCTGTGGGCGCCGTGGCAGCTCGAAGGCGAAGCGCTTGCCGAGGGCAAACGCGACGCGGTGCGCTCGGCGTTGAAGATGCAAGAAACCGCCGGCATCGACATTGTCGGCGACGGCGAGCAAACGCGCATGCATTTTGTGCACGGTTTTTTGCAGGGCGTCGAGGGTGTGGATTTCAGCAGATTAAAACGCATCGGCATCCGCGCCGACCGCTATGAAGCCGATTGCCCGACGGTGAGCGGGCCGGTCGCGCGTAAAAATCCGGTGCATGTGGACGATGTGCGATTTGCGCGCGCCAATACCACAAACAAAATGAAGTTCACGCTGCCCGGGCCGATGACCATGGTCGACACGCTGGCCGACGAGTATTACAAAGATCGCGCGAAGCTCGCCTTCGCGCTGGCCGAGTTGTTGAATGCCGAAGCGCGCGAACTCGCCGCGCTGGGGGTCGATACCATTCAATTCGACGAGCCGGCGTTCAACGTGTTTCTGGAAGACGTGCGCGATTGGGGTATCGCCGCGCTGGAACGCGCGGCGCAAGGCTTGACCTGCACCACCGCCGTGCACATTTGCTACGGTTACGGCATCAAGGCCAACGACGACTGGAAAAGAACGCTGGGCGGGCAGTGGCGCCAATACGAATCGACGTTTCCGCTGCTGGCAAAAAGTTCGATCAAGCAAGTGTCGCTCGAATGTGCCAACTCGCATGTGCCGATGGAGTTGATCAGCTTGTTAAAAGGCAAGGATGTGTTGGTGGGCGCGATCGATGTCGCCTCGAACACGGTGGAAACGCCCGAGGAGGTGGCCGCCACGCTGCGCCGCGCGCTGCAATTCGTGCCGCTCGACCATCTGCACGGCTGCACCAACTGCGGCATGGCGCCGATCGCGCGGCCGATTGCGCAAGCGAAATTGCATGCACTAACGGCCGGCGCGCGGCTTTTGAGCCGTGAGTTGGGCGTGGCCTAGGTATTACGTAAGTATCTGATTTAATTGAATATTTTTTATAGCGTGGTGAGGGGCGAAGCACGCGCCGGCGTGGCGTGGGCTAAAATTTCACGTGTCATTTTTTTTCGGAGGGGTTGATATGCAACGTCGTTCGTTTTTGACCGGCGCCGCGGCCGTATCCGCGGCGACACTAGCGGCCTGCGGTAAAACCGAACCCGCCAAACCCGCGGCAGTAGCCGCGCCCGCGGTGCAAACCGGCCTGCCGGAAGTGCGCTGGCGCTTGGCGTCCAGTTTTCCCAAGAGTCTGGATACGATATTCGGCGCGGCCGAAGTGATTTCCAGGCGCGTGGCCGCGGGCACCAACAACAAATTCCAGATTCAGGTGTTCGCCGGCGGCGAAATCGTGCCGCCGTTCGGCGTGGTCGACGCGGTGCAAAACGGCACCGTGCAATGCTCGCATACCGCGCCGTATTATTTCTTCGGCAAGGATCCGACGTTTGCCTTCGGTACCGCGATTCCGTTCGGCATGAACGTGCGCCAGCAAAACGCGTGGATGATTCACGGCGGCGGGCGCGAGTTGTTCAACAGCTTTCTGAAGGAATACAACATCGTCAGTTTCGGCGCGGGCAACACCGGCGCGCAAATGGGCGGCTGGTTTCGCAATGAAATCAAAACCGTGGCGGATCTGAAAGGGCTCAAGTTCCGTGTCGGCGGCACCGGCGGTTTGCCGCTGCAAAAGCTGGGCGTGGTGCCGCAGCAAATTCCCGGCGGCGAAATTTATCCCGCGCTGGAGCGCGGCACCATCGACGCCGCCGAGTGGGTGGGCCCGTACGACGACGAGAAACTGGGCTTTTACAAGGTGGCGAAGTTCTACTACTACCCCGGCTGGTGGGAAGGCGGCCCGGAGCTCGATCTGTTTGTCAACATCAAGGAATACAACGCGCTGCCCGCCGAATACAAAAACATCCTCGAATCGGCCTGCCACGAAGCGAATTTGTGGATGATGGCCAAATACGACGCGGTGAACCCGGCGGCGCTAAAGCGCCTGGTGGCCAATGGCGTGAAACTGCTGCCGTTCTCCAACGACATTCTGGCCGCGTGCTACAAGGCGACGCAAGAGGTCTACGAAGACATCGCCGCCAAAAACAGCAAGTTCAAAACCATTTACGACTCGTGGAAAACTTTCCTCGACGACCAGGTGCAATGGTTCGGCGTGGCGGAAGCACGCTATGACAGCTTTATGGGGGCGGCGGCGCGGCTCAAGCGCTAGCAGCCTGTCGGGCTTAACCCTGCCGGCTGCAAAATGAGCGGATGCGGTCCATATTTCCCCGGTTTCCTGCGCGAATAGTACGAGCTATTCGCTTGAAAACCGTGAAAATCTGTCCTCGCACCTCTCATTTTTCGCTTCGACAAGTTAAGTCCGACAGGCTGCCAGGGCCTGTTAACAATTAATTCGCAGACGCGCTGCGGGCGCTGGGGCGCAATGCGAATGTCCGGTTTCATTGAGGCGTGGCGACGGCGCACCCGACGGTGCGCCGTTTTTTTGTGTGGGTATGCGCTTGCATGCGCCTGGCGCAGGCGCGCATGCAGGGTGAGAGCTTACTTTTGCGCCGGCGGCTCGCCGCGCAGCGCGCGCTCCAGCGCGCGGGTGGCGTCGTCCTGCTCGGTGCCGCCCTCGGCGCCGGGCGCGGCGGCGGGCACTTCGATGCGTATGTGTTGCGTGTCCACTTTCGCCTTGGTGCGCAGGCCGCCGGAAACGATGTTGGGAAAGGCGATGATCAGCGACACCATGATGATTTGAATGATCACGAACGGCACCGCGCCCCAGTAAATCTGCCCGGTGGTGACGGGCGCGATCTCGCGCCGCGTGACGCGGTCGATATACGCCTTGTCGGGCGCGACGCTGCGCAAATAAAACAGCGCAAAGCCAAACGGCGGGTGCATGAACGAGGTTTGCATGTTGACCGCGAGCAGCACGCCGAACCAGATCAGATCGATGCCGAGTTTTTCCGCCGCCGGGCCCAGCAGCGGCACCACGATAAAAGCGAGCTCAAAAAAGTCGAGGAAAAACGCCAGCAGAAAAATCATGATGTTGACCACGATCAAAAAGCCCAACTGCCCGCCGGGCAAGCTGGTCAACAGATGCTCCACCCACACATGGCCGTTCACGCCGTAAAACGTGAGGCTGAATACCCGTGCGCCGATCAAAATGAAGATTACAAAGGTCGACAGTTTGGCGGTGACGTTCATCGCCTGCTTGAGCAGGGTCAGGTTCAAGCGGCGGCGCGAAATCGCCATCAGCAGCGCGCCGCTCGCGCCCATCGCGCCGCCTTCGGTGGGCGTGGCGATGCCCACAAAAATCGTCCCCAGCACCAGAAAAATCAGCGCCAGCGGCGGGATCAACACAAACGTCACGCGTTCGGCCATGCGCGAGAGCAGCTTTAACCGCAACAGTTTGTTGAGCGAGGCAATCACGAATGCCGTGCCCACGAACACGCTCAAGGTGAGCGCGATGCGTTCGTCGGTGGGGGCATCGGGGCGCTGCAGCTGGAAATAAAACACCCAAAATGCCGCAGCCGCGGCGGCGCTGATCGCGGCCAGTACGATCAACGAGGTGTTGCCCGACGCACCGTCGGCCTCGCGGATGGTGCGCGCCTCGGGCGGCAGCGCCGGCGCCCATTGCGGTTTGAAGAACGCAATGCCCACCACATACAGCGCGTACATGCCCGCCAGCATCAAGCCGGGAATAAACGCGCCGGCGTACATATCGCCCACCGAGCGGCCGAGTTGGTCGGCCATGATGATCAGCACCAGCGAGGGCGGAATGATTTGCGCCAGCGTCCCCGAGGCGGCGATCACGCCGGTGGCGATGCGCCGGTCGTAGCCGTAGCGCAGCATGATCGGCAGTGAAATGAGGCCCATCGAAATCACCGAGGCCGCCACCACGCCGGTGGTGGCGGCGAGCAGCGCGCCGACAAAAATCACCGCCAGCGCCAAGCCGCCGCGCAGCGGGCCGAACAACTGGCCGATGGTGTCGAGCAAATCCTCGGCCATGCCGCTGCGTTCGAGTATCAGCCCCATGAAGGTGAAAAACGGCACCGCCAGCAGCGTGTCGTTGGACATCACGCCCCAGATGCGCTCCGGCAGCGCTTGAAACAGCGTCGGTTGCAACAGCCCCAATTGAATGCCCAGCACGCCAAAGCCCAGGCCCACCGCGGCGAGCGCAAACGCCACCGGGTAGCCCATCAGCAGCACGACGATCAGCGCCAAGAACATCAGCGGCGCGATGTTGTCGATCAAAAACTGCGTCACGGCTGCGTCCCCGGCGGCGTTTGCCCGCGCTCGCGGCGGATGTCCTCGGCAAGGTCATCGCGCGCGTTTTTGACGGCGATTTTCTCGTTGGGGTCGGGGATCAGGTCTTGCAAAAACGCAATGCGCTTGATCAGCTCGGAAACCGCTTGCGCGATCAACAACGCAAAGCCGATCGGCACCAGGAGCCGCGCCGGCCAGATGATGAGGCCGCCGGCGTTGGTGGACACCTCTTGCCGGTTGTACGCCTCGACAAACACCGGCCACGACAGCCACATGATCAGCACCGCCATCGGCAATAAAAAAATCAGCGTGCCGAAAATATCGATGCCCGCGCGCACCTTCGCCGAAAAGCGGCTGGTGATGATGTCGATGCGCACATGCTCGTTGTGCTTTAACGTGTAGCCCGCGCAGAACAGGAAAATCACCGAAAACAAATACCACTGGATTTCCAGAAACGCGTTCGAACTGTAGTTCAACGTCTTGCGCATCACCGCGTTGCCGGCGCTGATCATCACGGTGATCAGTACCAGCCAATAGACGGTTTGGCCGACGCGTTCGCTTAACGCATCGATGGCGCGGGACAAAGCGAGTAGCGCCTTCACGAATGGCTCCTCTTGAAGCCCGCGCCTTCGGTGGCGGCGGCGATGGCGGCGAAATGCGGGCGATGCCAAAGATTATAGCGGAGCGGCGATGCGCGACGCCCGGGCGCGGCCGCGCGCGCTAAAGCGGCGGCGGACGCAGCGCACGCAGAGGGCGTATAGTTGAGCCACGCGCAACCCGTCTGTGCAACTTCATCGTGTTCGCTCGAAGGCTTGCTGCCGATACACGAGGGCGACAAGATTACGCAAAGCAAGTGCGCGCTCTGTGGCGGAAGTTTTTTGCGCACTTGCCTTGCGCCTTCGCCTCTTTGCGGCGCATGTTGAACGACCCCATCGCTGTAAAAATAGTCAATTAAATCAAATACTTACGTAAATACACCATGAGCCTGCCCCGGATACATTTAGTGATCGGCCCCGGCACGCTGCACAGCCGCGGCCACGACCGCATGGATTTCGCCAACTACCGCAAAAGCGGCAAGCCGCGCATGACCGGCCAAGAGTTGCTGGCGGAGCTTCCCGAAATCGCCAAGATTGCGAACGTCACCGTCGATCCCGGCAACCCGCACGAGGTGACGACGCTGGAAGAAATTCGCCGCCTCGCGCATCACGTGAACGAACTGACGCAGCGCGCCGATGTCGATGGCGTGGTGTTTGTGCAAGGTACCAACGTGCTGGAAGAAACCGCGTACATGCTTACGCTCACGGTGAAAAGCGCCAAGCCCGTGGTGGTCACCGGCGCACAGCGGCCGTTCACCGCGTTAAGCGCCGATGCGGCGTTAAATCTCTACGATGCATTTCGCGTGGCGGCGTGCGCCGACACGCACGGCAAAGGCGTGGTGGTCGCCACCAACGGCGAAATCAACGCCGCGCGCGACGTCACCAAAACCAACACCTATCACGTGCACACTTTTCGCAGCCGCGATGTCGGCATGCTGGGGTATGCCGATCCCGACCGCATCGTCTACTACCGCGCGCCGCTGCAGCGGCATACGGTGAATAGCGAATTCAGTGCCGACTTGAATGTGCCGCTGCCGCGCGTGGAGCTGATGGGGCTCTACGCCGGTTCGCAAGCCGGCATGGCGGAAGCCGCGGTGAAGTTGGGCGCCAAGGGTTTAGTGATCGCCGGCATCGGCGCCGGGGCGATGGGCACGTTGACCGATGAGTGCATGAAAATCGCCGCCGAACGCCGCGCGGTGGTGGTGCGCAGCGCGCGCGTGGGCGAGGGGCGGGTGTTTGTCGATAGTGCGTATCACGAGCCTAACTTTATTGCGGCGGGGAATTTGTTGCCGCAGAAGGCGGCGTTGCTGTTGTCATTGGCGTTGACGCGGACTGCGGATCTTGCTGAGATTCAGCGGATTTTTGATCAGTATTGATGGGTGCACTTTGTCGGACGGCTTGCCCTCTCCCCCGGCCCCTCTCCCGTTTGCACGGGCGAGGGGAGCCGATAATGGCCATCGCGGCGGATCCCCTCTCCCGCTTGCGGGAGGGGTAGGGGAGAGCGACCTTCGTTCGAATAACCACCGGGTAATGGCTAGAACGTAATTCAGTGGCTGCTACTCCCATCGATCAGCCGTCGCCGAGGGGTGACATCGCCCACCTAGCCCGCCTCGCGCGCTTCCTGTTGCCCTATCGCTGGCGCGTCGTGGTGGCGCTACTCGCGTTACTCATCGCCGCAAGCTGCGTACTCGCGCTGGGCCAAGGCCTGCGTTACGTGATCGACGCGGGCTTCGGCACGCGCGATCCGCAGTTACTCAATCTCGCGCTCGCGGCAGTAGTGGGCGTGGCGGTGTTGCTCTCCGCCGCGACCTTCACACGGTTTTATCTGATGATGAGCGTGGGCGAGCGCATCATCGCCGACTTACGCCGTGCGGTGTTTGCGCATGTGCTTGATCTATCGCCCGCGTACTTCGACGCCGCGCGCACCGGCGAAATCGCCTCGCGGCTCACCAACGATAGTGAGCAAATTCGGCAAGTGATCGGCTTCGGCTTTTCGATGTTCCTGCGCAACGGCCTGATGATGCTGGGCGCGTTGGCGCTGCTGTTTGCCACCAGTCCCAAGTTGGCGGCGCTGATTGTGCTGGGCGTGCCGGCGACGTTGATCCCGATACTGATCGTCGGGCGGCGCGTGCGGCGTTTGTCGCGCGACAACCAGGATCGCGTGGCCGACGTGTCGGCGCATATCGACGAATCGCTGCACGAGGTGCGCACGGTACAGGCGTACGGCCACGAAGTGCCGACGCGGGCACACTTCGATCAAGCGGCCGAGGCCGCTTACGCGAGCGGCGTGCATCGCATCCGCGTCAAGGCGTGGCTGATTTCGCTGGTGATGCTGATCGGCTTCTGCGCCATCGGCCTCATTTTATGGATCGGCGGGCACGATGTGTTCGCGGGGCGTATCACCGCGGGGCAGCTCTCCGCATTTGTGTTTTACGCCGCCGTGGTGGCGAGCGGCGCGGGCACCGTGTCGGAAGTGTGGGGCGAGATTCAGCGCGCGGCGGGCGCGACCGAGCGTTTGTTCGAACTGCTTGATACGCTGCCGGCACTGAAGGCCGAGCCGCCGGTGATAGCGTTGCCGGCGAAAGTGGCGGGCGCGATACGTTTTGATGATGTGCATTTTGTGTATCCAAGCCGGCGGGAGACCACGGTGCTCGATGGCGTGTCGTTCAGCATCAATCCCGGCGAACATGTGGCGCTGGTGGGGCCGTCGGGCGCGGGCAAGTCGACGATCTTCGCGATGATCCTGCGCTTCTATGACCCTGTGTCGGGCCGCATTTTGATCGATGGTGCCGATCTCAAGCGATGCGATCCGCTGGCGCTGCGTCAACACATCGCGCTGGTGCCGCAAGACCCGGTGATTTTCGCGGCGAGCGCCGCGGACAACGTGCGCTTCGGCCGGCCCGATGCGAGCGATGCCGACATTCGCGAGGCGTGCGCGGCGGCGCATGCGCTGGAGTTCATCGAGCGCTTGCCGCAAGGTTTTGACACCGAACTCGGCGAACGCGGCGTCAAACTCTCGGGCGGCCAACGCCAGCGTATTTCGATCGCGCGCGCTTTGCTCGCGGACCGGCCGATTTTGCTGCTTGACGAAGCCACCAGCTCGCTCGATGCCGAAAGCGAGCGCCAGGTCGCCGCGGCGCTGGAGCGTTTAGAGCGCGGCCGCACCACGCTGGTGATCGCGCACCGGCTCGCCACCGTGCGCAACGCCGATCGCATTATCGTGATGGATGGCGGGCGCATCCACGCGATGGGCACGCATCAATCGCTGCTGCGCGAAAGCGCGCTGTATGCGCATTTGGCACGGTTGCAGTTTATTGCGCAGGCGGCGTAGAACGAGTACATCGACTTCACCCAAGCTGTCGTTCCCGCGTAGGCGGGAACCCATCGGGTGTCTCAAGTGCTGCTGCATTATGGGTTCCCGCCTACGCGGGAACGACAAAGTGGTGTGCTATGTTTTTTTGCAACGATGAATTGCTTTGTCGTGAAGCGCAAGTCGGCGATATACTTCACACAAGAGAAAATCATGCATCGCACGTTTCCCCTCTTTGTTGTCGCGCTTGCCGTCAATGCGTTTTACGCGCAAGCCCAAAATTACCCCACCCGCCCGGTGCGCGTCGTCGTCGGCTTCGGCACCGGCGGGCCCGACACCACGGCGCGTATTCTCGCCGCGCAACTGTCCGCTCAGTTGGGCCAGCAGTTCGTGGTGGACAATCGCCCCGGCGCGAACAGCATTATCGGCACCGACCTCGTTGCCAAATCCACGCCCGACGGCCACACGCTGCTGGTCACCTCCGGTGCGTTCGCGGTGAACCCCAGCATCTACCGCAAGCTGCCGTTCGATACGCTGGGCGATTTCGCGCCGATCACGCAAATCGCCGGTTCCGACGGGCACATTCTGGTGGTGAACAGCGCGCTGCCGGTGAACTCGGTGCGCGAGTTGATCGATTACGCCAAAAAGCCCGGCGCCAAACTCGCTTACGGCTCGCCCGGCATCGGCAATGCCTTGCACTTAGCCGCGGCGTTGTTTAACGCGCGCGCCGGAACCAGCATGGTGCATGTGCCGTACAAGGGCGCGGGCCCGGCGATCGCGGCGCTGGTGGCCAACGAAGTGCAAGTGATGATGACTACGCCGCCGCTATCGCTGCCGCAAATTCGCGCCGGGCGCATCAAACCGCTGGCGTATAACTTCGCCACGCGCGCGCCGTTTTTACCCGAGGTGCCAACGATGACGGAGGCCGGCGTGCAGGGCATGCAAATGGATGCGAGCTGGCATGGCCTGCTCGCGCCCGCGAAAACGCCCGCGCCACTGCTCGCGCGCATCGAACAAGAGGCGCGCAAGGCGATTCAATCGCCACAAGCGCGCGAGCAGTTCGCCAAGATTGAATTGAAACCCGTGGGCAGCAGTTCGGCCGAGTTTCGCGCGCTGCTCATTGATGCGATCAAGAAGTTTGCGGAGATTGTTAAGATCGCGGGGATACAGCCGGAATAACGTCAAAACTTTTTTGCCACAGATTTCGCAGATTTACGCAGATGAGAAAACCACAGGAGGGTGGCGGTTTAATCTTTGTTCATTCGTGAAATCTGTAGCGAGAGATTTTTGAACTTTTTAGGGAGAACACCATGCCAGTCAGACGCGTTGTAGTCGGCCACAACAAACAAGGTCAATCCATCCTCATCTCCGACGGCCCAGCGCCCGCGGTGCGCACCAATCCGCTGCGACCGGGCCACACCTCGAACGATATTTGGAAAACCGGGCCGCTGCCGTACCAGCTGCACGCGGTGCACGAAGACCCGACGTTGGGCCCGCGGCAAATTCATCCGCCCAAGGGCGGCACGATTATTCGCATCGCCGAGATCGGCCCGGAGTCGGAGGAAATCCGCAACATGTCGCCGGAAAAAGCGCGCGAGGTGTTCAAGGCCATGGGTAATGAAGGCGCTTCCACCCATGGCCGCGGTGGGCGCCACCCGATGATGCACCGCACGCAAACCATCGACTACGCGATTTGCATCGAAGGTGAAATCACCATGCTGCTCGACGAGGGCGAAGTGACGCTGCGCGCGGGCGATGTGTTGATCCAGTTGGGCACCAACCACGCGTGGAGCAACCGATCGGGCAAGATGGCGAAGATGTTGTATGTGTTGATCGATGGGGAGTTTGACGAGGAGATGAAGGGGTGGTTTGGCGGCGGCGGGCACTAATTTCGCGGGTGGATACACCGTGAAACGGGTGTTGTTCGTTTGCAGCCAGAATCGCTTGCGCAGCCCCACCGCGGAGCAGGTTTTTTCGACGTGGGAGGCGCTTGAGGTCACTTCAGCGGGTTTAAACAACGATGCGGAAAACCCGGTGACGCCGGAAGTGTTGCAGTGGGCGGAACTGATTTTCGTGATGGAAAAGGCCCATCGAAACAAGCTGCAAAAGAAGTTTCAGCCATATCTGGCTGGCAAGCGGGTCGTTTGTCTGAATATTCCGGATGTTTATGAATTCATGGACCCATTGCTGGTGAGGCTGTTGCAAGCGAAAGTGCCGCCGTTTCTGGGCCTCGCGCATTGATGGTTGAATAGCGGTTTTGGATGCAACCGATTGAATCGATTCAATCGCATAGGGTTTTTATGTTTGCCGAGCGCTGGTTATCGCTTACCCGGCGGCCTTCCACGGCGCTACAATGTGCCTGCCTTTAGCGCCGCAGGCGGCGATTTTCCATTTTGCCTCGATTAAGGAGCTCACCATGGACAAAGCACACGTCAGTTACGAAATCGATGTCAGCGACGTCGAATACATCAAGCACAACGGCAAGCCGTATCTTGCACGCGTCTACAAGCCCAAGGGCGCGGGGCCGTTTCCGCTGTTGATCGATGTGCACGGCGGTGCGTGGGTGAACAAGGATCGTTTGGCGGATGAAGGCACGGATACGCCGGTGGCGAAAACCGGCGTGGTGGTGGCGTCACTCGACTTTCGCATGCCGGGCGACGGTGCGAATTGCGCTTATCCGGCGTCGATGCAGGACATCAACTACGCGATAAGGTTTTTCAAATCGCGCGCGGCCGAGTACAACATCGACCCCCGGCGCGTGGCGATACTCGGTGTATCGAGCGGCGGCCATCAAGCGATGCTGACCGCGATGCGCCCGCAGGACTACGCGCAAATCGCCGGCCCAACTGGTACGACAGGCGTGGATGCCTCGGTGCAATGCGCGGTGTTGTGCTGGCCGGTAATCGATCCGCTGGGGCGCTATGAATACGCGCACACCTTAAAAGGCGGGCCGCACGACAAGCACGGCACCACCTGGATCAGCGCGCACGACCGGTATTGGGGCAGCACCGATAACATGGCGATGGCCAACCCCACGCGCTTGCTGGAGCGCGGCGAAAATGCGCAAATCGTGCCGGTGGTTTATTTGCAAGGCACGGCGGATTTCGCGCACCCGGTGCCCAACCGCGACCGCTTTATCGCGCAATACCGTAAACGCGGCGGCAAGGTCGATCTACATTTGTTCGAGGGCGTGGGCGAAGCGTTCGTCACCAACGATCCGAATTCGCCGCAGGCGAAGGATTGCATCGCGAAGATTATCGAGTTTTTGCATCGCGAACTTGGCTAGCTTGGAGTAGCCGCGATACTGCCGATGTCGTTCCCGCGAAGGCGGCAACCCATACGGTGATTGGAGTGCTGCCGTGTTATGGGCTCCCGCCTGCGCGGGGGCGACAGGGTGGTGTGATGAGGGGGGCGGTAACGCGAAGCGTACCCGCCAGACTGACCAAAAGGGCAAGCTTACTTCTTGCCCTTTTCTTTCGCCTTTTTATCCAGCGCCTTTTTCTCCTCGGCCTGGATACGTTTGATCATCGCGGCATCGGGATCTTGCCATTTTGCGCCCGCCGCGCGCGCGAATTCCTCCAGCGTCAAATTGGGATTGCCGCCCTTGGCCGGCATGTCGCGCACGCCCTCCCAGCCGTCGGCGGTGAGGGTCGCTTGCGGCTCTTTCAGCAGCGGCGCCCAGTTTTTTTTGTCGCCCAGTTTGGGCGCCTTGAGCAGGCCCGTGGCGTGACAGGCGGCGCAGGTTTCCTTATAAACCGCTTCGCCGGATTTAAGGGTTGCGGTTTGTGCGTGCGCGACGCTTGCGGCGAGCGCCGCAGCGCCGATTAAACTGCCGAGGACGAGGTGTTTCATAGGTATCCTTGTGGTTAAGGAAGCGCTGAATAAGTCCCCGATTGCTCTGTAAACGCGAATCCCAGTGGTACGTTCTGATTGGGAGGACGTATTCGCGAGCCACGAGGCAAGACATGAAACAAATGACGCTGGCAGCAG
>VGIF01000122.1 GCA_016868015.1 Betaproteobacteria bacterium
AGAACGCCAATCGCGCCTTTGCGATGCTGGCGATGGTGAACATTTACAAATGGGATAGGCCGCTCACGGGATAAGTGCGTGCAGCGGAAGCCTAAAACGGCGAAAAACACCGAATTAAACATCGAAAGCGCCTTCGGCCTGATGAAATCAGCATTCATTTCGCCTAATCGGCATCATCGCTTTCCTCGGGCGCACCTTTTACCTACTTGATCAGCGTATCCTAAAATCAAATTCTCGCCGAAGGGGATGGCGTGATGCTGGTAAATCCGCCGAAGCGTCCGCACGTGCAGCGCGAGTTCGGGCAAGTGTTTATCGATTGGGTGATTTGCGCCGAAGGGCAAAAAACCATTGCAGACTACAAGATCGGCGGGCAGCCGCTGTTCGTGCCGAACGCGAGACGCTAGTTGCAACATCGCGGCCCAAGGCGGATCATGGATGGACGAAATTCGCGTGTGCAGCCCATTTAAGTCAGAGAGGGATCATCATGACTATTATGTTGCGGGCGGTAACCCCGTCATTCGCCGCAGCGGTAGACGGTATCGATCTGAGCCGACCGATCGATGCCGACAGCGTGCGTACGTTGTGGGATGCGATCAATCAGTATGCGGTGCTGGTGTTTCACGATCAACGCCTGACCGATACGCAGTTGCGCGATTTTGCCGCGCAATTCGGCCCGCTGGAGATCGGCCGCGGCGCGTTGCAGGGCGGCAAGCGCCGGCTTTCATTGCCGCAGATCGGCGACATCTCGAACCTCGACGAGGAGCATCGCATACGCGCGCTGGATGATCGGCGCCGATTGGATAGTCTTGGCAATCGCCTGTGGCACACCGATGCTTCGTATATGCCGGTGCCGGTCGTGCTTGGGATTCTTCACGCCGTCACCGTGCCGCCGGCATCGGCATTGGGCGGCGGCGAGACCGAATTCGCCGACATGCGCGCTGCCTACGACGCCCTGCCGGACAAGATGAAGTCGGAAATCGATGGGCTGGTGGTGGAGCACGACATTTTCTGGTCACGCGGCCAGATCGGCTTCACCGAATTTCCACCCGGCGAACGCGCAAAATATCCGCCATCGCCGCAGCGTCTGGTGCGGCGGCATCCCGGCTCGCAGCGCAAAACGCTCTATCTCTCTGCGCACGGTTCGCACGTTGTCGGCCGGCCGGTGGCCGACGGGCGTCTGTTGCTGTGGGATTTGACGGCGCACGCGACGCAGCGCCAGTTCGTCTACAGCCATCAATGGCGCGTCGGCGACGTGCTGATCTGGGACAACCGCTGCACCATGCACCGCGGCCGGCCGCACGAAGAATTGCAAGCGCGCGACTTGCGGCGCGCGACTACCCTGGATACCGGTTCGACGCTGGAGCAGGCGGCGTGAGGGCTGGGTGGCTTTGATGTGCCGGTAGCAGGCGTAGCCCGCATGCAGCGCAGCGAAATACGGGATCTTTGTTCCTGCGATCCGCTACGCTCCTTGCGGGCTACGAATGGGCGCTTTCCGGATTCGCGAACTTCAGTTTCGGGTCGCACGCAGCAGAGCGTCACCATTCACTCAGGAAAGTGACACGCCACCTGATGCTGCGGCCGGTCGGCAACCAGCGGCGGCGTTTGCTCCGCGCAAATGGCTTGCGCTTTCCAGCAGCGGGTGCGAAAGCGGCAGCCCGACGGCGGATTTGCGGGGCTCGGCACTTCGCCTTTCAACAATATTCGCTCGCTACCGTTTTGCGCAAAGTCGATGCGCGGTTGTGCGGAGAGTAGCGCCTTGGTGTAGGGGTGGCGAGGGGCGCGATATACCCGATCGACCGGGCCGATTTCGACGATGCGCCCCAAGTACATCACCGCAATGCGGTGTGACAGGTGGCGCACCACCGCGAGATCGTGCGCGATGAACAAGCACGCGACGTGGGAGTTCGCCTGGATTTTTTCCAGCAGGTTGACGACTTGCGCTTGCACCGACACATCGAGGGCCGACACCGGTTCGTCGCACACCAGCATCTCCGGATTCAGCGCCAGCGCGCGCGCGATGCCGATGCGTTGGCGCTGGCCGCCGGAGAATTCGTGCGGGTAGCGTTGCGCGTGTTCGGGCAATAAGCCTACGCTTTGCAAGAGCTCGGCGATGCGCGCCGCCCATTCGCTGCGCGGCAGCGCGTCGGGATGTATCACCCACGGCTCGGCGATGATTTGCGCGACGCGCATGCGCGGATTGAGCGACGCGTAGGGGTCTTGAAATACCATCTGGATGCGGCGCCGGATCAACTTAAGTCGAGCGTCGCCCGCGCTAAAAATATCCTCGCCGTGAAACCGCGCTTCGCCGGCGGTGGGCTCTTCCAGGCGCATCAGGGTGCGCGCCACCGTCGATTTGCCGCAGCCGCTCTCGCCGACCAGCCCTAGCGTTTCGCCTTTATGGATCGCAAAATCGACGCCGTCGACGGCGCGAATCACGGCGGCCTTTTGCCGCAGCTTCAAGCCCGCGCCGATGGGGAAATGCTTGGTGAGCCCGCGCACCTCGATAATCGCCGCCGTTGTTTGCGCGTTAGCGTCCATCGAACACCTGTTGCGCGTAAAAACACTCGGCGTGGTGGCCGGGCGCGACTTTAACCGTGGGCGGCCGCGCCGCGCGGCATTCGCTGGTAGCCCTGCGGCAGCGCGGGTGAAAAGCGCAGCCGCTGGGCAGTGTCGCCATGTTCGGCGGCGATCCGACGATGGGGTTCAATTGCTGTTGCTCGATGTCGCTGCGTGGCACCGATTCGAGCAACGCCAGCGTATACGGGTGGGCGGGGCGTGGCAACACGTCTCGCGCAAGCCCGCTTTCGACCACGCGCCCGCCGTACATCACGGCAACGCGGTCGGCCACCTCGGCGACGACACCGAGGTCGTGCGTGATCAGCACCATCGCCATGTGGCGTTCGCGCTGCAGATCGAGCAATAGATCCATGATCTGCGCTTGCACCGTGACATCGAGCGCGGTGGTGGGCTCATCGGCAATCAACAAGCTGGGGTCGAGCGCAATCGCCATCGCGATCATCACGCGCTGGCGCATGCCGCCGGAGAATTGATGCGGGTAGTCGTGCGCGCGCGCATGCGGCTCGGGGATGCCCACACGGCCAAGCAAGGCCACCGCGCGTTCGAGCGCGGCCTTGGCCGGCAGCACGCCGTGCGCTTTAAACGGCTCGGCAATCTGCCAACCGACGGTGAATACCGGGTTCAACGAGGCCAATGCATCCTGAAACACCATGCCGATGTCGCGGCCGCAGCGCTTGCGCCATTGCGCCATCGGCGCGCCGAGCACGTCGGCGCCGTTAAAGCGGATGCGGCCGCCGGTGATGTGCGCGGGGGGCGAGGCGAGTAAGCGCATGATGGCTGCGGCGGTGACGCTTTTGCCGGAGCCGCTTTCGCCGAGCACGGCAGTGGTTTCGCCGCGCCGCACGGTGAAGCTCGCGCCGTTGACCGCGCGCACGATCTCGCGGCCGCTGCGAAACTCGATGCGCAAATCGTCAACTTCCAGCAGGGGCGCGTCGGCGTTAGGCATTCGTTGCCGCCGCCTTCGGAGCTTCGATGCGCCAGCGCTGCACAGGGTCGGTGATCAACCGCACCCAGTTGGACAGCAGGTTCGCGGCGAGCGTGGTGATCATAATCATCAGGCCGGGAAAAAACGCCAGCCACCACGCATTGCTCAAATGTTTGCGGCCTTGGGCTACCATCAAGCCCCAGGTGATTTCCGGTGGTTGGATGCCGATGCCAAGAAAGCTCAGCCCCGACTCGGACAGCATCACGATGGCGAAATCCACGGTGAGGATGGTGAGCAAGGTCGGCGCGACGATGGGCACGATGTGGCGCCACAGGATGTGCGTGCGGCCAGCGCCCATGGCGCGCGCCGCATCGACAAAGCCGCGGCTGCGGATCTCCAGCACCTCGGCGCGAGTGACGCGCAAGTACGAGGGGATGCGCGTCACCGCCAGCACGATGATGAGATTCGCCACGCGCGGCTCCAGCATATACAGCACGATTACCGCCAGCAGCAGTGAGGGAAAACCCTGGATCACATCGGATAAACGCATGATCAGATTGCCGACGCCGCGGCCGACGTAGCCCGCGATGAGACCCAGCGCGCCGCCGATCAGCATCGCCAACACCACCGCCGCGAAGGCCACGCTCAAGGTATTTTGCGCGCCGACCAGCAGGCGCGCGAGGATGCTGCGCCCCAGTGAGTCGCTGCCCAGGATCATCAGCCAGCCTTTATCGAGCGACCACGGCGGCAGGTTGCGCGCGAGCAAGTTCATATCGTTGGCCGCTTTGCCCAGAAACATCGGCGCGATCAGCATGCATACCAGCAGGAACGCGAGCCACACGGCGGCGCACAACGCCAGCGGGTCGCGCGCGAGCAACCGCCACCACGGCAAGCCCGCGCGCACGGTGACCATTTCCGCTTGCGCGGAAATCGCGGGCGTGTGGCTCACGCTATCGGCGGGCGTGTTCACTGGTGGCGGATCCTGGGGTCGAGCGCGACATACAACAAGTCGATCAAAATGTTCATCAAGAAAATCGCCGCCGCGGTGATCATGATGGAGGCTTGTATCACCGCGAAATCACGCTGCTCGACGGCGTCGATCATCAGCTTGCCCACGCCGGGCCAGCCGAACACCGTTTCGACGATGACCGCGCCGTTGATCATGCCGACCGCGATATCGCCCGCGACGGTTACCGCCGCGAGCAACGCGTTGCGCAGCGCGTGGACAAAAATGACGCTGCGTTCCGCCACACCCTTGGCGCGCGCGGTTTTGACGTAGGCCGAAGCGAGCGCATCCATCATCGCGCCGCGCACCACTTGCACCAGCAAGCCGAACGGGCGCAGCGCGAGCACCGTCACCGGCAGCACCCAGTACGGGAATCCGCCGGTGCCGGAGGTGGGTAACCAGCGCAAACTCTCGGCGAACAGCAAGATCGCGGTGATCGCCACCCAAAAATCGGGCGCGCTAGCGCCGATCAAAGAACCGGTACTGCCGACGCGATCGAACACCCGGCCGGGGCGATACGCGGCGAGCGCGCCCACCGCGATCGCCAGCGAGATGGCTATCAGCAACGTCACCGCGGCGAGCTTGAGCGTGGTCGGATACGCTTCGAGTACGACTTCAACCGCGGGCCGCTGCTTTTTCAGCGAAAAACCCAGATTGCCATCCAGTACATCGCCCACGAAGCGGGCGAATTGCTCCGTCGCCGGACGGTCGAAGCCATGCTTGCGCGAGAACTCTTCGCGCGCCTCGCGCGAGGCTTCGGGCGGCAGGTACAAATTGGTCGGGTCGCCGGTGAGCCGCGCAAGAAAAAACACCGCGATGACGAGTCCGGTGAGCGCAATCACGCTGTGCACCGCGCGGCGGGTGAGATAAGCGAGCACTAGGCCGAACTCGTTGCGTCGACGGTCATTTCAATCCACCATCGTGGCGTTCGCGACGGCGGAACTTACTTGAAGGTCACTTGTTCGAGCAGGACTTCGCTGTTGGTCGCCGCGGTGGGCACGAAATTGATCTTCGGGCTCACGCGCGCAAAGCCGACCATGTGGAACAAGAACACGTCCAGCGCCTCGTTGTGCACCACGGCCATGGTTTCTTCCCACAGCTTGGTGCGCTTGGGGCCGTTGGGCGTTTGCGCGGCTTGCTCGATTTTTTTATCCAAGTCGGGGATGCAGTGCGAGGAGGTTTGCGCCTTGCAGCCGTATTTGGGGAACATCGAAAAAATCGGATCGCCAACGTTGTTGTCGTGCATGTGGCCGAGCAATACCGGGCCGCGGTTCTTGAGATTGGCATCGGCCCCGGGCGTGTGGGGGCCCTTGTTGGGGTGCGCGTTGTGCTGGTTCCACAAGCTCACTTCCAGCATTTTCAGCTTCATGTTGAAGCCCACCGCCGTATACATGGCCATGATGGCTTCGCAGGTTTCGGTGGTGTTTTCCCACTGATTGATGCGGCAGATGAGCTCGATCGGCGTGTCGGTCTTCACGCCCGCGGCTCGGGCTTCGGCCAGCAGCTTCTTGGCCCGTTCCGGGCTGTATTCGTAGCGCTGTTTATTCAGCGCATGATTGTGTCCGGCGATGCGCGGGATCACCATTTGCGTGGCGATCTGCGCCTGCTTGGGAATGATCGAGCCGTGCAAGGCGGTGCGGTTCACCGCGTAGTTAAGTGCCAAGCGCACACGCTTGTCGTTGAAGGGCGGCACCAGCGATTCGATGCGCAGGTAGTTGGTTTCCGAATTGGGATAGGCAAAATCGGTTTTCGCATCCTTGGCGTCTTCATGTGTGATGTTGGTTGCGATATGCGCTTCGCCCACGCGCACCATCGCCGCGGCCACCGCGGATTCCTTGCGCCACACATAACGCGCGCCATCGAGCTGCGGCGGCTTTCCCCAATAATGCGGGTTGCGCTTTAACACGATTTCACTATTCGCGGTATAGCGCTCGATCATGTAGGGGCCGGTGCCCACCGAGTTATTCATCACGCGGATCGGCTCCTTGGGATAGCCGACGGTGAGCGTGGTCATGCGCACCGGCAGTATCGGATCGGGCCGCGGCGTAATGATATCGATTGTCGTATCGTCGACTTTTTGCACCTTGATTGGGAAGCCGGAGAACATCTTGGTGCGGGCATTGCAATCGAGCTTCGGGCTCAACGCCTTGTCGAAGGAGCTGGCGATGGCCTCGGGCGTCAGCGGCGTGCCGTCGCTGTACTTGATGCCGCGGCGCAAGGTGAAGCGCCAAGTGGTGGCGTCGACTTGTTTCCACGCGGTCGCGAGCCGTGGCTTTAACGTACTGTCGTTGGGATCGAGTTCGATCAGCGTCTCGTTGACGTTCTGGCGTATCACGCGGCCGACCGCCGAGCGCGCGCTGTTGCAGTTATCGAGGCTATCCGGTTCCTCGGGCAGCACGATGGTGATGGTGCGCTGCGCGTATGCCGTGCTGGGCGCCAGGGTTGCCATCGCGGCTATCGTCGTCAGCGCGGCCACGGATGCCGCGGTCACAAAAGGTTGGTGTAACTTGAAACCACGCATGGTGTTACCCTCCTTGAATTGTTGGCGTTCGGATGGAACCGTTGAGCTTTGCTTGCTATATCTGGACTGTGTGCCTAGTGTCGAAAATTCGTGAATAAGTCTACCAGAGGTCGGCGCCGGTTGATTTGCAGTGCGCACGACTTAACGCGAAGCGGCGTTTTATCTCATGCAATTCCGTAACCTCCAGCCTTCAGAAAAAGCGTTATCTTTCAAAGCGTAACGGCTACGATGGTGGAACAAGACATTCGCGCTCTGATTCGCCGGCAGGGGCGCATCACGTTTGCCGAGTTCATGCAACGTTGCCTGTACTCACCACGCGGTGGATTTTTTGCATCACGTAATAAGCGCATCAGCGCGCATTTCGGCACCGCGCCCTCAAGCCACCCCGCGTTCGGTGCACTGATCGCGCGCCAGTTGGCGCAGATGTGGCGCTTGCTCGGCGAGCCGCGTTTTTTTTATTGCATCGAAGTGGGCTGTGCGGACGGTACTTTGGCCAAGGCGATCGTGCACGCTGCTCAGCATACGGCGCCGCATTTTGCCCAAGCGCTGTATTACGTCGCCGCGGATTATGCGCCGCGCTGGTTGCATGACGCTACCGGCACGAACGAATTTGATACCGCGGCACGAGCGCCCATTCAGCGTGTGAAAGCCGAGGGCGTGCGCGCGTTTCGCAACGTCGTGGGTTGTGTGTTGTGTAACGAGTTGATTGATAATTTTTCGGTCCACCAGTTTGTGATTGAAGGCGGGCAAGCCAAGGAAGTCTTTGTGACGGTGGCGCAAGACCGTTTCACCGAAGTGCTGGACGCTCCTTCCACGCCATTGATTCAAGCCAGACTCGACGAGCTGGGCTTGACGCTCCCCGATGGCTATCGTGGCGCCGTGAATTTGGCAATGGCGGATTGGCTGGCTCAACTTTCCGTCTCCATTGAACGCGGCTTTGTGCTGACCATCGACTACGGCGAACTCGCTGCGGATTTATACGCGTCGGCCAATAGCGGCGGCACGCTGGTGTGTTATCGCGAGCACGAGGCTGGTAAAGACCCTTATCAACGCCTCGGCCAGCAAGACATCACCGCGCTGGTCGATTTCACCGCGCTGATGCGGCTGGGGGAGCAGCATGGGCTCACCACCGTGGGCTACACCCGGCAAAGCGAGTTTTTGGCGAACTTGGGTTTTTCGTCGTTCGTCGACGCGCTTGAACAGCAAGACTTATCCGCCGCGCGCAAAACACTGGCGCGTATGGCGCTGCTGTCGTTGGTCGATCCAGAACAGTATGGCGACTTTAAAGTGCTCGCCCAAGCCAAAGGCATAGCCTTGGACGAGACGCTTCTCGGTTTTACGCCAACGCCGCCTAGTTCGGATGTTTGCTAAACATCATAAAGCCGCAGCTATCGGGCGTATTGCAACCTGCCAGTGCCGTTTCAGCACGCACCGTCACTTGCCGCGCGCCGGCCGTGCCGCGCAGTTGTTCGAGACTGTCCGAGAATAGGCAAGCACGCGTGCGCCCGGTACCGTTGTTGCCACCGCTGGACATGAACGGATGCGGGCCTTCGACGCGAATGTCGCCGGCGTAAAAATCATGCGCTTCGCCGTGTTTGACGCCGTGCCACTCGAAGCCTTCGAGAAACTGCTGGGTGAAGGTGAGGTAGCCGTCGTAGGGGTTGAAGATATCGACATCCTTGGCGGTGAGGCCTGAACCTTGCCACATCTTGCGCGCGAGGCTGGAGCAGGCTTCCTGGTGCTCGTCCAGTGTCGCCATGCTGCTGCGGCCGCGGTTGTTGTTTTGGCAATGGTTTAACACGTAGACCGGTTTTTGTCGCAAGTCCTTGGCGCGCTCGGCGGTGGTGAAAATGAACGCCGCGCAAGTGTTCACCGGGCGGTCGCAATCGTGGATCACCAAGGGTTCTTCGATGGTGCGCGCGGTGAGATAGTCTTCACGCGTGATTAGATAGGGCTCGTGCAACGCGTAGTAGCTCCATGGCGTGCGCAAGCCGTTGCGCCGTAGATTGATGCACAGCGGGGCCAGGCCATCGTGCGATTTGCCGTAGCGCTTGCAATATTGCTGGAACACCACCAGATTGTTGAACATCGCGCCGCTTTGATAGCCCCAGGGCAGCGTGAACGCGCTCGGCCCCGGCGCCTCATTCTTGTTGTTCTGGGGATTGTTGTGCCCATAACGGCCTTCGAGATTCACCATCGGATACCACACCAGCGCCGTCTTGCATAAACCGTCGCCGACAGCTTGCGCGGCCAAGCCCATCATCGGGCCGATATAGGGCGCGTCGGATTTGAGGTATTTGACGTTGGGGAGGCCCAACTGTTTTTGTATCCATTGCGCCGAGCACTTGGTGATGCCGTCCTCGGTATCGTAAGGCGGCGCGAAATACGGCCGCGGCGCCCAAGTTTGTTCGGCGCGCGTGTCCGGGCTGGTGATCAGCCCGTCGATGTCGTCCGGCGACAGGCCCGCATCGGCGATGGCCTTAAGACAAGCTTCCTTGGTGAGGCCGCCGCAACTGCGATCCATGGTCACGCCGTCCCAGCGCCGGTCGATATGCGATTGCCCCCAACCGACCACCGCCACTTTGCCGCGATGCTCCCACAGCCCCAGGCCTTCGCGATCTCTCATCCAATTGGTACTGTTCGCCATGTGCGTTCCTTGGTTGTTGTGTTGGCGTTAGCGTTAGATGGCGCGCCACTCGGGCACCATTTGCCCGCTGCTGGTTTGTTCGAACATCAGTTCCACCGCGGCGCCCACCGGCACTTTGCCCGGCGGCGTGCCCGGCAGGTTGGAAAGAAAGTTGATGCCGGGGTCTTCGTCGAGCGTGATCACCGCGAAGTTGATCGGCTGCGCCGAACGAAAGCCGCGAATGCGCGAATCGCGTATGACAAAGTAAACGTCGATGTGGCCTTTGCCCTGCACCGCTTTCCAAATGAACTTATCGGCCGCGCCGCATTGGCTGCATTTTTGTGCGGGCGGGTAGTGCAGCCGGTTGCAGGCGGTGCAGTTTTGCAGCACCAATCGCTGCTCGTTGCAGGCATCCCAGAAGGGCTTGGTGAGCTCGTTGGGCACTGGGGCCGGGCGTTCGAGGCCTGGAATCATAGACGGCATAAGTTTCCCCTTTTTGTTGCGCTGGCGGCTGGCGCGGGTTGCGGTTGATGTGGCGGCGTGCTGCCGACCCTGAGGCGATAGGTTCCCCCTATTGGCCGCGCCGCGTCAAGAGGCGCTAGAATCCGCGCATGGCGCGATATCCCGGCTTGACCCTGCGTGTACTGACCACCGACGTGCCGGCGATCGGGCCGGGTAAGGCACGCTTGATCGAATTGATCGACAAGACCGGTTCGATTTCGGCCGCTGCGCGAGCCATGGATATGTCGTATCGCCGCGCCTGGCAACTGGTGGACGCGCTCAATCAAAGTTTCAGCGAACCGGTGGTGTTGACCGCGGTGGGCGGTAAGCGCGGCGGCGGGGCCGAGGTCACCGGCTTTGGACGCGAAGTGGCGCGGCTTTATCGCGACATGGAGGACAAGGCCTCGTCGGCGATCGCGGCTGAATTGAACCGATTCAAGCAGTCGTTAAAAAAATCCGCGCGCAAATAGCGCTGCGTGATTATCCCGAACCCAGCAGCTTGAGCGCGGCGATGCTCATCACGGCCGCCAGCGTGGTGAGCAGCGCGCGTTGATTGAGCCACTGCAACCCTGCCCAAGTGCCGAGCAGCGCACCGGCGATCGCGCTTATCGCAAGCCAGGGCAGCTCGGCGGGCAACGCACGCGTGACATGCCAACCCGCCACCAGCGCGACGCTGGAGTTCACCAGAATAAATGGCGCGGAAATGCCGGCGGTGGTTTTGGGCCCCGCCCACGCAAGCAGTAACAGCAGCGGGCTTAAAAAAATGCCGCCGCCGGTGCCGCTCAGGCCCGAGATAAATCCGATTGCCGCGCCGAGCGCCACCGCGGGCAACCGTTTTACGCGCACCACGTGCTCCTCGATGTGGCGCGGATGCGCCCACGCACGCCAGGCGATGAACACGGCGGCAAACAGCAGTATCGAACCGACGAGGGCATAATAAGTACCCGTGGCGAGGGACCTCATGCCGCCCAGCGCGGCAAAGGGCACCGAGCCCAGCAAAAACGGCCACAAGCCTTGCCACGAAAAAAACCGCGCTTTGCGAAAGCGGTAAACGGTGAGCGTGGCCACCAGGATGTTCAACACCAGCGCGGTGGGGCGCATGCTCGCGGGCGCCATGCCGATCAAGGCCATCACCGCGAGGTAACCCGAGGCGCCGGCGTGGCCCACCGTGGTATAGAGCGTGGCGACGACAAAAAAAAGCCCGCATACGAGCAGGGTGGTGTTTAAATCCATGGCGCGATGATAACACAGCCGCCGCACGCTGCTAAAATGCCGGACCATGAAAATCTTCGGCTTCGCCGGCTACAGCGGCAGCGGCAAAACCACGCTGATCGAACAACTGATACCGTTGTTCACGGCACGCGGATTGAAAGTCTCGCTGATCAAACGCGCGCATCACACGTTTGACGTGGATACGCCGGGCAAGGATTCGTACCGCCATCGCCACGCCGGCGCCAGCGAAGTGCTGGTCACATCATCGCGGCGCTGGGTGTTGATGCACGAGTTGTGCGGCGGGCGGGAGCCCGATCTCACCGAGCAGTTGATGCATTTGTCGCCGTGCGATCTGCTGCTGGTGGAAGGGTTTAAACACGAGGCGATCCCCAAACTAGAGGTGTATCGCGCGGCGATGGGCGAGTCGACGCTGCATCCGCGGGATAAACACATCGTCGCCATAGCAACGATAGCGAGCGATGCGCCGTTAGACACGGCATTGCCGCAACTGGATTTGAATAACCCGCCGCTGATTGCGGAATTTGTCCTCAAGCATTTGGGACTGGCGAAATAACCACGGCTTGGTTTCGCCGCGACGGCGCTGCATAATAGGCACATGATTACGTTGCTTTATTTCGCCCGGCTGCGCGAAGCGCTGGGTCAATCCTCCGAACTACTGGCGCTGCCCAATGGCGTGGCCACGCTCGACGGCGTGCGCGCGCTGCTGGCTGCGCGTGGCGGTGCGTGGGCGCATGAGCTCGCGACGGGACGTGCGTTTCGCGCGGCGGTGAATCAAGCGGTGGCGAGTGGCGAGACGCCGGTGAAAGATGGCGATGAAGTGGCGTTTTTTCCGCCGGTGACGGGTGGTTGATATGACCGTACGCGTTCAAGAATCGGATTTCGACATCTCAGCCGAGATCGCGGCGTTGCGCGCCGGTAATCCGAAAATCGGTGCGATCGCGAGTTTCATCGGCGTGGTGCGCGATTTAAACGAGGGTGACGCCGTCAGCACCCTGACGCTCGAGCACTATCCGGGCATGACCGAAAAATCCATCGAAGACATCATTACCCAGGCGCGCGGCCGCTGGCAGGTGATGGACGCGCTGGTGATACACCGCATCGGCACCTTAAAACCGCTGGATCAAATCGTGCTGGTGGTGGTGAGCAGCGGCCATCGTGGGGACGCGTTCGCGGCGTGCGAGTTCATCATGGATTATCTGAAAACGCGCGCGCCGTTCTGGAAAAAAGAACAAACATCCAACGGCGCGCGCTGGGTCGATGCGCGCGCGAGCGACGACGCGGCGGCACAGCGCTGGCGGCAGTGAACGCGGTGGGCTTCATCGCCGTGGGGGTGGGCGCGGCGCTGGGCGCGTGGTTGCGCTGGGCGCTCGCGCTTGGCTACAACGCCGCGCTGCCGCACCTGCCGCTGGGCACTTTGCTCGCCAATTTGATCGGCGGGTTTTTGATCGGTGTGGCGATCGAGTGGTTTACCGCCCACCCGGTGCTGGCGCCGGAGATACGCTTGTTCGTAATTACCGGTTTGCTCGGCGGGCTCACCACCTTCTCGACCTTTTCGTTCGAGACGGTGGCGCTGCTGCAGCGTGGCGAGTACGGCTGGGCGGCGACGTTGATGCTCGCGCATCTGCTCGGCTCGATTGTGATGACGCTCGCGGGGATTGCCCTGATGCGTTGGCTTGCCCAATAAAAATATAAATTAAATCAATTATTTACGTAAATCATCCGCAGCCGTGGACGATTAACGCGCGCGCTTCGCTGCGCTCTCGTGCGGCCAATGGTGATCCAGGCGTAGCGCGATCGGTACGGATGGCGTATCGGGCAGGGCAGCCGGTGGCGTTGCCGCCACAGCCGGCGGCATCGCCGGGCTCGCCGCGGCAACCGGCGGTGGCGCCTGCCGTGTGCCGGCAAAATAGGCAACACCACCGAGCATCGCGAGCAGCGTGGCGAACGCTAAAGCCGGTTTTAATAGGGCGCCCGCGCGCGGCGGCGTTGCGATATCGGCCGTATCTGCTTGCAACGCTTGCTGCGCGTCGTCGCGATCTTTCGCGGCGAGCGCAAGCGCTTGTTCGGCGTGCAGACGCGCTTGCGCTTCGCTATCAGCGCGATCCTGGGCGATTTTGGCTTGGCGCTCGGCCTTGGCGGCGGCTTCTTCCTCGCGTGTTCGATCCTCGATTTGCAAACGTAAGGCGTGTTGCGAGGCCGCGTGTTTCTCTGCGCGGCGCGCTGCTTCTTGTTGCGCTTGCGAGCGCGCCTCGGCGGCGGCGTGCGCGGCGGTTTCCGCCGCGGCCCGGCGTTTGGCGGCTTCGGCGGCGGCGGTTTCGCTGTCGGCGCGCGCGCGTGCCTGCGCCTGCAGGGCTTGCTCGACTTTTAGTTTTTCGGCTGCGGACGCGGCGAGCGCGTTTTCGGCATCGGTGCGTTGTTGTGCGGCGCGCCGCACTTGCGCTTCTTGTTCGGCCAAGACTCGCGCTTGCGCCGCGGCGTGTTCCTCGGCGCGCTGGCGTTCTTGCGCCGCGCGTTGCGCATCGGCTTCGGCCGCGGCACGCTCGCGCGGCTTCACGTTCGCGCGCTTCATGCTCGCGCGCCGCGTCAGCCGCCTCTTGCTCACGGGCCTCGCGTTCGCGCGCCGCGGCCGCCGCGGTGCGTTCAGCCTCGCCTCGTTTCAGCGCT
>VGIF01000123.1 GCA_016868015.1 Betaproteobacteria bacterium
TCGGACGCGCCGGAGAAAAAAGAAGTCAAAATCGGTTTTATTCCGCTCACCGATTGCGCTTCGGTGGTGATGGCCTCGGTGCTTAAGTTCGACGAAAAATACGGCATCAAGATTATTCCGACCAAGGAGTCGTCGTGGGCCGGCGTGCGCGACAAACTGGTCAATGGCAAGCTCGATGCGGCGCATGTGTTGTATGGCTTGATCTACGGCGTGCATCTGGGCAACGCCGGGCCGCGCAAGGACATGGCGGTGTTGATGAGTTTGAATAACAATGGCCAGGCGATCACGCTCTCCCGAAGAAACGCCGACAAAGGCGTGGTGGATGGGGCTACGCTCGCCAAGGCGATGGCCGCGGACAAAAAGCGCGAGTGGACGTTTGCGCAGACCTTTCCCACCGGCACCCATGCGATGTGGCTTTACTACTGGCTGGCGGCAGCCGGCATCAATCCGTTCCGGGACGCCAAGATCATCACCGTGCCGCCGCCGCAAATGGTGGCGAACATGCGCATCGGCAACATGGATGGTTACTGCGTGGGTGAGCCGTGGAATCACCGCGCCATCGCCGACGGCATCGGCATCACCACGGTGACTACGCGGGACGTGTGGAAGGATCATCCGGAAAAAGTGCTCGGCTGCACCGATGATTTCGTCAAGAAGTTCCCCAACACCTGCCGCGCCATGACCGCGGCGATCATCGAGGCCGGGCGCTGGATCGACGCGTCTTTGTCCAATCGCATGAAAATGGCGGAAGTCATTGCCGCCACGGCGTATGTGAATACCTCGGTCGACGTGATCAATCAGCGCATCCTCGGCCGCTACCAGAACGGTCTGGGCAGAACCTGGGATGATCCGAATCACATGAAGTTTTACAACGACGGTGTTGCGAGTTTTCCGTACCTGTCCGACGGCATGTGGTTTTTGACGCAGCACAAGCGCTGGGGCTTGATGAAGCAGGATCCGGATTACCTCGGCATCGCGCGGCAGATCAACAAAATCGATCTTTACCGGCAAGCGGCGACGGCGGCCAAGGCGACCGCGCCCAAGGAAACCATGCGCACTTCCAAGCTGATGGACGGCGTGGTGTGGGACGGCCGCAACCCGGCGCAGTACGCGCAGAGTTTTAAGATTAAGGTGGCGTAAAACGTGAGACGTGAGACGTGAGGGGGCGTGAGGTTTCCCTTACGTCTTTCCCGTGCTGCCGAAGCCGCCCGCGCCGCGGTTCGACGCGGCAAATTCATCCACGACATTAAACTCGACTTGCAATACCGGCACGATGACCAGTTGTGCCAAGCGCTCCAGCGGGTTCACCACAAACGGTGCGCACCCACGGTTCCAGGTCGAGACGAACAACTGGCCTTGGTAATCGGAATCGATCAGCCCGACCAGGTTGCCCAGCACGATGCCGTGTTTGTGGCCCAGGCCGGAGCGCGGCAGGATCATTGCGGCGTAACCGGGGTCGGCGATGTGAATTGCCAGGCCCGCGGGAATCAACTCGCCCTGGCCGGGATTTAAGGTCAACGGCGCTGGTAAACACGCGCGCAAGTCCAAGCCCGCCGAGCCCGCCGTGGCGTATTGCGGCATTTGATCGCGCAGCCGTTGATCGAGGATTTTGACGTCGATTTTTCTCATGCGTGGGCACCTGTGGCGCTGATATGATGGACTGCAAAAGAATCTGGCATGGCGACCGGCAGTGTGACCGAGTGCTTTAAAAAAGTCAATAAAATCAAATACTTAAAATAGTTCCGCGGCAGCGCTCGCGCGCTGCTGCCATGCGCAACACGGTTCTTGATGAGCACGCCACAACCCAGGCGGGAGCAGGGGCGCCGCAGCGGCGCGCCTGATCGGCGCGAGATCCGCGATCGTCGCGGCGTGCCTGCCGTCGCCGCCGGCGTGCGTCACGCGAGTTGGGGCGAACAAAAGGTGCAGTTCATCACGCGCTATGTGTTCGTGCTGCTGGGGCTCGCGTTTTTTAATTTCGCGCCCGATTTCGAGCCCCGGTGGATGAGCCTGGCGCAGATCAACGTGTTTTTTGTGCTGGTCGCGTTGTTTATCAGCGGCTGCTGGTGGCATGCCGTTCGCAATTTGCATTGCGTGGCGCGTTATCGGTTGGCGATGTGGGCGGATATCGTCTTCGTCTCGCTGTGCATATTGAACGATCCGTACGACATTACGCCGAGTTTGACCGTATTCATACTGGTGGTGCTGGGCAACGGCATGCGTTATGGCATGCGCTTTTTCGCCGAGGCGGTGATCGGCGCGTTTGTGGGCGGTAGCATTGCACTTGCGTTGCGGCAGTTGGGCGGCGGGCTCGAGCTCACGCCGGGCATGGTATTTTTGGTGATCATCGCCGCCATCGTCTTGGTCTACGCGTATTTTCTGATGGGGCGCATCGAGCGCTCGCGTCGCCAACTCGAAGTCACCAGCAATACCGATACCCTCACCGGGCTGTTGAACCGGCGCGCGCTGCTGAAGGCCGCGGATGAGCTGCTCGATCGCGTGCATCGCGACAACGGCCGGCTGGTGTTGATGTTCGCCGACATGGACCGCTTTAAAAGCGTGAACGATGGACGCGGCCACGCCATGGGCGATCAAGTGCTGCGAACCCTAGGCGAAATACTGCAGGATTCGATCCGCGGCGGCGACATCGCCGCGCGCTACGGCGGCGACGAATTCGTGCTGTTATTAAACGGTGCGACGCTCGATGACGCCGAGCAAATCGCGCGCCGCATCCAAGCGCGCGTGCAAGCGTTTGCGCGCGCGGAGAACCTCGACTTCGGCGTCACCATCGCGCTGGGCGAAGCGCCCACGCACGGCACCACCATCGGCGCGCTTTTGGATCGCGTGGACGAGGCGCTGTATCGTTCCAAATCACTCTCCAAGACTGGCGCCGGTGGCATCGGGCGCGCGATGTCCGCGCCAAAGCGTTGCGCTTAGCGCGGCGATGCGTTGGTCGCCGCGCGAAGACTCAAGCAGCCGGCAAGCGATGCAGCCCGCACAGTTTGTTGCCGTCCGGATCGCGCAGGTACGCGAGATAAATGCGGCCGCTGGGCATTTGGCGCACGCCCGGCGGGTCTTCGATCGACGTGCCGCCATTGGCGACCCCGGCCTTGTGCCAAGCTTCGGCTTGTTGGGCATCGCTCATGGTGAAGCCGATGGTGCCGCCATTGGCGGCGCTGGCCGGCTTGCCGTCGATGGGTTTGGTTACCATTAAACGCCCGCCGTTGTGCGCATAGATCAGCCGGCCCTTGGCGTCCTCGACGCCGGGCTTGGCTCCCATGGCGGCGAACAGCGCGTCGTAAAATTTTTTCGAGCGGGCGATATCGTTGCTGCCAATCATGATGTGACTGAACATTTCATCATCTCCTCATCGTTCATCGAAATGCAGTGAAGATTATAAGCGCGCGCGTGGGAATGTGCGCTACCATTTTGCGCCGAACGCGGGCTGTTTCGGGCAGGGCGCTCGGCGCATCGATTGCGTTCGCCGCCCGCCCGATTCACCCGGAACATCAAACGAGCCGCAAGCGTCAATGACCATCATCGAATCCGCCCGTGCGCTGCTAATTGATCCGCGGGATCGCGTGCTCCTGATGAAGCTCGCTTTTAACACCGGGCGCACTTGCTGGCTCACGCCCGGCGGCTCGCTCAATCCTGGTGAAACGTTCGAGGCTGCATTGCGCCGCGAGATTCTGGAGGAGACCGGGCTCGCCCTCGATGAACCCGGTCACTGGGTGTGGACCTCGCCCAAACGCATCATGCGCGACGGCCGCCCGCTCGACACGCTGGCGCGGGTTTACATTCAGCGCGTGCCGCACTTTGCCGCGGCGCCGACCGCGTTGACGCGCGCCGAGCGCGAGATGTTTCGCGAATTGCGCTGGTGGTCGATCGAGGAGATCGCGCGCTCGCGCGAAACCTTTATTCCGCGCGCGCTGGCCTTGTTGCTGGCGGCGCTGCTCGATGGGCCATGGCCGGCAGCGCCGATCCAGATCGTGCCGTAGGTGTGTTGCGCCATGATCGTATTGCCGCGGTGCATCCGGTTTGGATTTTCGCTACACTGACCGGTCAACCGTCTTAAGGTGAGCCCCATGCCCGATACCGTGACCCCACGCTATTCCCCGCTTGCTGCGCAGGACATGCTCGATGAGATCTTTTGGAAGGATGCGCGCGAGCCGCAGGACGAGCGGCTTTGGGTGCCCTCCGGCCCCGGCCGCTGGAACCGGCCGCTGTGTTTGAACGTGAGCCAGGGCTATTGGGTGCACTTGACCAAGGTGACGCAGGCGGGCGTGGTGTCGCGCCATCGCCATCCCGCGCCGGTGCACGGTTTTGTGCTGGAAGGCCGCTGGCGCTATCTCGAACGCGATTGGGTCGCCACGGCGGGCAGCTATTTGTTCGAGCCGCCGGGCGACGTGCACACGCTGGTGGTGGATGAGGGTGACACAATGATCACGCTGTTTCACAACACCGGCGCGCTGCTGTATTGCGATGAGCAGGGCAGAACGATCGGCTCCACCGATGTATTCGACCGCATCGCTGTGGCGCGCAAGCATTTCGAGTCGGTCGGACTCGGCACCGATTACGTTAAGCGGTTCATACGCTGAGGGTGAGACGGCCCGTTCGGCCGCGCCCGTTCCTGGTTTCGCCCGGCGCTCGTCTAGGCGCATGCGCGCAAGCCCGTGTGTGCGTCGCGCCGGGACGGCGAAACGGATGATTCGTCTGCGGGCTTTCATCACAACCGTGGGTGTAAAGCCAGTGGTTGTTCCGCGTTGCGCAGGGCTTTTTTAGTACGGGTTAAATTTTGAAAATTTCCGCATACATCATTGCCTACAACTAAGCCGAAAAAATACGCGACGCGCTCGCCAGCGTGCTGTGGGCCGACGAAGTGGTGCTCGCCGACTCCGGCAGCACCGATGGCACGGCGCAAATCGCGGCGGCGCTGGGTGCGCGCGTCGTGCAGATTCCGTTCGAGGGTTTCGGCGACCTGCGCAACCAGGCGGTCGCATACTGCACGCACGATTGGATTTTCAGTCTTGACTCGGACGAGCGCTGCACGCAGGCGGTGCGAGACGAAATCCTGCAACTCGTCGCGAAACAGGCGCCGCACGATGCCTACCTCGTGCCGCGGCGAAATTTTTTCATGGGGCGCTGGATCAAGCACTCGGGGTGGCATCCCGATTTCCGGCAGCCGCAGCTCTTTCGCAAACACGCCTTACGCTATACGCGCGACCCGGTACATGAAGGCTACGAGTTGCTCACCGCCAGGCCGGTTGGGCGCCTGCGGAATGCCATCTGGCAGATTCCGTTTCGTAACCTGGAGGAAGTAATTCGAAAGATGAATCGCTATTCGACGCTCGGCGCGCAAAAGCTTGCCCACCGGCGTGTTTCCATGGGCGGCGCGTTGGCGCACGCGGCGTGGGCGTTTCTCAGGCACTACGTTTTCAAGCTTGGCGTGCTCGATGGATGGGCGGGGTTTGTCATTGCCTTGGGGAGCTTCGAAGGCACTTTTTACCGCTATGCCAAGCGTTACGAAAGCCAGCAAGCCTGGCAGCCACCCGCGCAGGCGGCGCTAAAGCGGGAAAACGGCGTGCAGGGCGCTGAATAAAAAGCGCCGCCAAACGGCGGCGGGTTTTAGCGGCGGCGGATACTCATGAATGAATGCCGGGCGCGGCGGCCCGCCGTCTAGCAGCCTGTCGGCGTTAACCCTGCCGGCTGCAACATGAGCGGATGTGGTCCATATTTCCCTGGGTGCCTGCGCGAATAGTGGGAACTATTCGCTTGAAAAACGTGAAAATCTGTCCCCGCACCTGTCGTTTTTCGCTTCGACAAGCTAAGTCCGACAGTCTGCTAGCGCCGCTTTTTCGCCGAGTGGTACAGCGTGGCGATGTGCGCGACGATGTCTTTCGCCACCATCTCCTTCGGCGCGCGCATGAGTTTGCGCGTGCCGCTGTCGTCGAGCAGCATCACTTCGTTGTCGTCCGCGCCGATGGCCGCTTGCGCGAGATTGGCGACAATGAGCTGCACTTTTTTACGGCGGCGTTTTTCGTCGGCGTAGGTTTCTAGGTGCTGCGATTCCGCGGCGAAGCCGACGGTGAAGGGTGGTTTGGGTTGCGCGGCAACCCAAGCGAGGATGTCGGGGTTGGGCACGAGTTTTAAGGTGAGCGCGGTTTTTTCGGTTTTTTTGATTTTGTGTTCGCGCGGTTTGTCGACGCGGTAATCGGCGACCGCCGCGACACCGATAAAAATATCCGCGTTCTTCGCGTTGCGTTTCACCGCGTCGAACATTTCCGCAGCACTTTGCACCGGCGTCACCGTGGCGCCCACCGGCAGCTGCTGGCTCGTCGGGCCGGAGACCAGCGTCACTTTCGCGCCGGCGCCGATAGCCGCGCGCGCGATGGCGTAACCCATTTTGCCGGAGCTGCGATTGGTGATGCCGCGCACCGCGTCGATGGCTTCGAAGGTGGGGCCGGCGGTCATCAGCACGCGCACGCCACTCAAACTTTTCGGCGCGAGAAACGCGGCCACCGCATCGGCGATGTCTTGCGCTTCAAGCATGCGGCCTTGGCCGATTTCGCCGCAGGCTTGGTCGCCGCTGGCGGGGCCTAAGATCGTGACGCCGTCTTCGGCCAGTTTTTTGACGTTGCGTTGGGTGGCGGGGTGTTCCCACATTTGGCGATTCATTGCCGGCGCCACCAGCAGCGGGCAATCGCGCGCGAGGCACAAGGTCGACAGCAAATCATCGGCCAAGCCGTGCACAAGTTTCGCCATGAAATCAGCGGTGGCGGGCGCGATCACGATCGCCGCTTTGTCGCGCGACAGTTCGATGTGCGCCATGCTGTTGGCAATGCGCGCGTCCCACATGTCGGTGTAAACTGGGTTGCCGGAAAGCGCTTGCATCGTGGCCGGGGTGATAAAACCGCACGCGGCTTGGGTCATCACCACATGTACCTCGATATTGGCCTCGCCGAGCCTGCGCACGAGTTCGGCGGCCTTATACGCCGCGACGCCGCCGGTGACGCCCAGAACCACCTTTTTTCTAGAAATATCAGTCATATAGCGCTTTCTGCGCGAAAGGACTACAGTTTAACCGTACGCGTTGCATTGCGTAAACAGGGGGAAAATGCAGGCAACCTTGAACAGTTAACCGTGAACAGTTTACGGCGAACAGTAAAGCACGACCCCCTGCTCGCCGTTCCTCACTGTTCACCAAAAAAAACTATGGCAATCACCGACTGGCCCGCCGACGACCGTCCGCGCGAAAAACTGTTGAGTAAAGGTGCCGCGGCCCTATCCGATGCGGAGCTGGTGGCGATTTTTTTGCGTACCGGTGTCACGGGTAAATCGGCGGTCGATCTCGCGCGCGAGGTGGTGGCGCAGTTTGGGTCATTGTCGGCGTTGTGTAGCGCGGATCAGAAAACGTTTTGCGCGATGCACGGCCTGGGCGTGGCGAAATACGTGCAACTGCAAGCGGTGCTGGAAATGGCGCAGCGCGCGCTGGGCGAGCAACTCAAAGCGGGTGTCGCCCTCACCACGCCGCAAGCGGTGCGCGATTATTTGCGGCTGCGATTGCAAAACCGTGCGCGCGAAGTGTTCATCGCGGTATTTCTCGATGCGCGCCATTGCGTGCTGGCGGTGGAGGAGCTATTCGCCGGCACGTTGATGCAAACCAGCGTGTATCCGCGCGAGGTGGTGAAGGCCGCGTTAAAGCACAACGCCGCGGCGGTGATTTTTGCGCATAACCATCCCTCTGGGCTTGCGCAGCCGAGCAACGCCGATGAACTGCTCACCGCGACGTTAAAACGCGCACTAGCGCTGGTGGAGGTAAAAGTGCTCGATCACTTTGTGGTGGGCGCGGATAGTGTGATGTCGTTCAACGAGCGGGGAATATTGTAAGTATCTAATTTTATTAAAGATTTTTTTGAGTTGGAGGAGTCGCCCGAGCGCCTGAGACAGGCTAAGTGGCTGATTTTTCACCTTGAACGGGTGTAGCCTTTTCGTGTAGAATTCGCGCTCTTTTTGCGGTCGTCAGCCGGCCGCCTTCGCATAACGAAACCAACAAGGGTTGATCATGTCACGCGTTTGTCAGGTCACCGGTAAAAAGCCGATGATCGGGAACAATGTGTCCCACGCCAACAACAAAACCAAGCGGCGCTTTTTACCGAATTTGCACAACCGCCGTTTTTGGGTGGAAAGCGAAAACCGCTGGGTCAGCCTGCGTGTATCGCAAGCGGGCCTGCGCACCATCGACAAAAAGGGCATCGAAGTGGTGCTCGCCGATTTGCGCAAGCAAGGTGTAGCCGTCTAAGCAGACCAATCTAGGAGACAACGATGGCAAGCAAACGCGACAAAATCAAACTCGAATCCAGCGCCGGCACCGGCCACTTTTACACCACGTCGAAGAACAAGCGCACCATGCCGGAGAAGATGGAAATTCTCAAATTCGATCCGGTGGCGCGCAAGCACGTGATTTACAAGGAAGCGAAGATTAAGTGACCGCGAAGCGGTCATAAAGAAAAAGCCCGCAATTTGCGGGCTTTTTCTTTGGTGAGGCGTGAGACGTGAGGCGAAATGCCGTGGGTTTTACGCCTCACGCCTCACGGCACTACGCGTAACACCGCAGCCGCCGCGAAAACTCCTGCAACGCGACGATGCCGCTGTTTTCCGCGCGGTGGCACCAGTCTTCGAGTTTGTGCACCAGTTGCTCCTTGGAGGCGGTGGAGCGCGCCCACACCGCGGCCAGTTCGTCGCGCATGGTGTAGACGGTGGCGAGCACGTTGCTGTGGCTGATCACCTGCGCGCGTTCGGCACGCTCGGTTTCGGGCAATGCTTGCGCATCGATGTGCAGCCAGCGCTTCATGCGCGCGCGATCCACGCTTACGGCGCGCGCTTTTAACGCCTGCATTTCGGTGGCGCAGGTTTCGCGCAGGCTGCGCGCGTATTTGGTGACGACATCGTAGCGGTGGGTGATCACGGCTTGCAGCGTGTCGTGATCGCAGCGCGTCTTGGCGGTGTTGAGTTTTAACTTCGGCGCGACCTTGCGCACCTTGGCCAAGCCCAGCGTTTCCAGCGTGCGGATGTAGAGCCAGCCGATGTCGAATTCATACCAGCGGTTGGACAGTTTGGCCGAAGTACCGTAGGCGTGGTGATTGTTGTGCAGTTCCTCGCCGCCGATCAAAATGCCCCAAGGAATAACGTTGCGGCTGGTGTCTTCCGACTGAAAATTGCGATAACCCCAGTAGTGGCCGATGCCGTTGATCACGCCCGCGGCGAGAAACGGGATCCACATCATTTGCACCGCCCAGATGGTAAGCCCGATGGGGCCAAACACAATCAAATCGATCACCAGCATCGCGCCCACGCCGTAGCGGTCGCGAACGCCGTAGATGTTGCGCTCGAGCCAATCGTCGGGCGTGCCGTGGCCGTATTGATCCAGTGTTTCCTGTTTTTTGCCTTCGATGCGATAAAGCTCCGCGCCCTGGAACAACACTTTGCGGATGCCGAAGATCATCGGGCTATGCGGGTCTTCGGCGGTTTCGCATTTGGCGTGATGCTTGCGGTGAATCGCGGTCCAGGCCTTGGTGGTCATGCCGGTGGTGAGCCACAACCAAAAGCGGAAAAAGTGACTGACGATGGGATGCAAATCGAGTGCGCGATGCGCCGAGTGGCGATGCAAGTAAATTGTCACCCCCGCAATGGTGATGTGCGTCAGCGCCAGCGCCGCCAGGACGTAACCCCACCAGGGCATGTCGAACAAGCCGCCATTGAGCCAATCCATGAAACTGCCCATATGCCTCCTCGTTGCTTCTTAGGTAAAATCCCGGCGCAGTCTACCGAAGTTCATAAATCGGCGAAAGGTCAGTTTTTGGTAAATTGCCATGCTTTTTGTAAAATCAAGTTTGCAATTTGGGAAATAATGTAAATATTTGATTTTATTGATATTTTTTTGATGCCTCGGCGCCGGTGGAGGATGGCGTGCCCGCCGCCAGCCTGACTACCCGCTGCGGATAGGGGATTTCGACGCCATGGGCGCGAAATTCCCGCCAGATTTCCAGGTGCATGGCCGAGCGCATGGCCTTGGTGCCTTGCGACGGATCGTCCACCCAGAAGCCCAGTTCGAGGTCGATGCCGCTGTCGGCGAATTTCACCACAAACGCCTTCGGCGCGGGCTCGGCCAAGGTGCGCGGCTGGTGCCTGGCGGCATCCTCCAGAATGGCGAGCGCGCGCTCGATGTCGCTGTCGTAACCGACCTGCACGGTGAGCGCCTGGCGCACGCGCTTGTCGGTGTATGACTGATTGACCACGGTGGAGGTGATCAGCGTGTCATTGGGAATAATCGCCTCCACGCCGGCGAGGCTGCGCACCACGACGTAACGCGCGGTCATTTTGGACAGTTTGCCGGTTTGATTGTCCACCGTCACCAAATCGCCGAGCGACACCGAACGGTCCATCAAAATAATAAAACCGCTGATGTAATTGCTGGCGATTTTTTGCAGCCCGAAGCCGAGCCCCACGCCGAGCGCACCGCCGAAAACCGAGAGCACGGTGAGATCGATGCCCACCGCCGGCAGCGCCAGCAAAATCGCCAGCAGCACCAGGAGCGCCTGCGCCAGCTTGGAAATCATCACCCGCAGGTTGATATCGACATCGGTGGCGGCCATCGCGCGCGCCTCGATAAACCGCCCGATCCACAGTGCGATCAGCACCGTGGCCAGCACCGATAAGATGGCTTGCGCGATCAACAGCAGCGAAATGCGGGTCTTGCCCACGCTCACGCCGATGGCGTCGAGAAATTTCATCAAATCGGGCAGCAGCCCCGCCACGTGCAGCGCGACGCCGATCCATACCGACCAGGCGATGATGCGGATCAAGGTGTCGCGCCAGCCGCTGGGCGCGAACACCTGGCGCAGCATCAACACCGCGAAACGGATGATGATCGCCGCGGTCAACAGCGTCACCAGCAAATCGAGCACGAAAAGTTTTTCGCCGCCCGCCGCCGCCATGCCCGCGCGCGCGAGCAGCGCGAACACCAGCGCGAGCAGCGGCAAGCGCAACATGCCGATGGCTTCGCGCCCGAAACGGGAGCCGGTATCGAGCGCGGTGATGCGCGGCTTAAGCAGCGTGCCCAACCCCCAGGCAAGCGCCAAACACGCGGCGGCCACGGCGAGTTGCCACAACACGGCGGGTTCGTGCAGATGCGCCCATAGATTCAACAACAAATTGGCGCGTGGCGCTTCGGCAAGCAGGGTCGGCATTGCTACGCTGGCGGCGGTGTCAATAATCTCGATGGCATCGCTGTGATGGCAATGATTCTAGCATGCGACGCGGCGTTTATCGCCGGGTCAACACCGCCCCAAAAAAACCGTCCGTGCCGTGTTCATGCGGGGTCAGCTTTAGACATTTTCCCGTGTGAAGCGCAATGTGCTGCTGCGCGAGCACGCTGCCGCAGTCGGTGAGCACGAATTGCGGGTGCGCGGCGAGAAACGCCTCGACGATGCCCTCGTTTTCTTCGGCCAGCAAGCTGCACGTGGCATACACCACGCGCCCGCCCGCTTTCACCAGGCGCGCCGCGGCGGCGAGGATCGCCGTTTGTTTTTGCGTGAGTTCGGCGACACTCTGCGGCGATTGGCGCCATTTCAAATCCGGGTTGCGCCGCAACGTGCCCAAGCCGCTGCACGGCGAGTCGATCAACACGCGATCGGCTTTACCGGAGAGGCGTTTGATGCGAATATCGTTTTCGTTGGCGATCGCTTGCGGATGCACGTTCGATAAGCCCGAGCGCGCCAGGCGCGGCGCAAGTTTGCGCAGCCGCGCCGGCGACACGTCAAACGCGTAAAGCCGCCCGCGATTGCCCATCATCGCGCCCAACGCCAGCGTTTTGCCGCCGGCGCCCGCGCAAAAATCGATCACCAAGTCATGCCGCGTGGGCGCGAGCAGCACGCACAACAACTGGCTGCCTTCATCTTGCACTTCGAGCGTGCCATCCACAAACAGGGCGTGGCGGTTGATCGCGGGGCGGCCTTGCATGCGCAAGCCCCACGGTGAGTAAGGTGTGGCTTGAACTTCAAAACCGTCGGCGCGCAATTGCGCCAGTACGTCCTCGCGCCGCGCCTTCAGGGTGTTCACGCGCAAATCGAGCGGCGCTTCGCGAGCGAGTGCCTCGCCTAATCGATGTATATCTGCAATCCCTTGATTTAATTGAAATTTTTCTACAACCCAAGTGGGCAGTTCGGCTTGCTCGGCGAGCGTCAAATCGTCCGTGCGCGCGGCCTTGATGCGCGCGACCAATGGCGCGTCATTGCGGCGAATAACCGCTTCGAATTCGCGCGTGTTCAAACCTTGCACGCGCGCGAGCCACGCCAGCAATAACGCGCGTGGCCCACCCTGTTGGGTGACGTGATCGAGCAGCCGCTTTTTGCGCAGCACGCCGAACACTGCCTCGGCGACAAACGCGCGATCGTGCGCGCCCAGCTCGCGATGCTCGCGAAAATAGCGGCTTAACAGCGCATCGGCGGGAAACTCAAAACGCAGCACGGCGGCCAGAGCCGCCACGGCGTGCTCGAAGGGCGCAGCGGCGATTTTCAAGATAGGTGGCGTGCCGGCGTCGCGGCAGGCTTATTTGTCACCGATGTTGATCTCGGTGGCGATTTGTTCTCCGCCTGGCGAACCGTCGCGGTTGGTGACGCGGATGCGCACCGGCAAATAATGATAATCGGCGGCGAGCCACACTTCAATGCCTTCGCGGCCCGCGCGCGCCGCGCGCTTCACCGGCAGCGTGCGCAGCCGCCCGATCGGCGTGTCGATGGTTTGTTCGTCGAGCACGTCGATATCGTAGTTTTCAAAGCGCGTGCCGTTGGTAATCGGCATGGTGAGGCGGCCCTTGGGCGGCGGCGCCAACGACAGTTGGAACATGAAGCTTTGAAGATCTTGGCTGCCCGCGGGCAGGGCGGCGTTTTTGCTGTCGGCCGCGCGGCCGAATTGCAGCGTGTGATTGCCCCAATCGAAGTGCGCGGCGGTATCGTCGGATTTGCCGCGAACCACCACTTTGGCGGTGAATTCGCGCGGTTGCAGCCCGCCCGCCGTGATCTCGCCGCTACTTTCATACACGCGCGGGCCAAAGCGCGTGAAGCGCGCAAAACCCACCGGCTGCAAGCGGCTTTCGAGCCGGTAGCTCGATTCTCTCGCTTCCCAGGTTTGCACCGCGCTGCCCACCAGCAAGGGCCGGCCGCCGAGGTAGTAACTCAATTCGTAAGCGATGCGTCCGCGCTTGGGCAATGAGCGCATTTGCGCGGGTTCGGGCTTGAAGGTGCTGGGTGCGGCTTCGGCGAGGACGATCGGTTCGGTTGGTCGCGCAGGCTCGGCGGGCTGCGCCTGCGCGGTCATTTCAGGCTCAGCGGGCTGCGCCTGCGCCGTCATTTCGGGCGCAGCGGGTTCGGCAGCAGCGAGTTCAGACGTGTCGTCGTCGCTCAATGCTGCCATTACCGCGGCATCGGCCGGCCGCGCGAGCGGCGCGTCGGTGCGTATGATGCCTGGCGCGGCCGCGACCTTGGCGGGCCGCGTCCTTGCCGCTGGGGCGGTGGCTTTGACCGGTGGCGGCACCGGCGCCACGGTCGCCGGTGCCGCGTACTGCAGACTCGCGCTTAACGGCAACGTAGCGGCCTCGTTGTTGGATTGCGGCAGTTCAAACCAGGCGCCCGAAAGCGTCAGCGCGTGCGCCAGCACTGAAAACGACAGCGCCATCCACAGCGTTAAATTAGGAGCGGGTCTCACGGTTTGATGTCCACCTGCGTGGCGACTTGTTCGTAGCGGTCGCCGTCCTCTTCGAGGATGAGTACTTTCACCGGCACGTTGCCGTACTCGGGCGCGATCCACACTTCGGCGCCCGCTTGATCGGCGGCGTGCTGGCGCACGAAGTGCAGGGTGTTCAAGCGCTTAAACGGCGTGTCGATGGTGACATCGCGATGCACGGCGTAGCGATAGTGCGAAAGCCGGCGGCCGTTGGTGACGCTCACCTCCAGCACCGGCTGCTTGCGTTTGGCATAAAA
>VGIF01000124.1 GCA_016868015.1 Betaproteobacteria bacterium
CGGCGCCGCCACCGGCGGTGGGGCAGCCGCGGCCGCCTGCGGCGGCGCGCCGGCCATTTGCATGATTTTATCCAGGGGCAAATACATCAGATTATTACTACCTTTTTCGACCACGATTTTGGTGGTGTTGGTCATGATCTGCTGCATCGCGTCCAGATACAAACGATCGCGCGTGACCTGCGGCGCCCTTTTATATTCGACAACGATCAGGTTAAAGCGCTCGGCATCACCCATCGCCTCCTGCACCACGCGTTCACGGTGCGCTTCGGCCTCCTGCACCAGGCGCGCGGCCACACCCTTGGCCTTGGGCACCACGTCGTTGGCGTAGGCCTCGCCTTCGTTCTTTTGGCGCTCGCGATCCTGGCCCGCTTTCACCGCATCCTCGAACGCGGCCTGCACTCGTTCCGGCGGCTGCGCGTTTTGCATATTGACCTTCTGGATTTGCACACCGGTTTTGTAGCGGTCCAGAATCGTCTGCATCAGCTTTTGCACGCGGTCGCCTACCTCGGCGCGGCCCTGTTGCACGACAAAATCCATGGTGCTTTTACCGACGACTTCACGAATCGCAGTTTCCGCCGCCTGCAGCACGGCGTCATCGGGCGAACGGTTTTCGAATAAATAATCGCGCGCGCTTTTTAACACGTACTGCACGGCGAACTGCGCATCGACGATGTTTTCATCATCGGTGAGCATCAGGGATTCCTTCAACACCTTGCTTTTGACGTTGTTGCGATAGCCGACTTCGACGCTGCGCACTTGAGAAACATTGACCACTTGGCGCGATTCGATGGGATACGGCAAATGCCAACGCAGCCCCGGCTCGGTGAGCTGCGCGAACTTTCCGAAGCGCAGCACCGCGCCTTTTTGACCTTCGCTCACGATATAAAAGCCGCTCGCCAGCCAAACGCCCGCGATCAGCGCGGCCAGCACCAGCGCGCCGCCGCCCAGATTTCTAGGGCTGATCGGCGGGCCGGATTCGCCCGCCGGTTTGCCCGGCCCGCCGCCACGGTTGCCGAACAGACCGTTGAGCTTTTTCTGGAAGTTGCGCCACACCTCGTCAAGATCGGGTGGCCCTTGATTGCTCCCGCCCGGACGCTTGCCCCAATTCGGATCGTTGAGCGACATCAGAGCGCCCAACACGCGGGCGACACCATGACGCAGCCAACCACCGACAGATTGTTGAAGACCTGCCATGAATAAATCTACTTTACCTGATTACAGTGAACAGAAAATATACGGACGGCGAACGATCCCGCTAGGCCGCCGCAACGCTATCCGGTTGAAATGCCGCGTCGGCCAGATCACCTAAAGAATTTCTTAGTAAATCAATACCTTGGCCTTTAGCGGCGCTAATCCAAACCCGACTAATTTTACCATACTCGTCGACGTCCACTCGCGGCTTGTGCGCGGTGAGATCGATTTTGTTGTAGACCAAAATTTGCGGAATAGTATCCGCGCCGATGTCCTTTAGCACCGCGTTGACCGCCGCGATTTGCGCGTCGTGGTCGCTGCTCGCCGCATCCACCACGTGCAACAGCACGTCGGCGTGCACGGTCTCTTCCAGCGTCGCGCGAAACGCCGCCACCAGCGTGTGCGGCAAGCGGCGGATGAATCCCACGGTGTCGGACAGAATCACCGCGGCATCCGCGCCGGTGTGCACCTTGCGCGTGGTGGTGTCCAGTGTCGCGAACAACTGGTCCGCGGCATACACCCCGCCGCGGGTTAACACATTGAACAGGGTCGACTTGCCAGCGTTGGTGTAGCCCACCAGTGATGCCGACAGCACATGAGCGCGCTGCCGCGAGCGGCGCTGCACCGCGCGCTGCGCCTGCACCTTGGCGAGTTTTTCCTTCAACACCTTCACCCGCTTGGCGAGCAGGCGCCGGTCGGTTTCCAACTGCGTCTCACCCGGGCCGCGCATGCCGATACCGCCCTTTTGCCGCTCCAGGTGTGTCCAGCCGCGCACCAGGCGCGTGGCCAGGTGATCGAGTTGTGCAAGCTCGACTTGCAATTTACCCTCGTGGCTGCGCGCGCGCTGCGCGAAAATATCCAATATCAGACTGGTGCGGTCGACGACGCGGCATTGCAAGCGCTTTTCCAGATTGCGCTCCTGCACCGGCGACAGTTCATGATTAAAAATGACGATTTGCGCTTTGGTGTTCGCCACCACGTCAGCGATTTGTTCGACCTTGCCCTTGCCCGCGTACAACGCCGGGTCGGGCCGGTCACGCCTGCCGCGCACGATGTCTTGCGCCTGCACACCGGCGCTCGCGGCGAGCAATTGCAATTCCGAGAGGCTTTCGGCGTAATCGTCCTCGCCCAAATCAAGACCCACCAATACCGCACCTGGGCTTGCGCCGCGACTGACCGGCCGCTCAAACATCCGCAACTAACAGGGCAACGCGCAATTGCAGATCAGTCACCACTGCCTTCCACGGGGATCGACACCGCGCGCGCGGGCACGACGGTTGAAATAGCGTGCTTGTAAACCATCTGGGTGACGGTATTTTTGAGCAACACCACGTACTGATCGAAGGATTCCACCTGGCCTTGCAACTTGATGCCGTTGACCAGGTAAATGGACACGGGAATGTGTTCCTTGCGCAACTGATTGAGGAACGGATCTTGTAACAACTGCCCCTTATTGCTCATGACGGCCTCGTTTTTTTTTAATTTTTCGAGATTACTTTACTGCAAAAATTCATTTTGTGCCAGTTGGTTACGCATGGCGGGGAGCAATCATTCAGGCCCAGTTGGCGTTGGGCCGGCGCTTGCGCTCAAAGGGGTTACGCCCGGACTTAAATTCCACTTTAAGAGGGGTTCCCTGCAATTTGAACGTGTCGCGAAAAAATCGTTCCAGATAGCGCCGATAACTGTCCGGCACCTTATCCAGGGCGTTACCGTGGATAATGATGCGCGGCGGGTTCGATCCGCCCTGATGGGCATACCGCAGCTTGGGGCGGCTGACCCCCGCCCGCGGCGGTTCCTGCCGCGCCACCGCCGCAGCCAGGGCGCGCGTTAAACGCGGGGTCGACAGCTTGGCCATGGCGGCATCAAAAGCACCATCCACCGAGCGCAACACCGCGCTGATACCCTGGCCCTTTAGCGCCGAGATGAAATGCAGCCGCGCAAAGCTTAAAAAGTCGAGCTTGCGCACCAAGTGGACCTTGATTTGCTCGCGCTGATAATCGGATAAGTCGTCCCACTTATTCACTGCCACCACCAGCGCGCGCCCGGCTTCGAGAATAAAACCGGCGATATGCGCGTCCTGATCCGATATCTCCTGCTGCGCGTCCAGCACCAGCACCACCACGTTGGCGTCGGAAATAGATTGTAGTGTCTTGATTACACTAAATTTTTCTACAGCATCGGTGACCCGTCCGCGGCGCCGCATGCCGGCGGTGTCGATCAGCGTGTAGCGCTTGCCGGCACGCTCGAAATCAATATAGACCGAATCGCGGGTAGTGCCGGGTTGGTCGAACACCACCACGCGCTGCTCCCCCAGCCAAGCGTTGATCAGCGTGGATTTACCGACGTTGGGGCGGCCGACAATGGCAATGCGCGGACCGCTGCCGTCCTCCTCGCCGCCATGCGACGCATGCGGATAATCCGCCAGCACCACGTCCATCAGATCCGACACGTTTTCGCCGTGCGCCGCCGAGATCGGCAGCGGATCACCCAACGCCAGTTCGTGGAACTCCGCGGTCACCGCCGCCTGCGCCATGCCTTCGGCCTTGTTGACCACCAGCCAAATGCGGCGCCCGGCTTTGCGCAACTCGGCTGCAATCGCGATATCCTGCGGCGTCACCCCTTGGCGGCCATCGACGATGAACAGCACGCTGTCGGCTTCGTCGACCGCCTGGCGCGTCTGGCGCGCCATTTCGCGGTACACGCCTTCGGCGGCGGTGGGCTCCAAACCGCCGGTATCCACCACCAAATACGGTTTAAGACCGACGCGGCCCTCGCCGTAGTGGCGGTCGCGGGTAAGCCCCGGCATATCCGCGACGATGGCATCGCGGCTGCGCGTCAAGCGGTTAAACAGCGTCGATTTGCCGACATTGGGACGGCCAACAATGACAATGGTCGGCTTCACGGCGACAGGGGGAACGCGGCGCGGCTACTCAAGCGCAATCGCGTATAAGCCGCCGTTACGCGTTTGCACCAAAAAGCTGGTCAAATCGAGCGCGACCGGCGCTGCTCCGATCGCACTGCCGTCGGTGGCGACACGGCCCACGAACGAGCCGTCCTCGCGCGAGAGCAAATGCACATACCCCTGATAATCGCCGACGATCACATAACGTCCCATTGCCAGCGGCCGGGTCAGCCCGCGGCCAAACAGCTTGTCTTGTTTCCACACGCTGCCGCCGGTGGATTTGTCCAGTGCGGACACCGCGCTTTTGTCGTCGGTGACATAAAGATTGCGCGCGTCCGCCCCCATGCCGCTAAAGCTCGACAAATCGCGCGCCCAAATCGCAGTACCGCGCGTGGCGTCAAAACACGCCACGCGGCCTTGAAAGGCCGCTGCGCACGCGCGCGTCTCGTCCACCACCGGCGGGCTGGTCAAATCCGCCACGCGCTCCAACTCGGTGGCGCCCTTGGGCAACGCCACCACGCTATCCCACAATAAACCGCCGTTGGCGGCGGTGAGCGCTACCAGGCGTCCGCCCGGGAACCCCGCGTACACCGTGCCCCGATGCACCACCACCGGCGCGAAATTTCGCACCGTCAGACTGGGCGCGCTACGCTGATAGACCCAGACCCGTTTACCACTGGCAACATCAAACGCGTGCACCGCGCCGTCACCCACGCGCACGATCACGCGATCGCCCTCGATCACCGGCGGCGCGAGTAGCCCGCCCGGCGCCTGCGCCTGCCACAAGGTCTTGCCGGCGCGATCGAGCGCCAGCAATTCGCCGCGCGGCGTGCCCACCACCACCAGGGCGTTATTGGCCGCCACGCCGCTGGTGATGCCCTGCCCCACGCTAAAACGCGCTTCGCCGCCACCATTGGCCGCGCTGAATGCACCGACTTGCCCATTGCCCGCGGCGGCCCACACCGTGTTGCCGGCCAGCGCCGGAAACAGCACCGACTTGCCCGCGGCGCCGATGTTGCCCTGCCACAGCACGCGGGTTTTGGCCGGCGCGGCAATCGGCGACAATTCGGCCGGCTTTGCCGCCGGCGCCGAGCGGCCAAACCAGCCCGACACGGTGGCGCAGCCCGCCAACGCACTCACGGCCGCCAGCGCGGTGAGCGCCACGGTCGCGCGGATTTTCATTTTGTCGCCTCGCCCAAGGCGTCCAGCTTCACCTGCACCAACTGGCGATACTCGCTGCGCACATCGATTTTTTCGAGCGCGGTGAGATACGCCGCGCGCGCCTCGGCACGCTTGTTTTGCGCGCTTAACACATCGCCCCGCAGATCGGCATACAGACCGTCGTAGGCCGGCGAGCGTTTGGCATCCAGCAATTTCAGCGCTTCATCGAAATTTTTTTCATCGAGCAACACGCCCGCCAGGCGCAGCCGCGCCAGGTCGCGCAGGTTCTCATCGCCGGCTTTATCGAGCACCCACTGCAAACGCAGTTTGGCATTGGCTAGATCGTTCATCACGGCAAACGACTGGGCCGCGCGCATCGCCGCCATCGCCGCATACGGCGTGCCGGCGTGGCTGCTGACAAGCGTGGCCGCGATGTCATGCACTCGTTTCGCCTCGCCGCTTTTGTCGGCGGCATCGAGTTGGCCGTAGAGCGTTGCAGCCGATGCCGCCTGGGTGGCGCTGTAATAACGCCACGCCTGGGTGCCGGCCACGCCGACCAGCAGCGCCAACAACGCGGTCGTTACCAAATTGCCCCATTTACGCCACCAATCCTTGAGCGCAGCTATCTGTTCCTGTTCTTCTAAATCGTAGGCCATTTACGTAAGTATTTGATTTTAAACAACTTTTTTTATAAGCGTTAGTGCGGCTGGCAAATCGAGGGTTTGCTGCTGCGCGCTTTCCCGCAGCGGCTTCACAGTCAGTGTGCCAGCCTGCGCTTCGTTGTCGCCGATGATAACCGCGAAACGCGCACCACTGGCGTCGGCCTTGCGCATTTGCGACTTAAAACTGCCGCCGCCGCAGTGCAGCACCACATGGAGCCCCGCGTCGCGCAATTGTTCCGCGACCACCGGCGCCATTTGATCGGCCCCGCTGCCTTGGTGCACCAGCCACACGTCCGGTTCGAGCCTGGGGACCTGCGCCGCCTTGCCTTCGAGCAGCAACAACAAGCGCTCCACGCCGATACCGAAGCCGCAGCCCGGCGTGGGCTTGCCGCCGAGTTGTTCAAACAGCCCATCGTAGCGCCCGCCCGAACACACCGCGCTTTGCGCGCCCAACACCGTGCTCACCCATTCGAACACGGTGAGATTGTAGTAATCGAGCCCGCGCACCAGGCGCGGGTTGATGACGTAGGGAATATTCGCCGCTTTTAGCCCCGCCAGCACCGCATCAAAATTCGCGCGCGAAGCGTCACCTAAATGATCCATCAGCTTGGGCGCGCCTTCGATCATCGTTTGCATCGCCGGATTTTTGGAATCGAGGATGCGCAACGGATTGGTGTGCAAACGGCGCTGCGCGTCGGCATCCAACAATTCGCGATGCCGTTCGAAATACTCGATCAGCTTGCCGCGAAAAGCGCGGCGTTCCTCGTTGCCGCCGATGGTGTTGATTTGCAGTTCGACCGTGTCAAGCCCCAAGCGCTGCCACAAGCGCCGCGCCAGCACCAGCAACTCGATGTCGATATCCGGCCCGGCGAAGCCGAGCGCTTCCACGCCAAAGGTGTGGTATTGGCGATAACGCCCCTTTTGCGGCCGTTCGTGGCGAAACAACGGGCCGCCATACCACAGCCGCTGCGGGCCGTTGTAGAGCAGATTGTGTTCGAGCGCCGCGCGCACCGTCGGCGCCGTGCCTTCGGGGCGCAGCGACAGTTTGTCGCCGTTCATCGAATCCTCGAAGGAATACATCTCCTTTTCGACGATGTCGGTGACTTCACCCACGCCGCGCACGAACAAACTGGTGTATTCGACGATGGGTGTGCGGATGTAGCGGTAACCGTACTGCCGGAACACTTCACGCACGCTGTCTTCGAGGTAATGCCACAGGTGAGCGTCATCCGGCAGCGTATCGTTCATGCCGCGGATGCCACGGATCAATTCACTCATTATGCCGCCGCCGGGTATTTTTCTTTAACGTACCGTTCGACGATGCTCTGGAACTCCTCGGCGATGTGTTCGCCCTTGAGCGTCACCGTCTTAACGCCATCCACATACACCGGCGCCACCGGATTTTCACCCGAGCCGGGCAAGCTGATGCCGACGTTGGCGTGCTTACTTTCACCGGGCCCGTTGACCACGCAGCCCATCACCGCCACATGCATGCCTTCGACGCCGGGATGTTTGCCGCGCCACTGCGGCATTTGCGCACGCAAATAACTTTGGATGCGATCGGCAAGTTCCTGGAAAAACGTGCTGGTGGTGCGCCCGCAGCCGGGACACGCGATCACCATCGGCGTGAATGACCGCAGACCCATGGTCTGCAAAATTTCCTGCGCCACCACCACTTCGCGCGTGCGATCGCCGTTGGGTTCCGGCGTCAACGACACGCGGATGGTGTCGCCGATGCCTTCTTGCAACAACACGCCCATCGCCGCGGTCGAGGCGACGATGCCCTTGGAGCCCATGCCCGCCTCGGTCAAGCCCAGATGCAAGGCGTAATCGCATCGCGCGGCAAGATCACGATACACCGCGATCAAATCCTGCACGCCGCTCACCTTGCACGACAGAATTATTTTCTCGCGCGCGAGCCCCAGACTTTCGGCGAGCTTGGCGCTGTCGATGGCGGAGCTCACCAGCGCGCGGCGCGTCACCACCGCAGCCTCGTCGGGCTCGGACTTTTTCGCATTTTCATCCATCATGCGCGCGATCAGTTCCGGATCGAGACTGCCCCAGTTAACGCCGATGCGCACGGGCTTATCGTAGCGGCATGCGAATTCGATCAGCGTGGCGAACTGCTCGTCGCGCCTGGAACCGCGCCCGACGTTGCCCGGATTGATGCGCAGCTTGGCCAGCGCCTCGGCGCACGCCGGATGCTGCGTGAGCAGACGATGGCCGTTGAAGTGAAAATCACCAACCAGGGGAACGTCGATACCCATCGCCGCCAGGCGCTCGCGTATATGTGGCACCGCCGCCGCCGCTTCACTGGTATTAACCGTCACCCGCACAATTTCGGAACCCGAGCGCGCCAAAGCGGCGACCTGCGCCACCGTGCCCACAATGTCCGCGGTATCGGTATTGGTCATCGACTGCACCACGATCGGCGCAGCGCCGCCGATCGCCACCGGCCCCACGTGCACGAGGCGGCTCGCACGGCGCGGCAGCGGACCGTATCTGGGAAGACAATTCATGGCAGGCACACCCAAGATTCGTTCAGCCGTCTACTCCAGCCTAAGCCGAGCCACGTCCTCGTTCACATGGGATGCGAGATCGACCCGGTTGCCGTTGTAGCTTAACTCCACCCCCGAGGCCGCGCCGATTACCAGCGTAAACGGCGGCTCGCCCTGCACCACGCGTTCGCTGCCCGGTGCGCTGACGGTGGAAAACAGGATTTTGCCATCGCCACCGCGCACCTCCACCCACGACTCGCGGCTGAACAAAAAGCGCAGCGCCTTTTCCCTGGCGCCGTCCGCGGCGCCTTGGCCCGGCTCGCGGCTTTCCTGTAACACAAGCCTGTCGGTGGGCGGCACCGCCGGCGCGATCAGCGGTTCAGGCGCGGGTAGCCTAGAGGTTTGGCGCGCCTCGGACGCCGCCACCGGCCCTTGCGCCGGCGCATTCCACACGAATTCGTAGTAAGCAAGGCCCGCCACCACCGATGTCATGACTGCCAGCAAAGCGGGGAGCGCTCGGCTGCGTTTGCGTTCCAGCGCGATACCCGGTTGATGGTGCATCAAATGCGTTTTTGTTTTACGGACGGCTTGCGGTATTGCCGGCAAGATCGCGGAATCGATATCGACCTTAAGCAGGCGCGCGTAGCTGCGCAAATAGCCGCGCGCGAATACCGGCGAAAAGCGCTGATAATCGCCGGCTTCCATCGCCTGTACTTGCTCCACCGGCAGTTTGAGCGCCTGGGCGACTTGCGCGGTGGTCAATCCGCGTGCCTCGCGTGCCGCCGCCAGCAACGCGCCCGGCGGGGTTACGCCGCCATCGGCGTGGTCGAAGACGATCTGGTTCGTATTATTTTCCATGGCATTCAATCGAACTGCCCTGCCGCCAGCAGCTCGGCCTCTCGTGAGTTGGGAAAATTCGTGCGCAACTGATGCGCCAAGCTCTCCAGCGCATTGCTGTCACCCAGGCGCCGCTCGTTGCGCAGCGTCAACCACAGTATTTCGGGGCTGTTTCGCGCCACCGGCCGCAAAAGATCCAGCAGCGGGCGCGCCTCGGCGTAACGCGCCTTTGCATACGACATATCCGTCAACTGATACAGCGCATGCAGGTTGTTGGGATCGCTCTTTAAGGCGCTGCGAAAAAACTGCTCCGCGCCCTCCGTGTCGCCACGGCGCCGCGCGCAGATGCCGGCGTTGACATAAGAACGCTCCGGCGTGCGATACAGCGGATCGCGCAACGCCAACAGGAAAAATTTGATGCCTTCGGCTTCACGCTTGCGCTGGCACAAAAAAGCGCCGTAGTTGTTGTTGGCGTCGGAATCGCGTTCGTTTATGCGCAATGCCTGACGAAAACTCTCTTCTGCCGCGCGATCGTCTTGCAGTTCGGCGTAAATCAAACCCGCCACGTTATACGCGGGGCCGTAGCTCGGATCGGCACGCTGCGCGTTGACCGCTGATTCCAGCGCCACGCCGAGGTTGCCGATTTCCATATAGCTCACGGCCAAGTCGGTATGAATACGCGCACGCCCGCGCGGCGACTCATCGGTGTCCGAAAGCGAGGATCCGCCCGCGGCGCGCGCCTTCGGCGCCGGACTGGTAGTGCCGCACCCGGACAAAACCAGCAGCCCCATTACAAGGGAAGCAAGGACGAAGACAACATTCACGGCGCCAACTCCAACGCCGCCGTAGCGCCCTCGGCCGCAAGGCGCGCGCCGCGCCGCTGCGCGCGGCGGGTTTTATCGGCCACTTGCCCGGCCAGTTGGCCGCACGCGGCATCGATATCGTCACCGCGCGTTTTGCGCGTGGTCGCGATCAACCCCGCTTTCAGCAACACCTCCTGAAAGCGGCGCACCGCGTCGGGCTTAGAGCGCTCATAACCCGAACCGGCAAACGGATTAAACGGAATCAGATTGATCTTGCAGGGCACCGGCTTTACCGTTTCCACCAGTTCGCGCGCCTGCGCGAGGCTGTCGTTAACCCCGTCGAGCAGCACGTACTCGAACATCACGAAATCGCGCGGCGCTTTTTCAACATAACGCACGCATGCCGCCAGCAACTCACGGATCGGGTATTTCTTGTTGATCGGCACCAACTCATTACGCAGCGCGTCGTTGGGTGCATGCAGCGACACCGCCAAGGCGACCGGGCAGGCTTCACGCAGCCGGTCCAGCGCTGGCACCAGCCCCGATGTCGACAGCGTCACGCGCCGGCGCGATAAGCCGTAGGCGTCGTCATCCAGCATCAAGCGCATCGCCGCCACCACGTTGTCGAAGTTGGCAAGCGGCTCGCCCATGCCCATCATCACCACATTGCTTACCTTGCGTTCGCCAACGTAGTCGCCCTGATAGCTGCCCAGGCACTTGTTGGCCCACCACAACTGGCCGATGATTTCCGCCACACCGAGGTTGCGGTTAAAACCCTGGCGTCCGGTTGCGCAAAACGAACATTCCAGTGCGCAACCCGCTTGCGATGAAATGCATAAGGTACCGCGATTGGGCTCGGGAATAAAAACGCTTTCGATGGCGTTGCCGGTACCGACATCGAGCAGCCATTTGCGCGTGCCGTCGGCGGCGGTCGTGTCGCGCACCACGCTCGGCGCGCGGATCACGGCCTCGCTGACCAGGCGCTCGCGCAAGGCTTTGGAGATATCGCTCATCGCCGCGAAGTCATCTATTCCCGCTTGATGTATCCAATGCAACAACTGCTTGGCGCGAAAAGGACGCGCCGGCTTTTCGCCCAATTGCGCGCAAAACGCGGCGAGTTCTGGCCGTCCGAATCCGAGTAAATTGGGCAACGCAGTCGACATATCACCGCAGTGGACCGGCTAGCGCGGGCAAAGATCCAGCTTGGCAAAAAAATAGGCTACTTCGATGGCGGCATTTTCCGCGGAATCCGAGCCGTGCACCGCGTTGGCGTCGATACTGTCGGCAAAGTCGCCGCGAATGGTGCCCTTGGGCGCTTTTTTGGGATCGGTCGCGCCCATCAGGTCACGATTTTTTTGAACAGCATTTTCGCCTTCGAGCACCTGGATCATCACCGGGCCCGAGGTCATGAATTCAACCAAATCCTTGAAAAACGGACGGCTTTTGTGAACCGCGTAAAACCCTTCCGCATCGGTCCGCGACAGCAAGGCCATGCGCGCCGCGATGATTTTGAGCCCGGCCTGCTCAAATCGGGAGTAAATCTGCCCGATGACATTTTTCGCTACCGCATCCGGTTTGATGATCGATAACGTACGTTCTACCGCCATGATTTAATGCCTTTTTTGATCAAATGTGATGGACTTTCCGAGATTTGCGACGCTGCGCCACGACTGGCCGCGAATGAATTTCGGATAGCGCATAAGCTTACCATGGTAAGCCCTTGAAATAAAGACAAAAGCAGCAATTGCGCGGCGCGGGTTTGCAGCGCGGCAACAAGGCATCAAGGCTTCACGTCGACAGCGCGCCAGCGCGAATGCCGCGCTATTGCGTGAATAGCGGCAACTCGAGCACCGGATGGGTAAAGGGGAACGGCAGTTCCGGCACCTGAAAACGCTGCGGCGCGGTGTACGGGCCGACGAAACCATCCGGGTCGATCGCGCGAAAGCGCATGTAGTAGGTGCCGTGATTGGGCATCGGCACCGTGATTTCCGGGCTGCTCAAAGTTTGGGCCATGATCGGTTTCGCGAACTTGGGTTCCGTCGCCATTTGAAATTCAAAGGTTTGACCCGGTTCGCGGGCCCAACGGAACTCCATGCCATAGGCATCGATTTTAGGCGGATCGGGCTGCGCGGGCGGCGGCAGCAAAGTAAACACCGACGCATCACCGTAGGGGCCCCGGCCTCCGTCTTTGCGTATGCTCGCCACGCGCCAGAAGTAGTCGCCCACCGGCAACTTGGCGGCCGCGGTAGCGCCTTTCGCGGCCTTGTTTTCGTGCACCACGGACTTAAACGCAGCGTCCTTCGCGACTTGCAGGTGATACATCGCGGCCTCGGTATTTTCCGCCCACTTAAACTCGACTTAGAGCGCGCGCACCTTGCCGTTGGCCGCCGGGGTATTAATCAAAGGCGGTTCCGGACGCGCCTTCAAGGTAAAGGCGTGCGTCGCATCAAGGCCCTCGAGGCCGCGCGCATCCACCGCGCGCACGCGCAGAAAGTAGCCGCCGTCGGCGATATCCGTCACGCGCAACTCCGGCGACTTGGACACAAACTCCCGCACCACCATGTCAAAAGCCGCGTCACGCGCGATCTGCGCACGATACAAATGCGCGCCCGGCACCTCGGGCAACGGGAAGCGCAACAAAGTGCGCTCCAGCAGTTTGGATAACGACGCAACGTTTGGCGCCGCCAGCAATGCAATGGGATCGGATACCCGCCGATTGGCGTCCACCACGCTGCCAAAACCCGCGTCCAAGCGCTTACCATCGGCGGCGCCGGCAGCGGCAACCGCCACCGCGCCTTGCAATACCTCGCCGCGCGTATCCCCACTTTGCACATCCATGGACACGCGAAATTCGGTGCCGCGCACCGCCAGATTCGCCAGCGGGGTTTTCACGCCATGGCGCGTTTCCTTTTTTTCGTCGGGACGAAATCTTTGCACGAGCGAGGTGACGCGGCCGGCGACCACCTTCATTGCCGACTCCAGAATGCCGACGTCGGGGTAGGTGCGCATGCGCTCGACCTGCAACTCGGTCGCCGATTGAACGCGTACGGTCGAGCCATCCGGCAGGCGCAGCGTGGCATAGCCATCCTTGCCGGTGACAACCGACGCACCTTCGGACAATGTCGCTCCCGAAGTTGCCGCCGAACTGGCGCCGCCGCTCGCGACTTTCACCTCGCCCACGCTGTGTGTGACGGTCACCTGCGCGGTGTGCATCTTTAACATCGACAAGGGAATGCGCAATTCGCTGTTGGGTGCAATGTGATGTGGATTGGCAAGGCGATTATGACGGGCCAGCTTGGGCCAGTCCTGCGGCGAGTTCAGTAGCCGCGCACTCAGCCCGATCAGCGTATCGCCCTTGACCACGCGGTAAACGTAATCTTCTTGCGCGGCGACATTCGCGGCTTGACCCAGACCGGCGAACGCGAACACCACCGCCAGAGCCAGACGGCCGCGATTTCGCAGCACGGCGCGAAGCGCCCCTCGGTAATTATCGTCCATCCCCGCTTTTGCCCTTATCACGCACGCCGACCACAGCACGCGCCCTTGACCGGAAACAAAACTCTAGTTATCCACGATGGCAACGCAGCCATCGGGGCAAAGATATCACGAACGCCTTGATTTTACAGATATTTTAGGAAGCGCTGAATAAGTCCCCGATTGCTCTGTAAACGCGAATTCCAGTGGTACGTTCTGATTGGGAGGACGTATTCGCGAGCCACGAGGCAAGACATGAAACAAATGACACTGGCAGCAGTGAGCGGATTTGAAAAGCACAGCCGCGCCACGCGCAAGGCGTCGTTCCTGGCACGCATGGAAACGCTGGTGCCGTGGAGCG
>VGIF01000125.1 GCA_016868015.1 Betaproteobacteria bacterium
TGAGCCTCACGATGTTCGAGAAAATGCCATTGGATCAACTACTTAACAAAATCGTCGCCGACGAAATTCCGGACATGTCCGCTAACCAATTGAATTTATTCGATTAACGTCCGGACACTACTGTTTTGAAGACTATAATCACCCCATGAACGACGAACTGCTAATCGGCCTGGTATCGGTCAGCGACCGCGCCTCCCAAGGCGTCTACGAAGACCAGGGCATCCCGGCGCTAAAAGATTGGTTTGGTCGGGCGCTGACCTCCCCGTGGCGCATGGTGACGCGCCTGATTCCCGACGAACGGGCGCAAATCGAGGCCACCCTCAAAGCGCTGGTCGATGAAGAAGGCTGCCACCTGGTGCTCACCACCGGCGGCACCGGTCCCGCGCCGCGCGACGTCACGCCCGAAGCCACGCTCGCCGTGGGCGACAAGGAAATGCCCGGGTTCGGCGAACAAATGCGCCAGGTGAGTTTGAAATTCGTGCCCACCGCGATCTTGTCGCGGCAGGTCGCGGTGATTCGCAAGCAAGCGTTGATTATCAACCTGCCCGGCCAACCCAAGGCGATCAAGGAAACGCTCGAAGGGCTAAAAGACGAAAACGGCAAACCCATCGTCAACGGCATCTTTGCCGCCGTGCCCTATTGCATCGATCTCATCGGCGGGCCGTACATTGAAACCAACGAAACCGTGTGCAAGGCGTTTCGGCCGAAGTCGGCGATTCGAAAATCGTGAGACGTAAGGCGTGAGCTGCAAGGCGTAAACCCGCCCGCCAGCGTCACGCCTTGCGCCTCACCCCTCACGCCTTACCCCTCCCTCCTTATCCATCACTCCTTACCCCCATGCTCGAAACCATCGAACTGCAAACCCGCACCAACCCCACTGCCGCCGTGATCTGGATGCACGGGCTGGGCGCGGACGGCAACGACTTCGTGCCGGTCGTTGATGAACTTGATTTATCCGGCGCGCCGGCGATACGTTTTATTTTTCCGCATGCGCCAATGATGCCAGTGACCATCAACAATGGCTATGTGATGCGCGCGTGGTATGACGTTTCCTTCGGCGATCTGGAAACGGGCGCCAAGCGCATCGACGAAAAAGGCGTGCGCCAGTCGCAAGCGCAAATTGGCGAACTCATCGCGCGCGAAGCCGCGCGCGGCATAACCCACGACAGCATCGTGCTGGCGGGGTTTTCACAAGGCGGCGCCATCGCCCTGCAAACCGGCTTGCGTTACCCGCAAAAACTCGCGGGCGTGATGTCGTTATCGAGTTATCTGCCGTGCGCTTCGAGTTTCGAAGCCGGAGCGAGCAGCGCCAACAAGGCAACCCCGCTGTTCATCGCGCATGGAACTGAAGACCCGGTGGTGCCGTACGAGCGCGGCAGCAGCACGCGCGATTTGCTCCAACAATCCGGCTACGTCGTGCAGTGGCACGAATACGCCATGCCGCACTCGGTGTGCCTGGAAGAAATTCGCGATATCGGCGAGTGGCTAAGAAAAGTCCTGCGCGTTTCGTGAATGCGCGGCCGCGCGCCTAACCGTTCACCCAACCGCCCACCTCAGCGCTCACCTTAAAACGTACGCGAACAAAATCCGGCCCGGATTCGATCACGCCGGCCGCCGTTACCCCAAACGTCTTGCCGTCGGGTAAGCGTGTGACTTCCATTGCCGCGTCACCCGGCGCCAGCGCGCCCTCGGGCAACATCATCTGCAAGTAACCGCTTGGCGAGGGTTCCGCTGCGAGCAGCACGGCGTTATGCGGCACGCCGCGTTCTCCCGCCGCGTCACGCACGCACAAGGTGCCGGGCACCACGCCGTTACTCAAAATCTGTAAACCCACGCGGCGCTGCCCGCGTGCATCGGTTTCCACCCGCCGCACCACGGCCGCGCCCCAGCGCGAACGCTGGGTTTCGGGCAGGAAACCGAGCGCTACACCCACCTGCAGCCACTCGCCGCGCCGCTGTGGCACGATCACGCCGTAACCTTCGCGGCTCACGTTCTCGACCACCCAGGTTTCATGCAGCGATTTATTGCCTTGCGCCAATACCCCCTCGAAACCGGGCGCGATTTGCAGCGTGGTGGCCACCTTGCGGCGCACCGCGTCGCGCGCCGGCAATTCCTTTTCCCAGTGAAACGCAAGATGCGCGAGGGTATCGGCGGCGTGTTCCGCCGCGGCCGCCGCGCCGAGGTCAAGCCCCGGCGGCAGCTGACCCTTCTCACTGATGGCGTCCACCGCGCTTTGCGCAAGATCGATCGCGCTGCCCGCCCCGAAATAAAACAAGCGTGCGCCGCGCGGGGCTTCGGCCAATATCCGCGCCGGCGCCATGCCGCCATGCAAATCAAAAAAGAAATTGCATTGACCAATGCCTTGCGCGCCCGAAACAAAATGCTTCGCGAACCGCGCGATCGCGCGCTCCGCCATATCCTGCTTGGCGGGGGACAATCCGCCGGTCGAAGACACCCCCAGCACCATCGCGCGCAAAAAAAGTTCCCGCACGCTGCCGCAGCCAGGCTCATCCTCGGCGCCGCCGATGCCCGTAATGATATCCACCGGCTGATCGAGAAACGCTCCCGCCTCGGCATAACCGTAAAGCCGTGCCACCGTGGTCCAGTGGACATCGCTCACATCGCCATAGCGCATCAAGATCCACTTGATCTGGGCGATGTGCGCGCGCAACGCGCGCGCCACCAGCCGCGGGAATTCCCCGCGAAAAACCTCGGCGGTCTCGGTGTGCGCCAGCACGCTCAGCACACACTCCACGTACGAATGGCCAAGCGCTTTCCAATAAGCGCTGGCGGTGCGCCACAACAACCCTTCCTGAAATTTCGCGAACGGCTTTAGCGCGAGATATTGATCCAGTAGTTGCGCGTACTGCGGCTTTAACGCGGCATCGACGCGCGTGGTGGCCTCGTAACGCCGCGCCAGCGCAAAATCAGGCACGCCCTGCAGCGATTCCAGCCACTGTGTCGCCTCTTGCACGGCGCGCAATGCATCCTTGGGCACCAGCGTCGCGATCGCCTGGGTGACGCTCGCCGGCTTTACCGGCGCGCGCTCGCCCCCACCGCCGCTTTGCGCTTCGCCGCGGGTTACCATCGCTCCGCGCTCCAGCCGGATCGGCACGCGCAACAGTTGATTGAATCCAAATCAGACACGGCGCCTAGTGCACGACAGTCGCGAGCTTATACCGCAGCCAATCGAAATCCTGGCCCGACTCCGCTTCACCCGCCGGCTCCAACGTGAGCGCGCTTGGCTGGGCGCCGAAAACCGCTTCAATCGCCTCGCTCGTGCCGAACAGGTCGCGGCGAGCCAGTATGTGAAAACTGCCGCTCGCGCTCGGCGTATCGCTTAGCAATATGCCGGCCACGGGTGCGCGCCCTTGCCGAGCGCCGGTCAAGGTGCGCAAATAAACCGGCAGCGCGCGCTGCGACAACACTTGTATGCCCAAGTGATGCTGGCGCTGCAGCCCGGAAACGCGGCGCACGATACCAATGCGCCACGTCGGCTCGCGCTCGGTGCGCAGCGCGACCAACTGCCCCACACAAAGCATCTGCCCCTTGCCTTGCGGCACAACGACGCCCAAGCCGGTGGCGCTGATATCCGAGGCGACCCAGCGATCGGTGCGCGCCAAGTCCACCTCGCCCGCCGCCGGCGCCAGCGCCAGCGACAGCGCCGGCGCGGACTGGCCCATGATCAGACCGAGCACGGCATCAAAACCGTATACCGCCAACATCGAATTATTAGCTTTGAGCCGCCTAGACGCGCGCTGCGGCGGCGTCTTGCCCCAACCTACCCATAAATGCCGCAAAACGCGCTTGACGACATAAGGTTCCGCGGCAGGCCCCAAATAACGCTCCAGCGGCACGGTTTGCGCGCGGCTTGCCGCAGTATACAGTTCGCGCAGTGCCTCGCACGATGCCGTTGCGTCGATAAAGCGCGTGGCCGCCGTGATCTGCGCGTTAGGCGCCCAACGCGCGAGCGGCCGCACACCATCAACGTCGAAAAAAAAGTCGCACTCTTGCGCCAACTGGCGATGGCAAGCCGCCTTGGGCGCAAGCTGCACGACAAGCTGTTCAGCGACGTGCTGGTCGAACGGCGACAAGCCGCTGGGCATCGCCTGCCAAAACAACATCAGTTTGAGCATTTCCTGGTACGGCGAACCGAGGACTCGGTTGCCCGCCAGTGGTGCCGACGGCGTTAGCGCGCCGTTTTGCGCTTCCGCGAGCATCAGGAAACGTCCGCACTCGCCCCATAGCTCGTTACGCACCGCGGCATAACGCAACAACGCCCATTTCATTTGCAGTCTTAGCGCGCGTAATCCCAATGCTGCCAGCCGCGGCAAGCGCGGCTTAAGCGCCGAGGTGACCATTTCCGCGTTTGCGGCTTGCCGGGCACACTGCAGATAACCACCGCCGAGCCGCTTCCAGAAATCAGTTGCCACCTGCCAAAACCGTTCGCTCTGCGCATCACCGGGAGGCAACTCCAGATATTGGACAAGCAGCCGTGTGTTCGACTCAAGTGTGGCGCCATCCAGCAGCTCGAGCAATTCATAACGCCGCTGGAGCTTGAAGCTCGCGGTTTCGGCGATAGAACCAAGCCAGGTATGCGCCTCTTCCAGCGCCTTGCACGGATCAACGTAAGAGAACCCATCGATGATCTTTTGCGCCGATCGATCGGTGGCCAGCGCTTGCGCGACGTGATCGCGTTTCAACCACTGCAGCATGCGCTCTCCGACAACGTCCTCATCCCGATTAATGCCAAAAGGATAACCGATTGTTTAAGTCAAGTTCGTCAAAAGTTTGTAACGTAGCCAATCGAAGTCTTGCTCGCTCTCCACCACCCCGCCAGCGGCGAGCGTCACCGTGGTTGGAGGATTTCCGTACGTGGCCTCAATGGATTCGCGTCCGCCGAGCAAATCACGGCGCGCCACAATGTGCAAACTGCCGCTGCCGGAAGGCCGCGCGCTCAACAAAATCGCGCTTTGGCGCTTGCCGCCAGCCGCCACGCCGCTCGCCTTGCGCAATGTCACCGGTACCGCGGCCTTGGAAATGAGTTGTATGCCGACGCGATGCTGGCGGTGGTCATCGCCCTTGACGCGGCGGACAATCCCGATATCCCATGAGGACTCGGTCTCGGTGCGCAGTGCCACCAACACGCCCACGCGCAGCCACTCGCCCTTGCCCGCCGGCACCACCACGCCATAACCACCGGTGCTCACATCCTCCGCGATCCACGAGTCGTAGGCGAGCGTGTCCGAAAAATCGAGACCTTCACTGGTTGCCGGCTCGATCGCCCCCAGCACATGCTGATAGCCGCGCATCACCAACAGGCGCATCGCCGTGCGGCGACGCACATGGGCACGCGCCGCCATGCGTTTACCCCAGTTCAAGCCGACATGGTTAAGCGTGCGGATGACTGACGGGCCATCCGCGGTGGGCCCCCAATCGATGTCGGGCGGCGGCGCGTCCGTGCTGCTTGCCGCCACCAGCGCGTGCACCGCGCTCCAAGCATCGCCGCCGTCGAAATAACGGGCGCCGCGCTTTTCGGGATGCCGGCGCCATAACGCAACGGCGGCCACCCGGCGTCCAGATCAAAGCAGTAGTCACAACCCTCCCACGGCTGGTCACCCATGCGAAAGCGCGGCGCAAGATGCGCCACCAGCCGCTCGGCGAAATCCTGTTCGATCGGTGACAAGCCGCTTGGCGAAGCGGCCCAAAACATCATGGCGCGCAAATGTTCGATTCGTTGCGAGGTTTGCAACGGCGCGTCGCCGTAAAGCGCAAGGCGTAGGGCGGCCGCGCCCTCGGTCTCGACCAGCCGCGCGCACTGCCCCATTTCCGACCAAAAGCTCGCACGCAACGCACCATAGCGCACCAGCACCCAATGCATTTGGTTGCGCAATGCATGCGCCGCGCGCGCCGCGACCAGCGGCAAACGGGGCTTGAACGCGGCGGGAACGTTTTTTGCGTCTTGCGCCAGACGCACGCACATCAAGTAAGCGGCGGCCAAGGCGTTCCAGAAATCGGTCGCCACCTTCCAGATGCGCTTTTCCTGAACGTGCTCATTGTCGGGCAACGTATTGTAGGCCAACCGAGCACGTTCTTGCGCCTTGCGGCTTGCCTCATCCAGGCTCTCGATCACATTAAAACGCTGATCCAGTTTGAACACGTCGGTGTCGTTGACGGACTCAAGCCAGGAGGCGACCTCCTCCAAAGTCCTTAACGGATCCTTGCCCGGCAACGCATCGACCACGCGCTTTAACTCGCGCGTGCTCCCCAAGGGGTGATCGACTTTGTCGCCTTTGAGCCAACTTAACATGGGTGTTCAAGTCCGCTATTCACTATCGACTATCCACTATTCGCTATCTGAAATTTCAACGCAATACAATGCGTACAACACACGGCGCGCCTGCATGATAGGCACAAACAACCGCCGTGCAATATGAAATTGTGCCAAAAAGCACGTCTTTAGAGCACTTTACGCCGCGAAACCGTCCAAAATCGCCGAAATGCGGCGGCTAACCGTCATCTTCCGGCCAATGTTTGATATAACGCTTGAGCAAACGATTTTCGAAATTGGATTGCTTGATCACCGCCTTGGCGATGTCGTGAAACGAAATCACCCCCAGCAACCTGTCCCCTTGTTTCACCGGCACGTAGCGCACATGGTGCTGGGTCATGCGTTCACGCAAACTATCGGCGGAATCCTCCAACGCGCAGGTCATCGGCTCACGCACCATCATCTCGCGCACCGGTATGTCGCCCAAATTACCGCGGCGCGCATCGAGCGCACTCAACACTTCGCGAAACGTCAGCATGCCGGTGATGGCGCCGTCTTGCATCACCACCAGCGAACCGATGTCATGCTTGACCATGGTGGCCACCGCATCGGACACCAAGCCCTGCGGCGCGATGCTGTGAATGACGTTGCCTTTGAGGTTCAAGATATCGCGAATGATCATGATGCACCGCCTGCAGGCTGTGAGCGCAGCCATCTTAGCGCAGCGCTTCTGCCGTGAAAAGCTATAATCGGCCCACGATTTTCAAGGAGAAACGCCCATGACCCAACGCATTCGCGGCATCACCGACGAAGAAGCAAGCGGCCCCACCAAAGACTTGTTCGAGGCCAGCAACATCTTGCTCGGGCGCACCGCCAATTTGCAACGCATTTTGTCGCACAGCCCGCTAGTGGCGCGCTGGTTTTTGCCGCTGGTCGCCGCCGTGCGTCAGCCGGCGGCGGGCGCGCTTTGCAGCGTGCGGCTGCGCAATCTCGCGTGCCTGAAGACCTCGACCGTCAACGACTGCAATTACTGAACCGAGCACAACAAAGTGCTTGGTCAAGCACTCGGTCTGACCGACGCGGAATTCGCTGCGCTCAAGTCGAAGGACTATTTGTCCAGCACGCTGTTCACCGACCAGGAAAAAGCGGTGATGGCGTGGTCGGAGGCCATGACATTAAACACCGCCAAGCACGACGACGGCGTGTGGAACGAGCTGCGCCGGCACTGCAACGACGCGGAAATCGTCGAGGTGTCGATGATGTGCGGGCTGTTTAACATGATTAATCGCTTGAACGATTCGTTCCGCACCGAACTCGAATCGGAGGAATACAACCGCCGCCAGTACAAGGCGGTGGGCGTCACGGCCAAGGCGTTGGAGGACTACGCGTGCCGCATCTGCCAATCCAGTCATAAATAAAAAAATCAATTAAATCAATTGCTTACGAAATAATGTTTTGAGCGCGCAATTGCGCTTGCTGCTGCGCGCTATAGCCTAACGCGGTTAACACCTCGCCCGTATGCTCGCCCAGCGCTGGCCCCAGCCAGCGCGTGCCGCCCGGCGTATCGGTGAGCTTGGGGGTCACCGCCGGGATGCGCATCGGCTTGCCGTCGGGCAGCGCCCAGCGCTCGATCATGTTGCGCGCGGCGTAGTGCACGTCGTTCAAAATATCTTCAGGGTCGTAGACGCGGCCGGCGGGAATTTCCGCTTGCTCAAGCGCCTTTAACACTTCGGCAAGATCGTGCGCGCGCGTCCACGCCTCAATCGCCCGATCAAGCTCCTGCGCGCGCGGCACGCGCCCGGCATTGGTGGCAAGCGCCGGGTCGTTGGCCAAATCGGCGCGCCCCGCGCATAACATCATGCGCTTGAAGATGGCGTCGTTGTTGGCGCCGATGATCACGTATTTACCCTCGCGCGTGGCGTAGGTGTTCGACGGCGTAATGCCCGGCAGCGCATTGCCGGCGCGCTCGCGCTTGAAGCCGAGCACGTCAAACTCCGGGATGAAACTCTCCATCATGTTGAACACCGCCTCATACAGCGCGACATCGACCACCTGCCCCTTGCCGCCATTGGCGGTGCGGTGATGCAGCGCCATCATCGCGCCGATTACGCCATGCAGCGCCGCAATACCATCGCCGATGGAAATGCCCATGCGCACCGGCGGCTGTTCGGGATACCCCGTGACATACCGCATGCCGCTCATCGCTTCCGCCACCACGCCAAAACCGGGACGGTCGCGATACGGCCCGTCCTGGCCGTAGCCGGACAGACGCACCATGATCAACGCGGGATTGATCTTCGCCAGCGCATCCCAGCCGATATTCCATTTTTCCAGTTGGCCGGGCCGGAAATTTTCCACCACGATGTCCGCATCGCGCGCCAACTCGCGCACGATCTGTTGCCCCTCGGGCGCGCGCAGATTGAGCGCCACCGACTTTTTATTGCGCGCCTGCACATACCACCACAACGAGGTGCCCTGATACATCTTGCGCCATTGCCGCAACTGATCGCCGCCGCCGGGCGCCTCGATCTTGATCACCTGCGCGCCGAACTCCGCCAGCATGCGCGCGCAAAACGGCCCGGCGATCAGCGTGCCGAGTTCGATGACTTTAATGCCGGCCAGTGGGCCTTTGTTTTCACTGTTCATGTTTCACCGTTTACCGTTCACTGCTCACCGCACAAGCGTAACGTGCGGTGCTATCCGAAGCAAACCGGTACAATACGCCCATCATGGCCCAACGCCGCACGCTTTTTTCCATCCTCGTTGAACAACCGTGGTGGGTTTCCGCCCTCGCGGGTGGCGCATTCTTCGCTGTGGCGCAACTCATCTTCCCGCCGGTGGCGCCGTGGGTGGCGCTGCCATTTTTTGTGATCGCACTTTATGTGGCGTATCGCCAAATGCGCACGATCTCGGCGCGCGAAGCGCAAGCGCGCCTTGACACGCTGCGCGAGATGTCCTGGGAACAATTCGGCGGCCTGATCAGCGATGCCTATCGCCGACAGGGCTACACCGTCGAAGCCGCGCAACACGCCGCGTTCGATTTCAAGTTGATTAAACTGAACCGCGTCACCCTGCTGCAATGCCGGCGCTGGAAAGTGCATCAACTCGGCGTTGGACCGCTGGAGGATTTGTCACGCGCCGTTTCCGCCACCGACGCCTACAACGGCATTTGCGTCACCGCGGGCGCCGTGTCGCCCAAGGCGGCGCAATTCCTGCCCGGCAAACCGCTGTCGCTGGTCACCGGCGCCGCGCTCGCCACGCTCATCGGCAAGATCAAACCGGCCTCAAATAAATAGCGTAAGCACCCCGGTATACCCATACAAGCGGTTGTGCGAAATCTCGCCGTTGCAAAAAAAACCGGTTAGCGGCAGATCGCCGAACACATCCCTGATCATTTTAAGCTCGCCGCTGCCCTTGCCGAACAGCGCTTCCCCGCGCCCCAGGCACGAGTAGTAGACGCCCGCTTTCGGGCGGCTGTATAAACCCTGCTGGATGCTCTGCAGCATGCGCGCCATGTCGTCGCGCGCGGTTTTGGCGTCGCGCCGGCAGAACATCAGTTGATCGCCCTTTTTCAAATAATCGCCGATGGCAATCAGTTTGCTTTGGGTGTCGATGCCCACCAGATTGCGCGCCAGATAATCGTCGGTGCCGCTGCCCGCCACCGAAATGCCGGCGAAGATATGGCCGCCCACGCGATTTAAATCGCCGGCGAGTTTTTCGCCAATGTCTTGTAAAAAAACATCAAACGCTGGTTTGCCGTCCAGGCTGATGAGTACGTTGCGCTGGCAGCCGGTGACCGCGCGCTTGGGGCCGATCGGCGAGCAACCCTGGGTCAAGCGCGTGGCGATGATGACGTTATCCGAAAACGCCACGCCGGATACGCCGCCCTCGGCTACTTGATCGGCCAATTGCAGGTTGCGCGCGCGCGAACTCACCAGGCCACCGACCAAAAAGCCGCTATCGACGCGTTTGGCGAGCGCCTGCACCACCTTATCCAAGCCTTCGGTTTGCGCATCGGCGTGCACGATTGCGAACGCCGGCGCGGCACCGCCACATTCGAGCGCGATCTTGGCCGCGTCGTTGGCGCTGTTGACCCCCGTAAACACGCGAAAACTATCCGCTTCAAAGTCGCCCACCAAGACCGCGATCGCTGGCCGATCAAGGTATTCCGCGCCGTTGCCGCAAACGCCCACGCCGGTGGCGCCCACCCAATGGTCAATGCCGGTGCGCGCGCGAAACAGCTGCGCAATCTCGGCATAATGCTCGGCGATCAAATCGGTCACATACAAAAAACCCAACGTGCCCGCGCCGGGCCCTAGCTGGGCCAGACAGCGCTCGGCTGCGTCCTGCCAACCATCGCCCGTGGCGTGGGCCGCGCGAAACTCACTCATGGTTACCCTTAGTTGTAATGATCGGGGTTGAATTTACGTAAGTTATTGATTTAATTTAATATTTTATTTTGACATAGTGAGGCGCCCGAAAGCTTACGTTGCGCAATTGCGACAAGCGTGAGCGTTTGCACAACGCAGCGTCTCGCACAGATGTTTTTTTCATTTAGAATCAAAGACGACAGTAAGCAATCTAAAGTTTTTTATCAGCTATTTTCGGACCCGTCGCGCACTGCCTACTGAATCACAAAGCAACCGCGCGTTAACGCGCCGACACCAACAATACCACCAGATTACCCGTCTCGCCGGGCTGATCGTGGCGCAACCAAAGTGGTGCAACCTTGGCAACCCCTACGCTTTCAACAACCCACATTGCGCCGGACTTTAAAGTGCCGGCCACCAAGCGCGTGCTAGTCGTCGACGACAGTGAAACCATCCGCCGCAGCGCGGAGATTTTTTTGCGTCTCACCGGGCTGCAAGTGACTCTGGCGGTCGATGGCTTTGACGCGCTCGCCAAGATCGCCGACCACGATCCGCACCTGATTCTGGTTGACATCATGATGCCCAAGCTGGACGGCTATCAACTGTGCCAGATCGTCAAGCAACACCCGGCCTACGCGCACGTGCCGGTGGTCATGCTCTCGAGCAAGGATGGCGTGTTCGACCGCGCGCGCGGGCGCATTGCCGGCTCGGATCAGTATCTGACCAAACCCTTCACCCGCGACGGCCTGTTGGCCGCCGTCAACGAACAACTAAAACCCGCGAGCGCCGCATGAGCGAAACCGCCAACGCCGCGCGCACCGATTTATTGACTCTGGTGCGCGTGCAAATCTGCACCGCCCTGTCGCAAATCAACGACGCCGCCGCCGCGCATGCCGCCGCTCCCAACAATGCCGCGCTCACGCCCTACGTCAACACCGCGCATCAAATCGCCGGCGCGCTGCGCATGGTGCAATTGCCGGGCGCGGCGCGTTTTGCCGCGGAGATCGAAACCGCGCTTAAAACCGCGCTGCGCGGCGCACCCGCCGATGTGAACGAAGTGGCCAGCGCCGCGCGCGCGGCGCTCACACTGCGGGAATTTGTCGATGATGTCGCCGATGGCGCGCTATGTACCGCTCGCCTTGTTCCCGGCGCTTCGCGAACTCGCGCAGGTGAGCGGCAACGCCACGCCCACGGAAAAGGACTTGTATTTCCCGCCGGTGCACGACGATGCGCCGTTGCACCCCAAGGTGCGCGCCATTACCCCGGCGGTGCTGCCCGCGCTGGTGAAGGATTTCCGCTCGCGTTTTCAGCGCGGGCTGCTCGCCTGGCTCAAGGAAGGCACCAAACCCGACGGCCCCAGGTTGATGCGCGGCGTGCTCGATCAAATGCATCAAATCGCCGTGCAACTTCCGGAGCCGCGCGGCCTGTGGTGGGCCGCGACGCTGTTGATGGATAGCGTGGTTGAGCTGCAAACCAGAAGCGATGCCGCGGAGTGGCTCGCGCGGGTGCGCCCGGTGTGCAGCCGCATCGACTTTTTGTTGCGCGATCTGGCCGCCGGCGGCAAGGCCGACACCGCGCCGGCGCAGCGTGAAGTGTATTACGCGATCGCCACTTGCCCGCGCCCGCCGCAGCCGCTGCAGCAAGCTCGCCGCCTGCTGCAACTGGAACACCTGATCCCCGAAGCGCCCACCGCGCCAAGCGATGCGCAAAACCAGGCGCCGCTGCTCGAAGATGCGCGCGCGCGGCTGGACAACGTAAAGGAAGTGTGGACCGAATACGTCGCCGGCGAACCCAATCGCCTGGCGCGTTTTCGCGAGTTGCTGCCGCCGCTCACGCAAAAAGCGCGCGATCTGGGCAACCTGCCGTTGACGCAACTGCTGCTCGCGGTGCACAACGCCTCGGCGCAATTGCCGGATCCGTATCCGCTCGACGCTCAGGTCATGTCGCTGGAGATGGCCTGCGCCTTGTTGATGGCCGAGAGCATCTTCACCCATTATCACGCCCTGCCGGCCGATCTCGAACAACAAGTCACCCTCATGAGGAGTTGGCTCGCCGATGCCGTGGCCGGCAAGCTGAGCACCAGTTCGCCGGCGGGCTTGCGCGCGGACATCGTGCAAAAAGCCAACGATGAAAAACTGCGCATCGCCACCGCGCGCGAAATCCTCAAAAACCTGCAGCAGGTGGAGCGCACCGTCGAGGCCTACGCGCAAGACCCGTCCCGGCGCGCTTCGCTCGCGCCGCTCGCCGCAACGCTGCATCAGGTGCAAGGTGTGTTCGAGGTTTCCAACCAAAAACGCGCCGCGCGGCTGGCGCTGGCGTGCCAGCACCTGATCGAACGCTGCGCCGGCGGCTCGCTCACCGATCCGCAACGCAATCTCGAATGGCTCGCCGAAGGCTTGGGGTCGCTGGGCTTTTACCTGGAGCCGTGTCTGCACGGCAAGGAGCCCAACGAGCGCGCGATCAATCTTTATTTCACGCGCTACGAAAAACAGCAGGGCCTGGAAGCGCTGCTCGCGCTGTCGCAACAAATGGCGGTGGCACAGCCAGCACCGAGCGCAGCCGAAGCAGCGCCCGCCGCGCCGCCCGCCGCGGCAGCCCCCGCCCAACCCGCGGTGGATCCGGAAATGCTGCAAATCTTCCTCGAGGAAGCGAGCGAAGTGCTGACCGGCATGGAAGCCCATATCGCGCAGGTGCGCAAAAGCGGCGTGGGCGAAGGCGATGCGCTGATCAACGTGCGGCGCGGCTTTCACACGTTAAAGGGCAGCTCGCGCATGGTGGGGCTGCCGGCCTACGGTGAATTCGCCTGGGAACTCGAACAGGTAATGAACCATTGGCTGGCGCAGGCGCGGCCCGCCACCCCCGAACTGTTAACGCTCATCGACGACTCGCGCGCGCTGCTCGGTGAATGGTCGCACGCGCTGCAAGGCGAGGCGCAACCGGCGATCGACACCGCCGCGCTGGTGATGCGCGCACGCGTGCTGCGCGGCGCGGCACCGCCGCCGGCCGCGCAGGCGCCCGCGGCAAGCGTGCCACCC
>VGIF01000126.1 GCA_016868015.1 Betaproteobacteria bacterium
CCATGATGTCCTTGCTGGCCGCGTGCGCGACCCCGCCCGGCGCGCCGCCGAGCGAGCCGCCGCCGGCGGCCGAGGTGCCGCCGCCGCGTCCGCGCATCGATCCGATGGCCGATGTACCGGGCGACAAACCGCTGCCGGTGCTCGCCGGGGTGGTGGAGCGCATCGATTGCATGAACGGCGACGAGGATTTACATGCGCGCATGGCGCTGGAAGCGCGCGGCGGGCGCATCGCGAGCTTCGCCTATTACAGCAAGCGGAAGCCGCGTACTTGTGCGTTTGATTTCTCGCGCGCCTCGCCGGGCACCAAATGGCGTTTGACGCCTGAAGGGGCGACGCGCGTGCACACGCCGCAGGGGCGGTTTTTGATCCGCACGCAGGCCGACGCTTATGTGTTCGAATTCGAGCAAGTGCAGCGCGGCAAGTTTTGCGGCATGCCCGGCGAAATCAACGGCAGCATGACGATCCGGCGTAAAGCGGCGGTGCCGGCGTGCTCGGTGTCGGGTATCATGGATGCCAATGACCCGTATCTGGACGCGCTCTACAAGGGCAAGATCCAGCGGTGACGCGCCGCATGGGCGCGGGTGTACGGTAAGGTGATTAGCGTGGCGTGGCCGGCTGATCGACAAAGCCCACCGTCATCATCACCGCGTCGGCGGGCCCCAAGCCCGCTTTTGATGCGGCGTCGTAACAGGTCGCCGCTTTTTCCGCCAGCGGCAGCTCGCGCCCCAGGGCGCGCGCCTCTTCGAGGGTGGTGCGCATATCCTTGCGGATGGAGTCGATATCAAAGGTCACCGGTTGCGGCGCGGTGCCGTTTAACGCGCCGATCAAGGCCGGCCCGCGCGTGCGCAATACGTTCGGGCCACCGGAAGTTTCGCTGAGAATCTCGATCAATTTCGCCGGGTCGATACCGAGCGGTTGACACAATGTCAGGGCCTCGCCGCAGGCTTGCCAATAAATCGCCAGCGGCAGATTGATCGCGAGTTTCATGCGCGCGCCGGCACCGATGTCGCCGACATGGTCGACGCGGCGGCACAGTTGATCAAGCACCGGTTTGGCGCGCGCCACGTCGGCCGCCGCGCCGCCCGCCATGCCCAACAGTTTGCCGTCTTTCGCCGGGCCCACCGTGCCGCCGACCGGGCAATCGATCAGGAACGCACCCTTGGCTTTGATGCGCGGCGCGAGTTTTTCCTCCGTCTGCGGACGTACCGTGCTCATTTCGATAAACAGCTTGCCAGTTACCGCGCCTTCAAGCAGGCCGTCTTTGCCCAGATACACGGCGTCGATTGCCGCAGCGTCGGTCAAGATGGTAAAAATCATATCGCTGGCGCTCGCTAGCGCCGCCGGCGTCGCCGCCACCTTGGCGCCGGCGCCCGCCAGTGGCTGCGTCTTGGCTGGCGTGCGGTTCCACACCGTCACGTCGTGCCCAAGCTTCAACAATCGGCCCGCCATCGCCGCGCCCATGCGCCCCATGCCCGCAAATCCGATTTTCATGCCGGTTCCCTAGTGGTAAACGTTGTTTCGGGCGGCATGCTAGCACGCGTCTGGGCAAACTCGTAGCCGGTCGGGTTATTTGCTATAATCCGCGCCTTCGCGCCCGTAGCTCAGTTGGATAGAGTACTTGGCTACGAACCAAGGGGTCGTGGGTTCAAATCCTGCCGGGCGCGCCATATTCGATAAGCGGTTGGAGGCGCGTGCGTCCAACCGCTTTTTCTTTTGTGCTTTTTTTTGCTCGAGTGCACGCGGTCGCAAACGGCCAACGTCCAACGCTTCTCCAACCGTGCGCGGTGCGCGAGGCAGGCAAGCGCTTGCGTCACGCGATTTTGTAAGTATTTGATTTTAAACGATATTTTAAAATTCTATGGTGTTTGATCGCAGCCCCTTCTGCACAACGCCGCGCAATCGCTCGAGCGCGCGCGGCGCTGCTACATTATTATCTTCGCGCTGCGTGGTGGGCACGCGCAACCGAGCGCGGTGTAGGCAGTCCAATTTAACCAGCGTGGTGCTTAGACCATTGATCCGTGGGGCGAGGAATGAAGCAAAGTTTATGCACGGGGTTGGCCGCTGCGGTGGTGGCGGGGCTAGCGGCGATGGCCTTAATGTCGGATGTGCGCGCGCAGTCGCGGCAAGGCCAGCAAGCGCAAGCGCCCGCGGCCGCCGGGCAAGCGCCGGATGGTGTGCGCCGCGGCGCGCGCCGGCACGAGCAAGGCAGGCAGCGGCATGCGCTTCCGTTTTTCACCGACGTTCACACGCGGGTGTCGCGGGTGTATACGCAGGGGCGCCGTTTTTTGCCTCGCCCTGGTGGCATCATCACGACCCTTTTTTCCACGAGCGGCTGTTTTACCCGCCGCTGCTTGCGCCGGTTCAAGTGCGCGAAGAGCCGATGGTGTATATCGAACAGCCGTTGCAGGCGGCCCCCGAGCCGCAGCATTGGTTTTACTGCGAAGACAGTAAGGCTTATTTCCCGTATGTTCAAAGTTGCGCCACCCCGTGGCTACGGGTTATTCCTCACGCGCCCCAATAAAGCGCGCCGCAACGCCCCGCGCCGGCTTTGATTGACACCAGCACTGGCGCGGCGTAGCGTTTACCGTTGCATCGCTGGGTCAACCTTTTCATTGATTGGGGGGAAAACCATGAAAGACGGTTTGCGTTTCGTTGATTGCGACATGCACGTGATGGAGCCGCCCGATTTATTCGAGCGTTACCTCGACCCGAAATTTCGCGACCGCGTGATACTGCCGGTCGGCGCCGACGGCAAGGTCAAGCGGGGCTCGATTGTGATCGACGGGCTCACCACCTCGGGCGATCAGGACCTGCAGCAGTTCCGCAAGCGCGCGGGCAAACCCAAGGCGAGCGGCTTTGTGAGTCAGCCGCTGTCGGGCTCGCGCCTGCAATCGAGTTCGCATCTGGATTTTGCGATCAAGCGCGGCTACGACGCGCCGGCGCAGGTGATGGGTATGCAGATGGAAGGCATCGACATCGCGGTTTTGTATCCGACCGCGGGCTTGAGCCTGCTCGCGCGCGATAACATGGATCCCAAGTTATCGCTGGCGCTCGCGCAGGCGTACAACAACTGGATGCACGAATTCACCAGCCACAGCCCCGCGCAGTTGAAATGGGTGGCGATGATGCCGGTGCACGATGTTAATCTCGCGTGCCGCGAACTGGTGCGTTGCGTGAAGGAGCTCGGCGCGGTGGGTTCGTTCATCCGCCCGAATATGATCAACGGCCGTTTTTGGCATTCGAACTATTGGGATCCGCTGTACACGCTGCACGAAGAACTCGATGTCACCTGGGGTTTTCACGAGGGCACCGGCGCGTGGAATTCGCACATGAACGCGCTTTACGGCGAAAACCGCTTTTATCGCCATGTCGCGAGCCACTGGATCGAAATGCAGCAAGCATTGATCGCCATGCTGATCGGCGGCGTGTTCGAGTTTCATCCCAAGCTGCGCGTGGGTTTCCTCGAAGCGCAAAATTCGTGGGTGCCGGGTATCCTGTCACGCATCGAGTGGGATTACCCGCAGTATCGCGATTCGCACGCGCCGTATTTGACGCTGACGCCCAAGGAATATTTCCGCCGCAATTGCTGGGCCGCGGTGGAAGGCAGCGAGCCGGAAATCGAAGCCACCGCCGGCTTGATCGGTGCCGATCGCATGTGCGTGTCGAGCGACTATCCGCACTTTGATTCCAACTTCCCCAATGTGTCGAGCAACGTGCTGAAAAATTGCTCGCGCGAAACCGCCAGGCAGATTTTCCTGGGCGGCGCTGGGCTTTATGCGCTGACCGAAGCCGATTTTCAGGCGGCGGACAAGGCGGCGGGGAAAGTCGCGGGCGAGGCCACGCCAGCCAAGCGCGAACAAGTACCGGCTTGACCCACTGCCGTTCGGACTGATGCTGAGCCTGTCGAAGCATCGAAGCCCGTTCATACCCTAACGTCCTTCGACAGGCTCAGGGCGAACGTAACTTACGCGAACCGTGTTTCGGAGTACCGTTTGTAAACGTCACGAGGAGAGATCGGCATGGCAAAGACGTTAAAGCATACCCGCGTCGAGTTGAACAACGCGGTGTTTTCGTTGCCGGACATCGTGGCCAAGGCCGAAGGGTATTTCGCGGACGAGGGCGTCGATGTCGAGCTGGTGGTGCCAGAAAAGCGCAAAGCCATGCTGGCCGCCGCGGGCAAACCGATCAAACAACACACTGCGATTCAATCCTTCTTGTGGCACGAGGGCATCGAAAAAGGCGAGTTCTCGGTTTATCACGCCTGCGAGTGGGGGCAGATGCGCCGCACGCAAGACACCTGCGCCGGCGTCAAGGTGATCACCAAACGCGCGGCGGTGTCGACCCAAGCCATCGTGGTGCGCGGCGATGCGCCGTACAACGTGCCGCAAGATCTCGCCAATGTCGAAGTGGCGGTGAATTTTCATGCCGGCTCGCACTACATCACGCTGGCGATGTTAAGCGGCTACATGAAAACCGAGCACATCAAAACGCTGCACATCGGCATCCCGAACCAGCGTTTCAAGGCGCTGGTGGAAGGGCGCGTCGCCGCCGCCGCGGTGATGGAGCCGTGGATTTCCGCGGCTGAAAAAATGGGCTTCAAGGTGATTTGCGAGGCGTTTTACAACGGGCTCGAAGTCGCCGATCCGACGGTGGACGACGGCATATTCCACGCGCTGCGCCGCGCGCATATCCGCGCGGTGGACAAAATTAATCAAGACATCCGGCCGTGGCTGCACCATCTGACACAGGAAGTGCCGGCCGACATCGTCAAGCTTGAGCCGTCGGATTTGCATTTGCCGCGGCTGCGCTACAACCATCCCGAGTTGTATACGCAGGCGGAATTTCAGCGCACCTACGAGTTCATGCTGGAGCGCGGTTTGATCAACGCGGACAGCACCTTCGACAAGCTGGTGCGGTCGCGCGCGGCGGCTTAACTGGCTTGGCGTGCGGTGAGTAACCGCACGACGGCGGCCATGGCCGCGCGCGCTTTTTCGCGCAACACGGTGTCGTCGTTGTTGGCGACCGGATGCGCGATCACCGCGAACGGATAATCGCGAAGCCCATGCACCGTACTCACCGCTTGCGCGGTTTGCGCGAAACGGTCGGTGATGATGGCCACCGCCGGGATGCCCAGGCGCTCGGCTTCAATCGCGTCGTGCAGACTGCACGAGGAGCAACTGCCTCAGTCGCCGATGGCCGACAGTAGCGCATCCACGCCGGCAAGCTCCATCAACATTGGCGTGGGTACCGGCTTGGTGGCATCGGGTTTACGCCGGCGGATCACTTCGCGCACGCCGTAGTCCTTGCGCAAGGTTTCTTCGATGAAATCGAACAGCCGCGCGGTGCCGATTTTGGCGTTGTCGATCATGCCGATTACCGCGCCGTTTAACGATTTCAACGGAGGCGCCATACGCAGCGCTTCGCCTTGCGCGGACTGGCGCGGGTCGAGGACTCTTAAGCTCATATCAGAACTCCTTCGCGAATCAGACGGCGATGGCGCAAGTCACCGCCAGGGATTTATTGCCATACCATGGCGGCAGGATCGCGCCAAAGCCGCCGGCCGGGCCGCCGGCGGCGATCACCAGTAAATCATCCGGCGTACGCAGCGCGCGATAGATTTTATCCTCGTCCTTGCGGCCCGCGACAGCGGCCTTGCCGACGTTGCGCCATTCGCTGCGCTTGACGCGCGCCGTCTCGAACACATAGTCGCGGATGTTCTGTTTGCTCCACTGCGCCGCGGCAAAAATTTCGCGGTGCTGCTTGGGGACGACGATGGCGTGGTTGCCGTCCCAGATCGAGTAGGTAAGCAGATTGCTTTTCATCGCCGCCACGTAGGTGTCGAGGATTTCGCGCGGGTCGTGCGTCCATTCGTTCATGATCTGATGCGGCGATTCGACCTGCATCACCGTCACCGCCGAGGTGCCCGCCGGCATGCCGCGCTCCACGGAGAGTGGCAGCCATGGCGAGTCTTCTTCGTCTTCCGCAACGCAAAAGGTGAATTTGCCGGGGTGGCCCAAAGTCGAGCGATCCATCTGGCCGGGGATGCCGCCCAGCACGTTGATCAGCATCAGCCGGATGCCGCGGCCGATGCTGGCGTTGGCGCGGCTCGCGTTGGCGAGCACGTTGTGCGTGGCGTTCATGCCAAGGGCGCGGCGCACGGGACCATTCACGACAATGAACGGCGCGCTGCCGCCGGTGCTGGCGGTGCTGCCGTGCAGCGCGTACTGCGGCTCGCACATGGCTTTGACCACGGCCACCACCACCGGCATGTATTCAGGCAGGCAGCCGGCCATCACCGCGGCGATCGCCACTTTTTCCGCGGTGATGCTGCGCCGGCGCACCGGCTCGCTACCGATTACGTCTTGCGGCGCGAGCCTGGCGGCGGCGAGAAAACGCGCTACCGCCGCTTCGGTGGGCGGCACGATGGGCAGGCCGTCGGTCCAGCCGTTTTTTTGGTACAGCTCGTTGGCGGCGAAGGCGTCGGCGACTTCGTGGACTGGGCTGGCGTAGGGTGTGTTGCTCATACGCCAAGCTTAACCGGAAACGCGGTGCTTGGCCTTGGATTGCCCGGCTGCGCGAGGCCGGCGCGGTTTATGCCGCGAGCGGCGTTTCCAGCGCCAGCGTGTGCTGGCCCAGCAGCATGGCTTCGATCAGTTCAGCAATCAGCCCCGCGGTGGCGCCTTGCCGGTCGAGAAACGGGTTGTATTCGACAATCTCAATGCCGCGCAACGCCGGGTTACGCGCGATCTGCGACAGCGCCCCGCACAGCGCCACGCCACGGATGCCGCCGGCGACCGCAATGCCGGTAGCGGGGGCATCGCACGGATCGATAGCATCAAGATCGAGCGAGACGCCAAAGCCCGCGCTGGCCGCGCCGGCGATCGCCAATGCTTGGCGCATCACGGCTTGCAAGCCATCGCGCTCAATGTCGTGCATGTAAAACACGCGCACGCCCAAGCGTTGGAGCAATGCGGCTTCACCGGCCTCGAAACTGCGCACGCCGATAAGGCACACGTGGCGCGGATCGAGCCGGGTGGGACCGCCGATCGTGGTGAGCGCCGGTGCGCCGTGGCCGAGCAGGCAGGCGAGCGGCATGCCGTGGAGCAGGCCGCTGGGCGTGGTGGCGGGGGTGTGTGCGTCCATGTGAGCATCGATCCACAGCAGGCCCAGCGCGCCCGCGCCAGCGTGCGCGTGGGCCACGCCCTTCCAGGTGCCGATGGCGCAGGAATGATCACCGCCCAATACCAACGGCAATGCGCCGCGGCGCGCGATATCGCGCGCCTGCCGCGCAAGTAGCGTGCACGTCTGGCTGACCGCTTGCAACGGTTCGACGTTTGGCCCCTGTGCGGGCCGTAGCAGGCCGCGCCAGGCCGCGTTGATGCCGTGCGCGCGCAGGCGTGGGAGCAAGCGTGCGCCGCGCAGCACCCGCGGGGCGGCTGCGCAGCGCGGATCAGCGGCGCCATCGCCGCAGGCTGCGCCGACAACTTCGATGCGTCTTGCGCGCGGTAACACCGATATCGAAGGATACGCCATGGACCCTCCCGCGTTGGTTGGCGCGTATAACGCGCCATCGCCTTGGCGGCGTACGCGATCAATTAAGTTCGAGGCGCCGCGGCCGCGCCGGCCAGGCGCGGGATGAGCGCAAGCGAACACCAAGGGTTGCCCAACAACAGGCGCGACTGTGCCGATGGGCCAAAATTGTAAGTTATTGATTTTAAAGTATTTTTTGATCTGCGGAGCCGATGGCGCCTTTGCGCCGCGCGTACGGCGGCAGCGCTACGCCGGCTGCTGTTCCCAGCGAAACACCCGCATCGGCGGGATGTTGAGCAGCGCAAGCTCCACTCGCGCGGCACGCCCCAACAGCGGCCGCGCGAGTTCGTACACCTGCTTGCGGAATTGGTAGGCGACGAAGCACCCGCCGGGCGGCAGCACCGATTTGATGGCATTGAGCACGCGCGAACCGGTGTCGTGGCCCATGGTGGAAAACGGGATGCCCGAAATAATGGCGTCCGGCGCGGGCAATCCGTGCGTGGCGATCGCTTCCTGCAAATCCTGGGCGTTGCCGCGATGCACGATCAGGCGGGGGTCGTTGATGGCTTGCAGCCGTGCGCAAAACCGCGCATTGATTTCGATGACCAGCAGTTTGCCCTCCGGCGGCAGCTCGCGCAAAATGGCGCGCGTGGTGCCGCCGGTGCCGCCGCCCAGTTCGACCACCATGCGCGCGGTTTTGACGTTGGCTTGATCCATGACGCGCCGTTCGAGGAAGCGCGAACTGGGAATAATCGAGGCCACCTGATTGGGGTGCTTGAGAAACTCCCGTAAAAAAACAATGCGGTCGTCTTGTTGTTTTTGCTGCTCCACGTTGTCGGGCATTGCCCCTCCGAATGACGTCGCGGTTGGTTTCATCGCGGTTGGTTTGATTATGGTTAAACCGATTCGGGCTCGGTCAAAATGGCCTGCCGAATCGCCCAAGTCATGACGCTTATTATGACACGGGGCACGGCTATCCGCACGCGCCCACCGCGCCGCACGCGGTGCAAAACTCACAACCGTCTTTTTTGATCACCGCCGCGCTGCCGCACTCCTTGCAGGTCTTGCCCAGGAGCACGCGGTAACGCGGCGCGTCGGGCTTGCGGTCGTCATCCGGGATTTCCAGCACGCCCATTTCCGAGAGCGGAAAGCCGCGCTCATCCAGCACCCCCAACATGGCGTAGCGGTGGATGATGAGCCGCGCCACGTAGGCCACCGTGCTGGGGTAATTTTCTTGCCGCGCTTCACCCGGCACCCGCGCCATGAAGTCGCCCAGCGGCTCGTCGTACGTGAGCAGCTTGCGCAGTTTCATGCCGATCCATGCCGGGTCGATCACGCGCATGTCGAGCGACAGGAGCTTGCACAAGCCATCGAGCGCGCGCGGATAAACACCCGCCAGCCACACCGAATACGGGCGGCGCTGGCCGTTGGGCAACGCGAGTTCTTTTAACATCAAAACAAAATCGTCTTCGGAACTGGGGTTGTAGACGTCCGCGGTCCACGACATCGTGCCGTCGGGGCCGGTTTTGGGCTCTTTTTTGGCGAACAGCGCGTCTAGCACGGGCGATTTTCCGTCGGCTTCGCCCAACGTAACCAACGCGCCCAACTGGTCGACACGAAAACGCACGATGCGCGCAAACGCCGCGACGATGCCCGGCACGCGCTGCGCCTTACCATCGGGCGGCATCGTGCAATCGAAGGCGTCGCCACCGGCGCGCGCGAGCATGTCGAGCTTGACGCGCAGCCACTTGGCGTCTTGGGCACGCATGTCCATCGACAGCGTTTTCGCCACCGCGCCGATGCCGCGCGGCTGTTCGTTGCCGTTGACCCACACCTCGAACGGATAGGGAACGCCGTTTTCCACGTGCCCGACAAAAATCGCAAAACGGCCAAACGGCGATTCGACCATGTAGGTCCACGACGGATTGCCGCCCGGCAGCAGCGGACGGCCGGGCCAACGTAAACTCGCCAGTGCCGGCTGCGGCGCGGCTTCCAGTTGAATGCGGCGATCGACGTCCGAGGTATCGAGGTCGTTGGGCTGCGCGGTTTTCACCGACAACACGCTGCCCAGCACCGCGTTCGGGCGGTAAGTGGTGATGCCTTTTAACCCCGCCTTCCAGGCTTCGATGTAGAGATCCTTGAATTGCTCGTACGGATAATCCGCGGGCACATTGACCGTTTTGCTGATCGCCGAATCGACAAACGGCGTGATCGCCGCCGACATGCGCATGTGATCAAGCGCGGAAATTTCAAGCGCCGTCACGAATGCCGGCGGCAGCGGTTCGATGGTGCCGCCCAAGTGGCGATACAGGCGCCAGGCATGATCCTCGACGTCGTAGGTCTTGTGCGTGTCATCGGGCATGCGCTTTTTGCGCTGATACGTCCACGAAAACGCGGGCTCGATGCCGTTGGAGGCGTTATCCGCGAACGCCAGCGAAATGGTGCCGGTGGGCGCGATCGACAACAAATGGCTGTTGCGCAAGCCGTGGCGCGCGATGTCCTGTTTGAGTTTTGCCGGTAGCCGCGAGGCAAAATGAGGGCTTGCGAGAAAATTTTTCGCGTCGAACAGTGGAAACGTACCTTTTCCCCGCGCGATCTGCACCGACGCGGCGTACGCTTCATCGCGCATCGCCTCGGCGATTTTCGCGCCCATGTGGCGCGCTTCGGGCGTGTCATAACGTAGCCCCAGCATGATCAACGCATCCCCCAGGCCAGTGAAGCCCAGACCGATGCGGCGCTTGGCGTTCGCCTCGGCGTGCTGTTGCGACAGCGGCCACACGGTGAGGTCGAGCACGTTATCCAGCATGCGCACAGCGGGGCGCACCACACGCGCGAACGCGGCAAAATCAAAGCGAGCTTGCGGCGTGAAGGGTTCGATCACCAGGCGCGTCAGATCGATGCTGCCCAGGCAGCAGCAGCCGTAGGCGGGCAGCGGCTGTTCACCGCATGGATTGGTCGACTCGATCAATTCGCAATACGATAAATTATTATCCGCGTTGATGCGGTCGATGAACACCACGCCGGGTTCGGCGTGGTCGTATGTCGATTGCATGATCTGCTGCCACAGCGCGCGCGCGGGCACGCGCTTGTAGACCCAGCGGCCGTCCGAGCGTTGTTGCGCGTTTTCCTGGTTGGGTGATGCTTGGTGCACGAGTTCCCACGCGGCGTCGTCTTCGAGCGCACGCATGAAGGCGTCGGTGACGGCGACGCTCACGTTGAAGTTGCGCAGATCGCCGTTATCCTTGGCGTGTATGAATTCCTCGATGTCGGGATGGTCGCAGCGCAATATGCCCATTTGCGCGCCGCGCCGCGAGCCGGCGGATTCGACGGTTTCGCAGCTGAGGTCGAACACGCGCATGTACGAGACCGGGCCGCTGGCGTGCGAATGCGTGCCGCGCACGTACGCGCCCTTGGGGCGAATCGAGGAAAAGTCGTAACCGACGCCACCGCCGCGGCGCATGGTTTCGGCGGCCTGCATCAGCGCGACATAGATGCCGGGTTTGCCGTCGACCTTTTGCGACACCGAGTCGCCCACCGGCTGTACAAAACAATTGATCAGCGTGGCCTGCAAATCGGTGCCGGCGGCGGAGTTGATGCGCCCGCCGGGAATAAAGCCGCTGCTCAACGCCTCGAAAAACTCGGTTTCCCAGCGTGCCGGGTCGCGTTCCACCGCGGCGAGCGCACGCGCCACGCGCCGCCGCACGTCGTCCGCGGTGCGCTCGCCGCCCTTGGCGTATTTTTCCTGCAGCACGTCCAAACTGACTTGCTGTTCTGACAAAATAAGGGCGGGGTCGTCCGGGTTCATTTGAGTTCAGGCGGGTCACGCCACTTTTCGCGCGGCACGGGCGTCAAGCATACACGCTTCGCGCATGGGCGAAGTGACTTGGATCAAACCTTGGGTTTACAAAGGACAGGCATGCGAATCACCGGGGCGTTGCTGCTCGTGCTGTTGAGCGAAATCGTGTATGCGCAAGGCGCGGGCACCGCGAAGCGCGATTGCGCGGATTGCCCGGAGATGGTGGTGATTCCCGCCGGGCGCTTTTTGATGGGGGTTGCGCCGGGCGAGGAAGATCGCGAGCAGTTGGCGGACGCGTTTCGCGGCCGCAGCGAACCGCAGCGCGCGGTGAGTGTGCGGCGTTTTGCGCTGTCGAAATTCGAGGTGACGCGCGGCGAGTACCGTGTCTTCGCCGAAGCGACCAAACGCGCTGGCGACGGCTGTTTTGCGTGGAACGGCGCTGATTTTGAAAAAGATCCCAACAAGGACTGGCGCAACACCGGCTATGCGCAGGACGACACGCACCCGGTGGTGTGCGTCAGTTGGGATGACGCCAACGCCTATGCCGCGTGGCTCGCCGCGCGCACCGGCAAAAAGTACCGGCTGCCGAGTGAAGCGGAGTGGGAATACGCGGCGCGCGCCGGCAGCAACACGTCGCGTTTTTGGGGGGACGATGAGCGCCGCGCGTGCGAGTTCGCCAATGGCGCGGACGCATCGGCGCGTGCGCGCACCCCGCATGGTGCAAGCTGGGGCGGCGTGGCGTGCGACGATGGCCACGCCTTTACCGCGCCGGTCGGCCGCTTTCGCGCCAATGCGTTCGGCCTTAACGACATGCTGGGCAACGCCGGCGAGTGGACGCAGGATTGCTGGAACGCGAATTACCAGGGCGCGCCGGCGGATGGCGCCGCGTGGCTTGCCGGCGAATGTCATATGCGCGCGGTGCGTGGCGGGGCATGGGACGATGGGCCCGCGGGCGTGCGTGCCGCGTATCGCGTGGGGAGCCCGACGGTGATCCGGCTCTATAGCCGCGGTTTTCGCGTGGCGCGCGACGAGTAGGGGCAACGCGCGCCGTGGATCATCTGCTGCGTCAGCCGCGCTGGGCCAGTAGATTCAACAACGAATCGATACGCCGCAGTGTTTCGAGCGACTGCAGTAGACTCGCCGTTTGTTGCGCGACAGGCGCACCAAGCACTTCGCTCGCATTGGCCAAATATTTTTCGATAACACGCAACGGCGGCAGCGGCCGCTTGCAATCCCCCAGCGGTATTTCAATCGGCTGGTGGATGGTTTTGCCTTGGGCTTGAATCACCAGTACGCCGAGCGGGCCGTGTTGCGCGGAAGCGGGGTCTTCCAGCGTTCTAAATTTGGGGAGATGCGCTTGTAACGCGGCCCGCTTAAACGCCGTATCGGAAAATGTCTGCTTGACCACTTCGCCGTCGAGTATGGCCGATGCAACCGGATATTCGTAACCGAACTTGCCGGAGAATTCGCCTTTGGCCGCGACGCGGAAGTACGGCTGCAAATGCGGCACGCGGATTTCCACCGCGGTTATTTCTTCCAGTTTCAAGCCCGATTGCTCGCGAAACCCAAGCGCGGCATCGATTGCGCCTTGCGCGATGTAGCCACAGGGATACTTTTTAACGCGCCAGGTGTCGGCGATGTGCCAGCGGTCAAGTTCGGCGGTGGCCTTGGCGGTGCAAACGCCTTGCATGTTGTTGGCGGCGACCACGCTGGTGATGTAGCCCAGCGGGGCGTCAAGCGCATCCGGGTTGGCTTCAAAGCCGTTGGCGGCGAGTTCAGCGGCCATCACGCCCGCTTGGGAAGCGATGCCGCCGTGCAGCGGCTTGGTGTGAGTGCCGAAGTTGCCGGTGATGCCGCCGGCTTGCGAGGCGGCGATGCCCCAGGCGTGGCGTTGTTGCGCGGCATTGAGTTTCAACAGTTTGCCGCAGACCGTGGCCGAAGTGAGCGGGCCGAACATCGCGGTGCTGTGCAGGCCATGAAACTGATCGGGGCGGCGCGGCACGATGCGCGACAAGGCTTCACCAACTTCGTAGCCCGCGATATACGCCTCGAGCAATTCGCGCCCGCTGCATTTTTGCGTCTCACCGGTGGCGAGCATCGCCGGCACCAGCACCACGCTGGGGTGGCCGAAGCTGGAACAATCGTCGAAATCGAGCGTGTGGCCGAGCGTGCCGTTCATCAACGCGGCGAGCCAGGTGGATGTTTTGCGCGGGTTGCCGAGCACGGTGGCCTCGTCGGCGCTGCAACGATCGATCATCG